>JBMYXO010000053.1:0-14604 GCA_049608465.1 Solirubrobacterales bacterium | reverse complement strand
CTTATCCGACACGATGGCACGCCGCGGCCCAGCTGGTCTGTCTGGTGTGGCGCGGCACGATCCGACGACCCCGGAATTTGTGTTCGAGCACCGGTGCAGCAGACGTTCACCGCTGACTTCGACGGCGACGGAGTCGACGACCTCGGTACTCGCAACCCCGCAACCGGCAGAATCGTGATTCGGCGCGGACCCACTTTCGCGTTTTCGACCGAGACCAGCCTGACCTGGGCGTTCGGGGCTCACCTCCAACCGTTCACCGGTGACTTCAACGACGACGGCTTCACAGACATCGCGCTTCGCGATGCCAACAGCGGGAACGTGCACCGGCGGGCCGGCCCGAACTTCAGCGCTGGATCTCGTTGAGCATCCGAATGCGCAAGCGATTCATTCGAACGTGACGACATTCAGGTTCAGTGGCATCTCGTCCGCGTGGGCGCCGTCAAAAGGAGAGGACTCCACAGGAATCACCTTGGAGGTGTTCTCGAGCTCTTCGAAGATCTCGTTGGACGGCAACGTGCCGCTGATCGCGAATGAGTCGATCACGTAGGGCACGCCCTCGGACGTGAGTGCGGACGGACCGTCCATCACGTGAAAATGCAGATGCGGAGCGGACGTGTTGCCGGAGTTGCCGACGAGTCCGATTGGTTGTCCGCGCTTGACCTTGTCGCCCTGCTTCACCTTCAGCGAGCCCGATTTGAGGTGCGCGTAGAGCATGAAAAAACCACCGCCGAGGTCGATCACGACGTTGTTGCCGTCGGCCTCGGGTAGCGTGGAACTTTCGGGCAGGGCACCGGGTTCCTGGTCTGGAAGGCCGTCGACCACCGATTCGACAGTGCCGTCGGCCGCAGCGATCGCCTGCTTTCCATAGATCGTGTAGTTGGACGACATGGTCGCGTCGGCGCCCTTCCGTACCGTTCGCCCACTCGCGTCGAGCTGCTCCCAGTCGACTGCGAACCGCTGCGCAAGCCATTGGTTGTTGTCGATCGGCAGTAGCGCGCGACGATGACGGTCCGAATCGCAGCAGCTGTCTGCCGCCAGGTATCCCGATCCCGCTTCGAGCGGCGGTCCCAGCACCGGCGGCGAAACCTCCTTTTCGACATCGACTGCTATCGGTTCCGTCGGTACGCCTCGATCGGGGAGTGGCGGAGCGGTGACCGTCACGACGTGCTCAAGCCTGTCGGGGATGGCATCGATGCTGTCGAACTCCGGTGACAGGTAGAGCGTCACGACTTGACTCTCGGTCAGCTCGCTGACGCCCGAGCGTTCGCCCGGAAGTGCCATGGCGGATGCGACCTGCTTGCCGGTGAGCGTCTCAACGCTCTTTCCATCGGGAGTGGAGATCACCACACGCGTCGGCGTGATTGTCAGCGGGGTCGGATTGAGCAATTGCAGTTCGTACGAAGCGATGTACTTGCCGTTGGAGCCCTTGAATGGCACGGCCGGTTCGCGCGGAGCAACGATCAGTGGCGCAAGCGCTGTGCTCTCGCTGACCGTACGAGGGGCGCCGGAAACCGGACTCTCGTCGCCTGTCGAACTCGATTTCTCGGACGATCCGCAACCGCTCATTGCGAGCAGAGCGAGAAGGAACGTCAGCGTCGAAACGATGTAAAAGCCGGGTGAACGTTGCATCGCACGAAGGCTAAACGCGCTGTCGGCGAACCCGCGTCGGCCGCCGAGCCGGTTGGTACACACTACGCATGGGAATTGCTCAAACGGTCCTCCGCGGACCGATGAAGGATCCGGATGAAATCCGCGGCGACCTCGACTTCACTGTCGGCGATGTCACGGCCAAGCATTCGCGGTTCTGGCTGCTGTTGCTGCTCTCCGGGGTCATCGCGAGCGCCGGCGTGCTGACGGACTCCACGGCCACTGTGATCGGAGCGATGATCATCGCCCCGCTGGCGACACCGATCCAGGCGATCGGTTATGCAACGGTTTCGGCGCAAGCGGTCGCGCTGCAGAAGGCCACGGCTTTAGTTTTAGGGGGAGCAGCGGCCGTCGTCGGCGTTGCCGCATTGACCTACGTCGTCATGCCGGAAGTAGTGCCGTTGGCGACGAATTCACAGATCAACAGCCGAGTATCTCCAAATCTCGTGGATCTGCTTGCCGCCGTTGCGACCGGGTTGGCAGGTGCCATGGGCATCGCACGGCGCGACATCTCCGACATCGTTCCGGGCGTGGCGATCGCGATTTCGTTGGTTCCGCCGCTGGCCGTAGTCGGGGTCACGGCGGTCGCCGGTCACTGGGGAGATTCGTTCGGCGCGCTGATGCTCTTCGCTGCGAATGTCCTCGCGATCATCCTCACGACGGCGCTCGTGTTCATCTGGATGGGTATGCGCCCGGAGGAGGAATCCGCCGCCACGAAGTCGATTCGGAGAGCCCGTATTGCGATTGGTGCCGGTTTGGTGCTGGTCTTGATCATGCTCTCGGCGGTCACTGTTCGCACGACGCTGCTGCTGACTCGAAGCGCCAACGCCGAGGCTGCCGCACGCGAATGGGCCGAGCCGCAGGACCTAAAGGTCTCGGACGCCAAGTACAGCGGCTCGAACCTCGAGGTGCACGTCGCCGGGACAAAACCAGCAGATACAAGTGGCCTGCTCGAAGCCCTGGGCGACGCCGTGCCCAAAGGAACGGTGATCGAACTCGTTCAGTTCACGGACCAGCGACGGACCGTCGGCACCGTCGGCGACTGATTCGGCATCAGCCGAGATCGACTGCGCCGCGACTTGGCGCCATTGGTCTAAGCGCGGAGGTCTGATTTTTGGACATGTGGCCCAATCCGCGATCGGCCGCACAGCGAATAATGCCTGCATGAGGGCGCAAAGCCATACGTTCGCGGCAGTCTCCGGAGCCTTTGGTGCCCGTGGACGGGATCCGCTCGCCCGGATTGAACGGGCGGTCGAGTCGGCCCGCGCGAATGGCGCATCGATGGTCGTGCTGCCAGAGAGCGCGATCGGCGGATATCTAACGCCGGACGGCCGTTCCGCCGAGCCGATCGAGCTCGATGGTCCGGAGATTCGACGCCTCTGCGAGATCGCAGCGGATCTCGTCATCTGCGCCGGTTTCACCGAGCGCGGGCACGGCCTGCCCTACTCGAGTGCAATCTGCGTGAATGGCGATGGCGTCCTCGGTCACCACCGCAAAGTTCACCTTCCGCCGAGCGAGCTCGAAGCGTTCGCACCCGGGGACGGCTTTGCCGCGTTCGACACACCGATCGGCCGCGTCGGGATGCTGGTTTGTTACGACAAAATCTTTCCCGAGGCAGCCCGCACGTTGGCGCTGGACGGTGCCGAAGTCATCGCTTCGCTGTCGGCATGGCCGGTTTGTCGGGACAACCCGGCGAGACGCGTCGCGAGCGACCGACAAACCCGCCATTTCAATCTGCTCGACGAGGCCCGCGCGTTGGAAAACCAGGTCGTCTGGGTCTCTTCGAACTTGACGGGGCGGATTGGACCACTGCGATTCTTCGGGCAGGCGAAGGTTGTCGACCCCGATGGCACCGTCCTTGCCCAAACCGGTGGTCGAGCCGGCGCGGCGATGGCAGCGGTCGCACCGCGAACGGCAATCTCCGCATCGCGCGCCAAGATTTCGCATCTGGAGGACCGGGCCACTGACACCTACCGGGTTGACCGCCCGGCTCCGCCGCACCAGCAACCGGCTCGCAAGTCCGTCGACCCGGCACCGGCTGGCGCTCCTGAACCCGCGGTGATCCTCGGTCCCAACCCTGCGCTGGCTTGAGCCGGGCCGGTTGATCGCTTAGCCTGGGTCGGTAGAAGATGTGCGGAATCGCTGCCCAGCACGGCGTGACGGACCCTGAAGTCGGGCGGCGGATGCTCGACCGTCTGGCTCATCGTGGTCCCGACGACATTGGCGAGGTCAATCTAGACGGAGCTTGGCTGGGCCATCGCCGACTATCGATCGTCGATGTTGATGGCGGCCATCAGCCACTCGTTGGCAGTGACGCGGAACTTCATTTTGTCGGAAACGGCGAGATCTACAACCACTCGGCGTTACGCAGCCGTCTTGGAGACGATCGCTTTCGCACCTCATCCGACAACGAGGTCGCATTGCACATCGTCGAGCGGGAGGGTCCTGACGGACTGGCCGAGTTGAACGGGATGTTCGCGTTCGCGATGGGAAGTTGTTCAGAAGACTTTTTGGTCGCTCGCGACCCGATCGGAATCAAACCACTCTACTGGGCGCAGCGGGACGGGACGGTCGCATTCGCCTCCGAGATGGTTGCCTTTGAGCCAGAGCTGCGGAGCCAAATCGATGCCTTTCCACCGGGTCACTACTGGACTGCGGCGACTGGTCTGGTGCAGTTCGCGCCACCCGTACCCAGCGCGCTGCGCTCCGCCGCACCAAGTGATCTGGCTCCCGAAGACGTACCAGCAGATGCGCTGATGCGGATTCGGCTGGCACTGATCGATGCGGTCGAGCGACAGATGATGGGCGATGTACCGGTTGGCGTCTTCCTGTCGGGCGGTCTCGACTCGACGCTGGTCGCGGCGATCGCTGCGCGCTATCTGGACCGCCACGGCGAGAGGCTGAAGACATTCGCGGTCGGGGTTGTGGGGTCGCCGGACTTGACGGCGGCTCGGACAGCCGCTGAATTCCTCGGGACCGATCACCATGAATGCACGTATTCCGCCGACGAGGCGATGGACAGGTTGCCCGAGGTGATCGCGTCGATCGAGGCGTTCGACCCGTCGCTGGTGCGCAGCGCGGTCCCGAACCACATGCTCGCCGAGATGACGGCAGGGCACGTCAAGGTGGTGCTGACAGGGGAGGGGGCAGACGAGCTGTTCGCGGGGTATGGGTACATGCGCGCGTTCGACAACCCCGACGAACTGCACGCCGAGCTGGTCCGCAGCATCGAGGGACTGCACAATCTCAATTTACAGCGCTGTGACCGCGTGACGATGGCGCACGGACTTGAAGCACGCGTGCCCTTTCTCGATCGGGAAATGATCGAGCACGCGCTTTCCCTGCCGGCCGCATGGAAGCTTTGCGACGGTCCCGCTCCAGAAAAGCAGATCCTCCGCGCCGCATTCGCAGGTTGGCTGCCAGATGAACTCTTATGGCGTGACAAAGCCCAGTTCGGCGATGGCAGCGGCGCCGCTGACGTGCTCACGGATTCGTTCGCTGATTCGATCACGGTTGCCGAGTTCGACGCCGAATGCGACGCGGTCGAACCGCCGCTGCGAACGCACGAGGAGCTCGCCTACTTCCGCATCTTTCGCGACCGTGTCGGCGACGTCCGTCCGGAGCGAACGCTTGGACGTTTCGCGACGGCGTAGGGGCGCTCCTCGCGAACGTGATCGATCCTGACACTGGCTCGGATTAGGAGACCGAGCGTGCCGCCTACTGCGTGCCCGGCACGACCGTCATGAAGTTGTCGTCGTAGTAGGCAGTTCCTCCCGAGGTGCTGCCCTGTCCGCGAATGGTCACGGTACTTCCACTGGTCACGTCGAACGCGCGGGACTTGTATGTGATCCACGCGAAGACCACGGTCTCGCTGTTTTTGCGTTCGACGCTGCGAGGGAATGAAGTGGTCTTGCCAAACGGCACATCATCGGCAACGCACTCTTTGTAATCCAGCGCGCCGAGATCACGCCACAGCTTCCCTGATCTCTTCGCGAGCTTTTTGTAGGCGTCGAGATTCTTTTTCGGGATCGCCAGAACGAAACCGTCTACGTACTTGGCCATGCGGTTGGACCTCCTGAGAGTGCTTGCGTCGAATCACGCAAACTACCGGTCGTAGTCGGGGGATGCCTATTCCCGCGGCAGCCGTCAACCCAATAAAAAGGCCGCCCCGAGGAGCGACCTTTTCGATAGCGGGGGCAGGATTCGAACCTGCGACCTTCGGGTTATGAGCCCGACGAGCTACCAGACTGCTCCACCCCGCGCCGTAACACTCAACTTAGCAAAGCAACCGCGTCTCGGCAACTCTTGAAAATCGCCTGTTGACCAAGTCGAAGAGGGCGATCGAAGTAGCGGCCGGCCGGTGCTCATTGCCGCCCGCAGGAAGAAACCATGCGAGCGGTCGGCCAATCAAATAGGTTTCAGTTTGTGCCCGGCCAGCAGCTGACAGACAGTCGTCTACTCGGGTTTGCAGAACGGCTGCAGTCGGTGAACACGCACGACGAACTTCTCGACGCAGTCGTCGCGGAAATTCGTGAATCGGTTGGGTACAACACGGCTTGGATCGGCATCGTTGTCCCAGAGCACCAAACGTTCAAGATCCACTCACAGCAGGGTCCCGGCGTGGAATCCGCGTGGGACGCCGCGCAAGAGGTTCCGATCGACGGGGATCCGTACATCGAGCGATTGGTCGAAACCGGTGAGATTCAGATCGTCGAGGATGCCCAGGCCGACCCCGACGTAAACCGCGAGATCGTCGAGCAGCTCGGCAATCGCACGGTCATTAACGTGCCGATGAAGCTGATCGACAGCACGTTCGGTTGCGTCGGGCTCGGAACCTTCGGCGACGAGGGACCACGACTTCCAACCGACGCCGAGCTCGAGTACCTCCAGTTGCTTGCAAATCAAACCGTGCTCGCGTCGGCGCGCATCCTGCTGGCCGACAAACGCGAGGAGGCGCTGCGTCAGGCGGCCGAAACCGAACGTGTACTCGCGCGGCGCCAGCGACTCGAGAGCATGGGTGAACTGGCAGCGGGAGTCGCGCACGATTTTGCGAATCAGCTTTCGGTGATCCAGGCCAGCGCCGAGCTGTTGCGAGACCAGGTCAGTGATGAACCTGCTTCCGAGAACGTCGGCATGATCCAACGCGCAGCCGCAGGCGCCAGCGAGCTCGCCCATCAGCTGCTCGCGTTGGGTAAGCAACAGGATCTGGCGGTCGCGCCGGTTGATATCGGCGAACGCATCGCCGCATCCGCGGAGATGCTCGATCGCGTCGTTGGCAGGTCGATCGAAGTGCGAACCGAGATCGCCGGAGTGTTGCCGAAGGTGTTGGCCGACTCGGCCCAGATCGATCAAGTGCTCGTCAATCTTGGCCTCAACGCCCGCGATTCGATGCCAGATGGCGGCACTCTTTCGATCTCCGGGCGTCGCGATCGGATCAATCGCGACTACGTCATCGCGCATCCCTGGGCGAAGCTCGGTGAATACGTCTTGATCGTCGTCGCCGATACCGGCGAGGGCATGATGCCCGAAACGATCGAACGAATCTTTGAACCGTTCTTCACCACCAAAGCGAGCAGTGACGGTACGGGATTGGGCCTCGCCGTCTCTCGCGGAATCGTCGAGCAACACGGTGGACTGATCCATGCCGAGAGTGTGTTGGGTGAAGGATCGACGTTCAGCGTTTACCTTCCCGCGATCGTCGATTGACCGCAGTCGGCTCACCGCCGACCGCGTCGTATAGATTTACCCGCGCGTCGCGCCAAGAGCCGACTAGGATTGCGCCGCGCAAGGTAATTGATGACCCCCGCAAAGCAGAACATCCGCCCAGATCGCAATCGCGCCTTCGTCAGCGCCAGTCTCGCCGCGCTCGCGATCGGCATCGCCTTGGTCGCAACTGGCTGCGTCAACAACACGCCGGCCGATACCTGGGTGGTTCAGAACCAGAACGTCGAAAACACACGCTACGTCGGCGGTCGCATCACGACCAGCACGATCAGCAATGTCGCAGTCGGCTGGACGGCAGACTTCAAGGCCAAGAACGGCTTTGGCGCCGGTGCCCCGGGGCCGCTGATCGACAAGAACTTCGTATTCGTCGAGGGCGAGAACGGCCAGATCGCGGCGTTCGATCGCTTCACCGGCGAGGAGGCTTCGGGCGAGACGATTGATGCGAATCGATCCGACAGTCCGGAATGGCTCGTCGACAAGCTCGTCGAGGCAGGAACCGAACTGGCGCTCGAGGAGTTTCCGATCCTCACGAACACCAATGTCAATGATCCCGATGACGGCACTTCGATAGTCGTCAACAGCAGCGAGAAGGGTGAAGTCGTCGCGCTCAACGAGGAGAGCGGTGACAAGGTTTGGTCGCGCCAGCTCGAAGCACCGAGCGGTTCTTCGCCGCGCGTTGTCAGCAGCATGGCTGCGGCCAACAACAGCATTTTTGCCCCTGTGGTCAACGTGCCGGAAGACGACAAGGACACTTCGCTCAACGAGATCTTCGAGTCGACGATCAAGGCCAAATCGTCCAGCGGCTCGCTTGTCTCGGTCAACGCGGAGAACGGAGATGTCAACTGGACCAAGAAGTTGGCGTCGGCACCGCTTGGCGGCGCCACGGTCGCCAACAACATTGTTTTCGTCACGACGATCGACGGCAACATTTACGGATTCGATCGCGACGGCGGCGACCAGGTCTGGACCTCGAAGCTGCCCGCAGGCTCCGCGTCACCGATCGCCGCATCTGACGACACGTTGGTCGTGCCCGCATCGGTCGTCACCAAGAAAGGCCAGACGGCGCAGGTTGTGGCCTTTCGCATCGGCGGCCTGGGCGCGATCGGCGGCGCCGATGCGCCGAAGCTCCAACAGGCTGAAGAGACTGAGCGGGCCGAGGAAACCGAGGCAGGCGGCGGCGAGGAAGCGGCGTCTGGCGCCGACGGCAAGACCATCTTCACCCAGAACTGTGCCGGCTGCCACACGCTTGCCGACGCTGGCACGAGTGGCACGGTTGGCCCCAACCTCGACGACCTGAAGCCGAGTCAGGCACAGGTCGAGGCAATCGTCACCGCAGGTCGCGGTGCCATGCCGTCGTTCGAAGGCACACTCTCGCCCGAGGAGATCCAAGCGGTCTCCGAGTACGTCTCGTCAGTCGCCGGCTCGTAGTCCCCGCGTACGTCGGTTTGACCGCCACCAGGTAGCGGCCGCGTTCGCTGCCAAACTGCCGCGATGAACGACGCGGCCACACCTTCGGAGGCGATCCGTGCGCTGAACGGGCATACCGCGTGGTCACGAAACGTCGCGGCGCCGCTGCGCAACTACATGAGCACCGAGATCAGCGGCGCAGTCGTGTTGCTGATCGCGTCGCTGGCGGCGCTGATCTGGGCAAATGTCTGGCCAGACTCCTACGCAGACCTCTGGCACACCGAGCTCTCGATCAGCCTCGGAACGCACGTGCTCGGTGGCGATCTGCACTACTGGGTCAACGACGGCCTGATGACCTTCTTCTTCCTGGTCGTTGGCCTCGAGGTGCGGCGTGAGTTCGACATGGGTGAGCTGCGTGAGCGACGCCGGGTGGCGATTCCGTTGCTCGCTGCGGTCGGGGGCATGGCGATTCCGATCGCGATCTATCTGGCCTTCAATGCCGGTGGTGACGCAGCCGCCGGCTGGGGTGTGGTGATGCCGACCGACACGGCGTTCGCACTGGGCATGCTGGCATTGTTCGGCCGTCGGCTACCGGCAAGACTGCGCGTGTTCGTGCTGACGCTCGTGATCGCCGACGACATCGGCGCCCTGCTGGTGATCGCGTTTGCCTACAGCGAGGCGATTTCCATCGACGCGTTGTTGGCCGTCGTCGCCCTCAGTGCGCTTGCGATCGGACTGCGTTGGTACGGAATCCTTGGAAAGCGTCCATACGAACTGATCGGCGTCGCGATCTGGATCGCGATGTCTCAATCTGGTGTTCATCCCACGATCGCCGGCGTGCTGATCGGCCTCGCGATCAGCGCCAAGCCGCCCGCTCGTCAAGACCTTGAACGCGCCTCGGCAATCACGCGTCTGTTTCGCGAGCAACCGACCGCAGAGTTGGCGCGTTCGGCGCGGCTCTACGTCCAAAACGCGGTTTCGGCAAATGAACGGCTGCAGTACGGGCTGCACCCATGGACGAGCTTCTTGATCGTGCCGATCTTCGCGCTGGCGAACGCCGGCGTGAGGATCGACAGCGAGTTGCTCAGCCGAGCAGTTTCGTCGCCGGTGACGATCGGAATATTCGTCGCCCTCGTGTTCGGAAAGCTGATTGGTATTGGCGCGATCACGGCGCTTGCCGCTCACCCGCGAATTGGGCGGCTGCCACTGCCGGTGCAGATCCCGCCGGTCTTCGCCGCGGCAGCGTTCTGCGGAATCGGCTTCACGCTGTCTTTGTTCATCGCCGAGATCGCCTTCACCGGCGAGTTGCTAGCCGAGGCGAAGCTCGGAGTGCTCGCGGCGGCCGTTGCCTCGACCGCGCTCGGTGCCGCGATCGTGGCAGCGATCACGCGAACGACCGGACGCTCACGAGCCGCTTCGTTCGTCCCGTCGACGGCGCTCACCGACTTGACCATGCCGGTCGATCCCGAGCGCGATCACATTCGCGGCCCGGCCAACGCCAAAGTGACGCTGCTCGAATACGGCGACTACGAGTGCATTTACTGTGGTCGCGCCGAAGACACGATTCGCGAACTGCTCGAGCGCTTCGGCGGCGAACTCACATACGCATGGCGACACCTGCCGCTCCAGGACGTCCATCCTCACGCGCAACTCGCTGCCGAGGCCGCAGAAGCGGCCGGTGCCCAAGGTCGCTACTGGGAAATGCACGACCTGATGATCGAGCACCAGAACGCGATCGAGATTTCGGATTTGCGTGACTACGCAAAACGTGTGGGGCTCGACGTCGATCGGTTCTGGGAGGACCTTCGCGAACGCAACTTCGCCGATCGAGTGGCCGAGGACGTCGAAGGCGCCGACGAGAGCCTGGTGACCGGAACTCCGAGTTTTTTCATCAACGGCCATCGCCACGAGGGCGCATACGATCTCGGCACTCTGAGTGCATTGGTTCAGGCAACACTTGCGGTACCGATAGTTAGGCACTAAGTTCTTTGAGTAACTAGTTTTCGTTCACGTGGTCCCGCATTGGGCGGGACTTACGGGGCACTCGCTTTTCGGGCAGCCTCGACGTGAAATCTCGGCCTGTGGATCCCGTCATCGGCCCGTGAATCAGAACGTCCATGAGTAACGCAATACGAGTGATCGTCACCGCAGCGGTGATCTCCTGCGCAGCGCTTATTGCCGCGACAGGTGCGTACGCCCACGGTGGCAGCCACGGCTATACGGCCGACAGCCTGAATCGTGACGGCGCGGGCGCGACGCTGCTGCACAAGTTTGCCGATGGACTGGCTGTACCGGGCGAGCTCCTGCGCCAGCAACAGCGTGCGGGTGACCGCGAGCATCTAGCGGCCGAACGTCGTCGCGCCAAACGGGCCGAGCGCCTGGGCAGGGTGATGTTGACTGACCAACAAGTGCGCGAGCGCGTACTGATGCAATCTCTCGACATGCCGCTCAGGGCGGCTGAGAACGGCTTCGCGACGCGTTCATCCGACATCAGCATCGCCGATGGCACACCGGTCTCAACGCCGATCGAGACGCAGCGTTCGCTGCGTGCGATCGGAGCGTTTCGCGATGGACCCAGCGCGAGTACGCCCGCCGAAATCGGCGAATGGAGCGCCCCGGTTCAGCCGAGCTACGAAACGTTCGAGTCGGTCCCCGAGAACTGCGTCGAGGACGATCTTCAGAGCTGTACACAGGTCGGCGACCCGATCGTCGACGTCGACGCCGAGTACACGTACGACTCGATCAACCCGGAGTCTGACAATGCCCGCTACTGGTCGCCGAATCCGCGGATCGTGCCGGTCTTCAGTGCATTGATGCCAGACGGCAAGATTCTCTATTGGGACTGGCTGATCAGTGGCGTCATGGACAATCAGGACGAGCACATTGATTTTCCAAGCACGCGAATACTGCTTTGGGACCCCGCGAATCCCACCGAGCAGGGCGAGCGTCTTGACGTCGTCGGCGCAAACCTCTTCTGCGCCGGTTTCTCTCATCTGCCCAACGGCGACCTCTTTCTTGCGGGCGGAAACACTGGCCAGCAATTGGCCGGGCTCGAACACACTTGGGTTTATCACTGGCGCACCAAGACTTGGGAGCGCACACAGGACATGGAGCGACCGCGTTGGTACCCGTCGGTTGCGTCACTCGCAAATGGCGAGTCGTTCATCATGGCTGGCGATCCGCAGGACACGAATCCAGACAGTCCGTACTACCTGCCCGAGAAGGCTTATCCGGAGGTCTTCACGTCGAATTACCAGCCCGGCACGCAGAACTGGGATCCGAACTCGCCCTCAGATCACCTTCGAAGCCTGACAAATCTCGCGTTCGCCCCTGGGGATCCGACGCCGCCGTCGTGGCGCCTCTACCCGTTTGTGTTTCCCTCGCTGGACGGCCGCGTCTTGTATGCCGGTGATGAGCCGCGCATGATGCTGATCGATCCGCGTGGCAGCGGCGCCTATCAGTCGTTCGGTCTGCGCGACGACGGCGACTGGTCGATCGTGCGCGAGTACGGATCGGCCGTCAACTTCGATCGCGGGCGCACGCTCGTCAGTGGCGGAGGCAAGCCCGCAAGTTACTTGTTCACGGCGAGTCAGCCGGCGCCGGATCATCCCGATTACACCGGCGATCCCGACGACTGCCTGCTCGCCGACGGCACGATTGCGCCTGCAAACCGTCGCCACGAGTGCGTCGGCACGAACACCCCGATAGTTGGGCAGGAGCGGGAGCACGGTGCGGTCGACACGGCTGCTCTGATCGAAACGACCGGGGGCGAAAGAACGAACGACGAACAGGGCTTGCCGACGAGTACCGAGGCCGCAGATATGCAGTTCCGTCGTCGCCTGCACCAGTTGACGGTGCTTCCCGACGGCAAGGTCCTTGCGACCGGCGGCATCTCCGATACCGACCCATCCGCTAACCCAACCTGGAATGCCAACGATGGCAACCTCGCCAACGACCTCGTGAACCCCGAAGCCGCGGTCTACGCGGCCGAGATCTGGGATCCAGAGACCGATCAGTGGACTCAGTTGGACGAAGCGTCGACGATTCGCCAGTATCACTCGATGGCCATGCTGCTCCCGGACGGTCGGGTCATCTCGGGTGGCGGCGGGGTGTGTGGGCCTTGCTACCACAACTCGTACAGCGAGGCGAATTTTGAGTACTTCTCGCCGCCATACCTTTTCAACAGCGACGGTACTCCGCGTAACGCGTCGCAGCGACCGGCGATCACCGAGTCGACGATTCTCGACGGCAGCGCAGAGGTGCTGTCGCCGGTCGAGTACACAGACGAGTTCGATGTCGACTACACACTTGGAGATTCCGGGACGACGATCGAACAGGTTTCGCTGATCAAGCTCCCGGCACCGACCCACGCAACCGATCAGGGCCAGCGGCGTGTGCCGTTGGAGTTCGACGATTCGACCCCGGGTACGCTCGCGATCACCGCGCCGGAGAACGCCTTCGAAGCGTCCCCGGGCTTCTACATGTTGTTTCTGATTGATTCGCACGGCGTGCCGTCAATCGCGAAGATGATTCAGGTCGGTGCTGAGCTTCCGCTGGCCAACAAAACTGAGGCGGCGGTTGCGTTCGCCGATGAAGACCTCGATGGTGCGTCGCAGAACTTCGGCCTCGGCGAGTTCTCGGCCGCTCGGGCCCACTTTGCGCCAGTTGGAGACAACTCGATCGAATCGTTGACGGTTGCCGCCGGGTACCACGCCGAGGTCTGTCGCGATGAAGAGTTCACCGACTGCGCAACCGTCAAATCCGGCGACCACGACCAGATCGGCACGCGATTCAGTGGGCGCATCAGTTCGATCAGGGTCGAAACCGGCGAGGTCGCCGAGTCCGACGCCGAGTTCCTCGACACTTCGGCAGACACAACGCCACCGGCGGTCACGCTGATCAACCCAGTTCCCGACTCGACGCAGGTTGAGTCGACGGCAACACTCAACTTCACGGTCACCGACGACTTCGACGAAACGCCTGTGTGCGACGCGGACAGCGGTGATGAAATTGCTTTGGATTCCGGGTCCAACACGATCACGATCGGCTGCATCGACGACGCAGGGAACGGTGCAAATCATGTTTTCACGGTCTACGTCGGGCCGATTGACGATCCGGCAACGGTCGAAATCACGTCTCCCGCCGACGGTTTGCACACCACCGGTTCCGACGCAACGATCGAATTCAGCTCGACCGGCACGATGCCGGTCGACTGCACCGTCAACGACGACGACGCCACAAGCCCGGCAACGGTCGATCTGGTCGTCGGCGCAAATTCGATCGAGGTCGTCTGCACAAATGCGTTCGGATCAGCCGACGACACGATTACGGTCCATCGCGGTACCGCTCCGACGGTTTCGATCACGTCGCCGATCGATGGCCTGCTCACCACGCAAAGCTCAGTCGACGTCGAGTTCAGCACTACAGGCACCTCGCCGGTCGCCTGCACGGTCAACGGCGACGCCGCCACAAGTCCGGCGACGGTGGCACTCACCACCGGTGCGAACTCCATCGTTGTCAGCTGTTCGAACGACTACGGCAGCTCCAGCGGAGAGATAACGGTCAACCGTGGCGTCGCACCGGCGGTCGAAATCACATCGCCTCAAAATGGCGCATTCACAACGGCACAGTCCACCACCGTTGAGTTCTCCGCAACCGGCACCGCGCCGGTCGACTGCACCGTCAACGGGACACCTGCGACCAGCCCGGCAACGGGCGATCTGCCGATCGGTGAGAACACGATCGAAGTCGTCTGCGATAACGAATACGGCAGCGGCAGCCAGACGATCACGGTCAATCGTGGGATTGCGCCGGCAGTCCAGATCA
>JBMYXO010000052.1:0-14916 GCA_049608465.1 Solirubrobacterales bacterium | reverse complement strand
ACCGGTAGTTGTGGAGATGAAGCACCACCGCCGCGCCTGCCTCGCTGGCGGCCGCGAGTGCTCGCCATCCAAAGCTCGGCTGAACGTTGTGGGCGTGCACCACAGTGATCGACGCGTCGCGAACAAAATCGCCGACTTCGTCTGGGTTCAGCCCGCCGCGCACCAGCGCGGTGCCCGCCCTGACGGCTCCGGACTCTTTGCTTGATCGCTCAAGCACCGCCGAAAACCCGGTTTCGCGCTCGAGCAACTCCCCCAGTTGCTGGACGTATCGCTCTTCCCCGCCCGGCCGCCGGTACCGGTTGTGCAGAACGAGTACTCGCTGCTCACCCAGTGAACTCGTGTCCCCCTTGCTGCTCCGCTCTCCCGTGCGCATCGTGGCCGCATCCTAGAGATGTGTGGCGGCCGAGTCATCTCGAATGTTTGTTTTGTACTCCAAAGGGGTAGTGACCTGGGGTTGTAACGTTTAAGCCCTCGATTGCGACGTTGCTCCGCAGAAACTTTGCACCAACAAACGGTGTTCAAACATGCACCAGCCCCACTCGGTGCTTTGAAGGGGGGCCGCTTTGGTAGCTTGCCGAGAGATGTCCAACTTGACAAAAGTTCGCTTTTCAGTCGTTCTTGCCGTGCTCATGATCGCCTTTTCGGCGTTCGCGTCACCTGCTGGCGCATCCGTTGACACGATTCTTCGCGACTGCAATGACGACGGCGCGCTTTCAGGCAAATACTCGCCTTCCGAGCTCAAGAACGCGCTCGAAAACATTCCCTCCGACCTCAAGCAGTACTCGAACTGCGAATCGGTCATCAGGCAGGCGCTGCTGAAGAAAGTCACAAAGAACACCTCGCCCAAACTGAAGGGTGGCAACGCCAAGGGCAAGTCAGCAAGCATCAATGCCCTGACGACCCCCAAGCAGCGACGCGACATCCGCAACCAGGTTGACGACGACTCAACTCTCGAACCGGGCGAATCGATCGTCGCCGCCGGCAACCCGGCGATCAAGACGGCCGCCGGCAACACTTTGAAGTCCAGCAAATCGCCAGGTGTCCCGATGGCTCTGCTGATTGCTGGTTTGGGACTGCTCCTGCTTTTCGGCATCGATCTGGCTGGCAGACTTGGCAAGATGCCCCGCGTGCAAAATCTCTTGCCGAAAACCGGTCGGCGTGGCGACGGCTGAGTCGAAGCGCAACTCAACCCAACAGTTCGACCGTGAATCAGTTCTGACACTGATCGTCACGGCCCTGTTGCTTGCGGTACCCGCGTTCGCGATCGGCGGGCAACCGACCGGCGTACGCGCCGGGACGGTCTTTGCGCTGCTCGTGCTCGCCGCCACAGCGGCATTCGGACGCGCCGCTTTTCGTGGCACGCTGCCGCGACCATTCAACGGATCTGGCGTGCTGCTGCTGATGTCGGCATTCGCGTTGCTGGCTGCGATGTCAGTGGGATGGTCGCTGCTACCGAACGACTCGTACTTTGACGCGATTCGCTTGATCGCATACACCGCGGTCCTTGCAACTGCAGCGTTGGCGGCGCAGCTACTGCCGAATCGCACGCGCGAAATCATCGCCGGAGTCGTCGTAGCTGCTGCACTCATTTCTGGCTACGCCCTGCTCAGCCGCATTTTCCCTGGCTGGTTTCCCGAGAGCGACGCATTCGCTCGTCTGCGCATGCCGTTCGAATACTGGAACGCAGTCGGCTCAGTTGCCGCATTCGGTCTACTTGGCGCACTCTGGCTCGGCACGCAGCGATCGGCGGCAACCTGGCAGCAAGTGATCTCATACCCGCTGGGCGGCATCTTTTTCGTCACGCTGATGCTCAGTCAGTCACGCGGTGCACTACTGGCCGCAATTGTCGGAGTGGCGATCTGGCTGTTGCTCGTCGACCGACGCCTGCGCTCGACAGCATGGCTCGCAACCGTGGTCGCCGTCGGATCGATTGTCATCGCATGGGCATTCGGACAGCCCTCGCTTTCGCTCGACGCGGTTGCTTTGAGCGATCGCGAGAGCACCGGTCGGGTGCTGGCCGTCGCGCTGGTCTTGATGTCCGCAGCGCTCGCAGCCATCGGCTACGCGGTCGAGCGTCGGAGGACGACCGTCGCGATACCGCCCGCCCGTCGATACGCGGCGGGCAAGGCGCTGTTGATCGCTTTGGCAATAGCCCCGTTCGTGCTGATCGCTGGCGTCGCCGTCACGGCCGACAACGGAATCAGTGCGATCCCCGACCGCGCGAGCGCGCTGTTCGAAGGAACCGCTACCGCCCCGACCAACTCGCCTGACCGACTGACACAGACGACCTCACTACGTGCCCGGTACTGGAACGACGCGTTCAAGGTCTACGACGAACATGCCTGGAAGGGCACCGGTGCAGACACTTACTCGGTCGCGCGTCTTCCATTCCGCACCGACATAATCGATGTGCTCCATGCGCACGGATTCATACCTCAGGTGCTCTCCGATCTGGGCATATTCGGGCTGGTGCTTGCGCTCGCGCTCGCGCTCGCTTGGTTGGTTTCGGCATTTCGCGTCGCCGGCGCGCGGCGCGCCAGCCCTACAAAATGGCTTGAACACGCGGACGACCGAAAGTTGGCCGAGATCGCGATTCTGTTGGTGGCCGTTGCCTTCGGCGTTCAATCGGCTATCGATTGGACGTGGTTCATTCCGGGAGTCGCATTCTTCGGATTGATCACGGCCGGTTGGGTCGCCGGGTCGCGTTCGGCCCACCCAGATTCCGAACCTTCGTCGATCGAAGAAGGCGAGCGGTGGCGTGCTGCGCGTGCAGTTGCTGTCGCTCTCGTCGGTGTGGCCGTCGCCTTTGCTGTGTATCAACCGGTACGCGCACAGAAGAAGGTCAATGCGGGGTTTGACGTGGTCACGACCAACGCCACGTCGGCGCTCGAACTCGGTCGGGACGCACGCGAGCTCGATCCGACGTCCGCCGATGCGTTCTTCCTGATCTCCTCGGCCCAGAACAATCTCGATCAGCCCAAGGCCGCCGATAGAACGCTGATGGTCGTTGCCACAGAGCAGCCCGGAAACCCCGAGACATGGCTGCGCTTGGCGGAGTTTCGTCTGTACGTCACGTCAGACCCAGGTGGCGCAATCAGCGCGTTGCTGCCGCTGCTCTACCAGAGCCCCAACAACCAACGTGGGATCGTGTTGCTCAATCTGGCAAAGGCAGCTCGAGTTGATGAACTGCTCACCGCAGAAGCCGATCGCGAGCGTCGCAAACTCGAGCGCGAGTTGAAAAAACTTCAACGCGAGCTGGAGCGACAGGAAGTCGCCACCCCGATCGCCCCTTAGCGTCTGGTCGCCAAGGCGAAGAGCGATCCGTTTTCTGCGTCGACGTCATCGACTTCAAATCCACATTCGGACAGTGCATATCGCAACGTCCGAGCCGTGTAGAAACGCAGGTGCTGTCCAAAAGGATCGAAATGTTCGGACCAGCCGCTAACCGCGAGCTTCAGGCGCAGTTTCAACGAATGAGACGGTGTGGCCACGAATATGCGTCCGCCCGGCGCGAGCACCCTGCGAGCTTCGGAGAGAAATGTCTGGGTGTCGACTACATGCTCGATCGTGTCGACACACCAAATGCGTGACAAACAATTGTCTGGCAGCTTCAGGCGATAGTCGTCGCCGACCAGCGAGAGATTTGCACTCGGCGCACGACCGGCAGCTCTGTCGATCGCGACTTGGGAGTGGTCCGCGCCGTACACATCGCTGCAGTGACCCGCCAGAAGCGACAGGTACTGACCATCGCCACATCCAAGATCGAGAACCGAGTCAGCACCAGCGAGAAACGCATCCATGCGCGCGACCAGTCCGTCGTCCAACGGGCGGTCATCGGTGGGAATCAGCTCCCAGATCGAGTCGTCATAAGCGTTGGACATGTCGTGGTCCGTCGAATTCAGAAGTAACTGCGGCGATCAGACAGGTACCGTACCGGTAGACCACCGAGCGCGGAAATCGCGACTTTCGCTTCCGCCAGTAGTTTGTGTTCTGCATGCAACGAAGACCGTCGCTCGGCGGCAGTTCGATCATCTGATGACCCAAAGCACCGTAAAGAATCCGCCAGGCTCGAATCCGCGCGACCCGAAGGCCGACTCGGACATCGAAGATCCGCTTGCCCGGATGGCAACCGAGAGTGCCGCCTTTTCACGCGAAGCCAACGGTCGCGACGTGCGTGCCCAGCGCAAGAGCATGTTGCGAATGCTGTTCGATCGGCGCCTCGTCACACGATTCGTCAACGGCGTGGTTCTGGCATTCCTCGACCTCGTCCTGCTGTTCAGCGCGCTATTGATCGCGTTGCGCGTAAAGACCGTGCTGATCGAGGACCCGACGACGTTCGACCAGTCGTTCGATTACGCCGTCGAAGTCTTGCCGTTCGCCGCTTTGGTGATGCTGTTGCTGTTCGCTGGCGACGGGCTCTACAAACCGCGCAATTTGCGGCCGGGGTCGGCCCGCATCCTCGGTGCCCTTTTCAAGGTGACGATCGTGACGTTGATTTTTGCCGAGATCGAGGGCCAGCAGTTTTCGAGCTACTACGTCTTCTGGTCGACATTTGCGATCGCATCTGGGTTGATCATTTCTGCACGTTTTGTCTACGACCGCTCCGCTGAGGAACTCGAAGGGGCGTTTGGCCGCGAACGACGCGCGGTAATCGTCGGCAGCAACGCACAGATCGAAGCCGTCGCCGATGCACTTACGCGAGCTCCGGTCGTGAAGAGCAAGCCAGTCGGATTCATCTCACTCGAACCACGCGCCGCAAACGGGCTGAAGGACCTCGGCAGCATCGATGACATCGAACAGCATTTCGACGAGATCGATGAAGTGATCATCGCCGACCCATTCTTTCCTCAGAACGAAGCGGTCGTGCTCGTCGATCGCTGTCACCGCTACGGCGTGCGCCTGCGCGTCGCGCCGACGACGATGGAGATCCTCTTCGCCGACGCCGCGGAGTTCGTCCCCGGCGAGACGCTCCCGCTTTTCGAGTTGAAGGCGCCGGTGTTCGAAGGCGCGCAGTTCGTTGCCAAGCGCGTGTTTGACATCGTCGTATCGACGCTGTTGCTGATCGTGTTTTCGCCGCTACTGCTGGCGATCACTGTGATTGTGAAACTGACGTCTCGTGGCCCGGTTTTCTTCCGATCGCCCCGACCGGGCCTCGGGGGCGATCCATTCAGTTGCATCAAGTTTCGAACGATGGTGACGAACGCCGATTCGATGCAGGACGAGCTCGAAGATCTCAACGAGGCCGACGGCGCGATATTCAAGATCCGCGACGATCCGCGACTGACCCGTCCTGGTGGATTTCTACGCCGCTGGTCGCTCGACGAGCTTCCCCAGTTGTTCAACGTGCTCAAGGGAGACATGTCTTTGGTCGGGCCGCGGCCGCTGCCCCAACGCGACTTCGACAAACTCGACGAGTGGCACAAGAAGCGCTATCTCGTGCTTCCCGGGTTGACGGGCCTCTGGCAGGTCTCCGGCCGATCCGAGCTCGAATTCGACGACCTCGTTCGTCTCGATTTCCTCTACATCGAACGCTGGTCGGTGTTCCTCGATGTCGTGATCATGCTGCGCACGATTCCGGCAGTACTGCGTAAACACGGGGCCTACTAGCTCAGCGAATACTCGGTACTAGAATGCCGAACCATGTCGAATCAGCCCCAAATGCCGCTAACTGAAAAGGTCCGAAGCACGTTGAGGCGACGCCGATCGCACCGCGCCGTCGCTGGCTTGAAAAGCCAGTGGTCGGCGTATCCGGCGAAGTGGCGCAAGCACGACTACCTGAACCTCGGTTCCGAAACGCTTGGTGAGGAGTGGGGCGGTCCTGAGTTCGCAAGCTTGATCATCGACGAGCTCGTGGCCGACTATCTGACACCGGACTCGGATGTCGTGGAACTCGGATGCGGTGGCGGGAAGTTCAGCCAGCGCATCGCACCTCGCGTCAAGTCACTGACCTGCTGCGACATCTCGCCGCAGATGATCGGTCAGACAGAGCGCGAGCTGGCTGATCGCGGCGTCGACCAGAACGTCGCCTTCAAGGTGCTCAACGGCGTTGATTTCGATGGGCTCGAGAGCAACAGCGCCGACTTCATTTTCAGCTACGACGTGCAGCTTCACCTTCAGCCTCAGAACGTCTTCAGTTATTTGGTCGACGCCAGCCGCGTGTTGCGTGCTGGCGGCGTGTTCATGTTGCACCAGATCAAACTTGACTCTCCCGGCGGGATGGATCACTTCTTGTCGCAGTACTACGCCCAGACCTGGGACTACGCGTTCGACAGTTCAGAACGCCTCGGGCACGTGTACTTCATGAGCGAGGGCCAGATGCGCGCGTTGGCCACTGCGGCCGGCATGAAAACGGTCGATGTAGTCGATGATTTTCCGGGCAGGGATTCGCGTTACTACAACGTCACGCGGGACCGGGATCTGTTTGGGTTCTTCGAGGCCGGAGGCAGTCGGCTGACAGGCAAACAGCGGGTGGTCAAGGCGGAAGGAGACGAAACCGTCTGGGCAGTGTTCGACAACGGCGATCGCGCAGCTATTCGCTCATCGCGGCAGTTCGAACGCGCCGGTTTCGATTGGGACGACCTGCAGACGATCAGCGCCGAAGAACTCGCGGCAATTCCAGAGTCGGCGAATCCGCTCGAACACTGGGAGTGATCTCGGCGTCAGCGAGCGAGGCGTTCGACGCCGGCGAGATCGAGCGTGAGTTTGAGACCCTCGCGCAGATCGACCTTCGGTTCCCAGCCAAGGATGTCCTTGGCGAGCGCGATATCGGGCTGACGGATTTTCGGGTCGTCGATCGGTAGCGGTTCGTAGACGATCTCGCTGCGCGACTCAGTCACCTCGATGACCAGCTTTGCCATTTCAAGCAGCGACAGTTCCGTCGGATTGCCGATGTTGACCGGCTCGCCGTAGCCGCTCTCTGCGAGGGCGATGATGCCTGCAATCAGGTCGTCGACGTAACAGAACGATCGCGTCTGGGATCCATCGCCGAAGACAGTCACCGGCGCGTCCTGCAGCGCCTGTCGCATGAACGTCGGGATTGCGCGGCCGTCGTGCGGGCGCATCCGCGAACCGTAAGTGTTGAAAATGCGGACGATCCCGGTGTCGACGCCCTGCTGTCGACGGTACGCCATCGTCAGAGCTTCGGCGTAACGCTTGGCTTCGTCGTAGACGCCACGCGGTCCAATCGGGTTGACGTTTCCCCAGTAACTCTCCGGTTGCGGATGGATTTCCGGGTCGCCATAGACCTCACTGGTGCTGGCAATCAGGAAGCGCGCGCGCTTGAACTTGGCCAGCCCCAAGGCGTGGTGCGTGCCATAAGACCCGACTTTGAGGGTGTGCAGGGGCAATCGCAGGTAGTCGATTGGGCTTGCAGGCGACGCCAAGTGGTAAACGAAATCGACTTCCCCGTCGATGAAAAAGGGTTGGGTTATGTCGATATTCAGATAATCGAAGTTTTCGTCGCGGATATGCGCGATGTTCTCGAGCGAACCGGTCTCGAGATTGTCGACGCAAATCACGCGATTGCCGCGCGCCAAAAGCGCATCGCAGAGATGAGAACCAAGAAATCCGGCGCCGCCGGTGACCAAACAGGTAGACATGATTGGACGAACTTTACATAGCGAGCCTCCGCAGGCCTCAGGACACCGGCCTCTGCAAGTGTGATGGCGAGTACTCCGCAACCCGGCGGACCACACGGCGAGAATCGCGCCGGTGGCGATCCGTTGCCGATTTCGGCTCTGCCCGTTCCCGACGACGATGGTGCCCCGGCGATGCCGGCACCGTCACTGCCGACCGGCAAAAACGGTGAGTTGTCGCCGGCTCAGCGAGCGCGGCTTGGTCTCGACGTGTTTGGCGAGCAAGCCCAGCAACCGGTCGAACCGGAGCCGACCGGTCCAAAGCCGTTGCCGGTACCGGAAAACCAGCCGACGGCGAGTCCGGGCAGAAGCGCGAGCGCTTCCCCCAGCGACTTCGGCTTTCGCCAGATCGACCCGTTCGGCAGCAGTCCGGTCGGGTCCGATGTGGTCAGCCAGCGGGTGAGTCCCGAAGAGCTGGCCGGCGCCGCGAACGTGACTCCGCAGCCTGTACGCCGACCCTCGGGCAGTGACGACGGCATCCCAGAACTCGAACGCGACCGCAGCGTTCTTACCTACGGCGTTGCCTGGACCCTTTTCGCGATGCTGGTGTCGGCCGGAATCGCTTTCAGCTCTTCGATGAGTCGTGCGACCGGCGAAGCTGCCGGCCCGGGGCCGATCGTCCCTGCGCTGATCTCGATCGGAATCGGATGGGTGATCGTTTTTGCGGCGCGCGGAATAGGCCGCAACTGGGGCTACCTGATGATTCTCCCGGCCGTGATCCTGTTCCTCGGCCCATTCGCGTATGCGAAGTACTGGTCAACCTCGCTCGAGGACTCCGCGCGCGGTTATCTCAGCCCAATTGGTGCGAGCAGTCTCATCGACGTTGACCAAACCAGCCTCGTCTCCGAAACGATCAACACCGACCGCGGCTGTTTTGCGATCACGCGCGACCGAAAATCAGAGGACACCGAGGTCGCTGTCGTGACGCTCGTGCCAGAAACCGCGCGCCAACAGGCCGACTTCGCGCTTGCCCCACGGTACGCAGGGCGGATCACTGCCGGCGGTACCCGCAGCACGCAGCGCGTGTTCACGTTCAAGCGCGGACTCGGCCCAGCGATCGTCTCTGAAGTCATCGCGGCACCGCTCGACTGCGCCACTTCGATCGCGCCCGCCAGCGGCAACTGAACGGCGCTCCCGGCGAGTTTTTGCTGCCGACGAATCGACCCGTGATCTACGATCACAGGCATGTCCAGCATCCGTGAAAGCAAGACCAGCCCCGCGCAGTCCGACGCAACGCAATCCAGTCCAACGCAATCGCTTCCGACGATTGCTCCCCTCGTAGGTCCCGACGACCCGCGTCGCTTCACCGACAGCGGCATCGAGCAGAAGGTCCTCTACGACGAGTCCGACATCGCCGGACTCGACCTACCCGAGCGACTCGGCGAGCCGGGCGAATTCCCGTTCACGCGCGGCGTGCACGGCGAGATGTACCGGTCCCGCCACTGGACGATGCGCCAGTACGCCGGATACGCGACGGCGCACGAGACCAACATCCGTTACAAATACCTGCTCGAGCACGGCTCGACCGGGCTCTCGATGGCCTTCGACCTGCCGACGCAGCTCGGCTTGGACAGCGACAATCCGCTCTGTGAGGGCGAGGTTGGCCGCACCGGCGTGGCGATCGACACGATCGACGACATGCGAACCGTCTTCGACGGCATCCCGCTGGATCAAGTTTCGACATCGATGACGATCAACGCGCCGGCCAGCGTGCTGCTGCTTTTGTACGACTTGGTCGCCGAGGAGCAGGGCATCAGCTCGGACAAACTCCGCGGCACGGTCCAGAACGACATCCTCAAGGAATACATCGCGCGCGGCAACTTCATCTACCCCGCCGAGGCGTCGATGCGGATGACCACGGATCTCTTCGCTTACTGCAAAGAGAACGTGCCCAAGTGGAACACGATCAGCATCAGCGGATACCACATCCGCGAAAAGGGCTGCAGCGCCGTGCAGGAGATCGGATTCACGATCGCCAACGGTATTGCCTACGTGCAGGCCGCGATCGACGCCGGCCTCGAAGTCGACGACTTCGCACCGCGCCTGGCCTTCTTCTTCAATTGCCACAACAACGTGTTCCAGGAGGTCGCGAAATTCCGCGCTGCCCGCAAGATCTGGGCAGAAGTGATGCGTGATCGCTTCGGCGCGAAGAACCCTAAGTCGTTGATGTTGCGATTCCACACGCAGACCGGCGGCGTCACTTTGACCGCCCAACAGCCTGAGAACAACATCGTCCGCGTAGCGCTGCAGGGATTCGCCGCCGTCACCGGCGGCACACAATCGCTGCACACCAATGGATACGACGAGGCACTCGCCCTGCCAACGGAACGCGCGGCGAAGATCGCCCTGCGCACGCAACAAGTGATCGCCTACGAGAGCGGCGCGGCCGACACTGTCGACCCGTTTGCCGGCAGTTACTTCGTTGAAGCACTGACCAAGGAGCTCGAAGACGGCGCCTGGTCGCTGATCAACAAGGTCGATGAGTTGGGTGGATCGGTCGACGCGCTCTACTTCATCCAGAAAGAGATCGAAGAGTCGTCTTTCGGATACCACAAGCGATACGAGACGCAGCAAGACATCGTCGTCGGCGTGAACAAGTTCATCGACGAGAACGAGGACGTCGACATCGACCTGCTGAAGGTCGAGCAGGCCACCGAGGACGCGCAGGTCGAGCGCTTGAAAAAGTTCAAGAGCGACCGCGACCAGGCCGAGGTCGACCGCCTGCTCGCAGAGCTCGTCGAGGTTGCCAAGACCGACGGCAACGTGCTCGTACCGATGCGTGCGGCGCTGAAAGCACGCGCATCGATGGGCGAAGTCTGCGGCGCACTCAAGGGACTCTGGGGCGAGTTCCGAGAGCAGCTCTAGGGCAGGCGTCGTGGCCGAACTGCCCGCCAACATCGCGGTAGCGAGTGGCTTTGTTTCGTCGCCCAGCGAGGATGTCTGGGCGTTCGTCAGCGACGTCGCGAACTGGCCACGCCTGTTTCCGAATTGGATCGCCGAAGTGGTGGCGGATGATGATCGCTTCACCGCGACCGGCCCCGCCAAGGAAAAGGCCGACCTGTACCCAGTCGCCGATGCCGAAACACTGGCGCTCGAAGTTGAGGTCGTCGACGAGTTGGGTAGCGCCGACACACTGCGGATGCGCGTTGTTGACGTGCCCGGCGGCAGCATCGTATTCGTGGTTCACGGTCGCCTGAGCGGTACCGCCGATGCCGCGTGGCAATCAAAACGCGACGCAGTTGAATCCGGTCTGCTTGCGCTGTCTGTAAGTTAGGCGCGTTCCCCCGCCAACGACTGACCCTTCTTGGAGATGACGCATGTCCACCGTCCCGCTCGCGTTCGATCTGACCTTCTATAGCTTGATCGTTTCCCTGCACGTGATTTTTGCCGTGATCGGACTGGGCTCCGCATTTGCCTTCCCGTTCATCGGCGCGCTTGCACAGAAGAACCCGCAACACACGGTTTTCGCGCTCGAGGTGAACTTCACGATCATCAAGAAGTGGATCTCCCCGATGGCAGTGCTCATTTTGATCACCGGTCTGTACCAGGTGTTCGACGGCCCGTACAGCTTCGGTGACGATCACTGGCTCGACATCAGCTTTGCCCTGTTCATCGTCTACATGGGCATCATCGGCGCGATCACCACGCCCGGAACGCGACGTGCACTCGAGCTTGCCCGCGAGTCGGCGGGTGGGCCGCCGCCGCAGGAGATGATCGCCCTGATCCAGCGCAACGCCAAGCTCGGTCCGTTGCTGGGCGGAATCATCATTTTGACGACGTTTTTGATGGAAGCCAAGCCGTTCTGAGCGATAAATAGCGGTAGGCGCGTGAACAGTCACTTGCGAGCCAACTCGGTGGAAGGGTCGGGGCTGGCGTCAGCGAAGTGATTAGGCGATGCCTGCCTACGACGTCTCACGCACGCTTGTCAAATCACAGCCCGAGGTTTGGGCTGAACTCGAGCAAGTCGAACGACTTGCGGAACTGCTCGGCGACGACGCGATCGAGATCACCCGCAGCGAGCCGGAAACAACGATCGAATGGCAGGGCGAATCTGCCAACGGTACGATCGAAATCTCCGCATCGGGCTGGGGAACGAAGGTACGACTGACCGCTGAGACGGCCGCTACACAGCCGCCAACGCCCGAACCGGAGCCGAAGCCGGAGCCGGAGCCGGAACCAACTCTGGTTGCGGCACCAGAGCCCCAGACGGTTGACGAAGTCGAGCCTGAACCCGAGCCCGAGTCTGAACCCGAGCCAGAACCCGGGCCCGAACACAAGCCCGAACACAAGACCGAACAAGATGCAAAGGTCGGCTTTGTGGCGCGCGTGAAGGCGATGTTCAGTTCAAATTCGACCGCACCGGCGGAAGTTCTCGAAGCCCGAGATACCGCCCCGGATCGCGATGTCAGCCAGGCAGCCGAACCAGCCGATGAACTTGTGATCACGCACCGGACCTGGCAGCAGAGCCACTAACCGAGGCGCACCCGGAACCAATCGAGGCTGCTGAATCGAATGAGATTGTCGAATCGATTGAGCCTGCGCAGTCGGTCGATTTCGAGACACGATTGGCCGCCGTGCTTGACCACCTGGGGTCGGCACACAAGCGGCCGTTCGTGCACAACGACTAGC
This sequence comes from Solirubrobacterales bacterium, assembly GCA_049608465.1. Lineage (GTDB taxonomy): Bacteria > Actinomycetota > Thermoleophilia > Solirubrobacterales > JACPNS01 > JACPNS01. The sequence continues at coordinate 2,653 of JBMYXO010000052.1, read as the reverse complement.
CGCTAGCCCTCTGCACGAGCCGCCGCTTCTGCCCGCTGGAGGGCTTCGAGATCGCTCTCGATGTTGTCGAGGTGCTCGCGAATCCCATGAATTCGCTCGCGAACCGCGAGCCGCGCCGCCTCCTCATCCGAACGCTTGATGTTTTCGTCGGCAATCTCCGCCTCGGCGCGGCGAAGCTCCGCGGCGCGCGCTTCTTCCATCGACGTCAAAACGATTCCGATGAAGAGGTTGAACACGAGGAAGCTGGCGAGCAGCACGTACGACACGTAGAAGGGAATCGCCCAGTCGGAAGCCTCGCGTCCGGTTGCCAAAAACTCGGGCAGCCCCTCAAGCGTCAGGACCTGGAACATCGTCAGCATCGCCTCGCCGACATTCCCAAACTGAGCGGGATCCTTCTCGCTGAAGATCACCCATCCGACCATCGCGTAGACGTAGACCAGCATCACGGAAGCGAGCCCGAGCGACGACATCCCGGGTATCGATCGACCGACCGCAGCAACGATCACGCGTAGATCTGGCAGCAGGCGGAAGAGCCGCGTAACACGCAACAGCCGCACCATGCGGATCAGCGTTGCGTTCTCGCGCAACCCGGGGACGAAGCCGACCGCAACGATCACAAAGTCAAAGACGTTCCAGCCGCTTCTGAAGAAGGAGAATGGCTTCGGAAAGAATGCCGTAATTCGGATCGTCAACTCAACGACGTAGTAGGCAAAGCACAGCTCGTTTATCAGCGTGATTTCGCTGGCATAGTCCCGGTCCAGCCGATCAAACGTACCCAGACCCAGCGCAATCGCGTTGGCGATGATCACCCCGACGGTCAAGAAGTCGAAGCGTTGCGATTCCGCTATACGGCGTGCCAGTGCGACCATCAGGCAGCGGATTGTGACAAACGATCGGCCAAATCGTGCAGACGCTTGCATGCGGCAACGCCGACCACCTATGATCTGCGCCGCGCGGTGGACACGCGCGTGATGAAAAATGCGTCAAAAAGTGCCGGAGACATACGACGAGAAGGTTGAACAACTCGACGAGTTGCGCGCCAGCGCGCACCACGACGAGGTCGCGATCGAGAAGCAGCACGCCAAGGGCAAGCTCACCGCCCGCGAACGCATCCACAAATTGCTCGACCCGGGCTCGTTCCAGGAGGTCGACACCTTCGTGCGCCACCGAACCTACGAGTTCGGCATGGAGAAGAACCGCCCCTGGGGCGACGCCGTCGTCACGGGGCATGGCTTGATCGACGGCCGCCCGGTCTGCGTATTCAGCCAGGACTTCACCGTCTTCGGGGGTTCGCTCGGCGAGGTCATGAGCGAGAAGATGTGCAAGATCATGGATCTGGCCGAGCGCATCGGCTGCCCGGTGATCGGCATCAACGACTCAGGCGGGGCACGCATCCAGGAAGGCGTCGTCTCGCTCGCCAGCTACGGCGAGGTCTTCGCCCGCAACGTCCAGAGCAGCGGCGTCGTGCCGCAGATCAGCGTGATCATGGGACCCTGCGCCGGCGGTGCCGTCTACTCGCCGGCGATGACCGACTTCATCTTCATGGTCAAAGAGACCAGCCACATGTTCATCACCGGCCCCGACGTGATCAAGACGGTGACGGGTGAGGAGCCGACTTTCGAAGAACTTGGTGGCGCGATGACTCACAACACCAAGTCAGGCGTGGCGCACTTCGCGGCCGAATCCGAGGAGGAATGCCTCGAAGACGTCCGGTACCTGATGGGCTTCCTGCCGCAGAACAACTTGGAACTACCGCCGCGCGTCGAGCCGTCCGACGACCCCGAGCGCATGGACCTCGCGCTCGACTCGATCGTTCCGGACAACCCGAACAAGCCTTACGACATGCGGTCGGTCGTGAAGTTGATCGTCGACGACGAGGACTTCTTCGAGGTGCATGAACACCACGCCAAGAACATCATCGTCGGCTTCGCTCGTCTCAACGGGCTGCCGATCGGCATCATGGGCAACCAGCCCAATCAGATGGCCGGCGTGCTCGACATCGATGCCTCGGCCAAGGGCGCACGCTTCGTGCGCACCTGCGATGCCTTCAACATTCCGATCATCACCTTCACCGACGTCCCGGGCTTTCTGCCGGGTACGGCCCAGGAGTGGGGCGGCATCATCCGCCACGGCGCCAAGCTGCTCTACGCGATCACCGAGGCCACCGTGCCGAAGATCACCGTGATCACGCGTAAGGCCTACGGCGGCGCCTACGACGTCATGGGCTCCAAGCACCTCGGGATCGACTTCAACTACGCGTGGCCAACGGCAGAGGTCGCGGTCATGGGCCCCGAGGGCGCGGTCAACATCATTTACCGCAAGGACATCGCTTCATCGCCGACCCCCGAAGATCGCCGCACCAAGCTGATGGACGACTACAAGGCGCGCTTCGCCAACCCGTACAGCGCCGCCGAGCGCGGCTACATCGACGACGTGATCGTCCCGCATGAGACGCGCCCGAAGTTGATCAAGGCGCTCGAAATCCTGCAGAACAAGCGCGTCGAGCGACCGAAGCGCAAGCACGGCAACATTCCGCTCTGAGACTTCACGAACCGGCCATGCTGCTTGAATAGCAGGAGGGGGCCGTTTCCTGCATGCTTCGGCTTGCTTGGTTCATGGTTCCTCTCCTGGTTGTTGGTGGATGGCCCGCCGC
>JBMYXO010000051.1:0-15051 GCA_049608465.1 Solirubrobacterales bacterium | reverse complement strand
TCTTCTTTGCAGCAGGCTTGCGAGCAGTGCTGGCGGATTTGCGCGCCGCTGGCCTGGCCGTCGCCTTTTTCGCCGTCGCCTTTTTCGCCGCAGGCTTGCGTGCTGCCGGCTTTTTGGCCGCAGATTTGCGTGCTGCCGGCTTCTTCGAAGCGGTGCCCGGAGCAGCGTTGCGAACGCGCGCCTCAAGGTCGTTGAAGCGCTTTTCCAAGTGGTCGAAACGCTTGCGCGTTGCCGCGAGCTCGTCGCCGGCACTCTTGCGAACGTCTTCGCCCGCCTTGCGCAACTCGTCGCCGACGTTGCGCACCTCATCAAGGATCGAGCGTCCGAAACGGTCCGCTGCGTCGGTCACCTCGTCCAACACATCCTTCGCGCGGTCAGAGTTGAAGTTGTCGCCCAACGTTGCCTCGAAAGTTTTCTCGACAGCCGAACGCAGCTGATCGGTGATTCCCTGAGCCTTGCGCTGTGCCTTACCTGTGGTGGATCGTTTAGTAGCCATATGCGGCATACGATACTCCCGATCCCATGTCGTTGCCGACCAATTCATGACACCGCTCGAAGACATCGAGTTGCCTGAGGGCGACGGCGAAACGATCCACCTCAATCCCGCCGCGGAGTTTCAGCCGCGCGTACTGCTGCCCGGCGACCCAGCGCGCGCGATGGCGATCGCGACTGCACAGTTGACTCAGCCGCGCATGTTCAACCACCGCCGAGGCTTGTGGGGATACTCCGGCGAGACCGACGCCGGTGTGGGTTTTCTGATTCAGGCCACCGGCATGGGCGGCCCGAGCGCCGCAATCGTTTGCGAGGAACTGGCCGACCTCGGCGCTGAGGTGTTTGTGCGCGTCGGCACCTGTGGCGCAATCGATCCGAACGTGAAGCTCGGCGACCTGATCGTCGCGCGCGCGGCCATTGGCGACGATGGCACCAGCAAGGCGCTGGGTGTTGGCAACGGACTCGGCATCTCGGGATTGATTGAGGCCGACGCCGCGCTGGCGGGCCTGCTCGCACAAGAGGCCGGAGCGAGTGGCCATCGCTTCCACGACGGAGCGATCGGAACGGTTGATCTGTTCTACGACCCGGAATCTGATGCTCGCCATACAAAGCTGATCGAGCGCGGCGCACTGGCGATCGAGATGGAAGCGGCGGCTGTGTTTGCGGTTGGTGCGCGGCGTGCGGTGCCGAGCGCTTGCCTGTTGGCGGTGACGGATGAACTGTGGGACCAGGGCGAGCGCAAGCGACTCACCCACGACGAAATCGCTGAGCTCGGCGAAGCGCTGGGCGCAGTGGCCGTCGCTGCGGTTTCGCAATTCTGATCTTCGAGGGCAAGCGGCAGATCGCGCTTGCCCTCGCCCTGGCGGCGAAGGCAACGCCGTTTTACGGCTCTGCGATGCGGCTGACTGAATGGAGCTGCGACCGATTCGCACCCTCCGGTCGAGCGACGGTCATCACAAATACACCATTCGCGGGAGTAGAGCCCAGCGCGCCCAGTCCTTAACTAGGTATGGACTCGTTTTCTCGCCCGCCCGCAAAGCACCCCAAAGCAATTTTGCCACCCAGCACTCTTGCCAATTACCCAATTTGCGGTTATACAGGAGGGAACGCACATCTCGGTGTCCCTGGGGGACATGTGCGTTTGATTGGGCAGCGCCGCCTCTCGGGCGGGGGAAACGTAGGACCGAGGGGCGGCTGCGCCCTACCTGCATTTTTCATCGCTGTTGATTTAGTTGCTCAGCCGGAAAGTTGAATATGAATGTAAGGCCAGCGGCGCTTCGGCGCCGTACGAACAATCGCATCCCAAACCGGTACGAAATCGACGAAGTCGCGAGTGAACTCGTGGTGCTCTACGGCGGGGTGATCATGCAAGACGCGCAGCGGTACAGCCTCTGCCGCGCGGATGCCGAAGACGCCTACCAACGCGCGCTCGAGATCCTCGTTACCAAGGCACCCACCACGGATCCTGACCATCTTGTTCCGTGGATCAGAACAGTGGTACGCCGAGAGGCGGTCGCGATTGCAAAGTCGACGCACAATCAACGTTCAGTCTCGATCGAGCGGTCAGCAGAGGCGGTTGATCGGGCCGAATCCGTCGACGTGCTGCCCGACGAGCGAATCGACGTGATCGCGGACCTTGACGTTGGGAACGAGGCACTGAAACGAATCTCGAAAGATCAGGTTCGCTGCCTTCTAGCGCAGGCCGAAGGCCTCACATACGACGAGATCGCTGAAGCCACTGGGTTTTCTCAGCGCAAAGTATCTCGGTGCATCAATGACGGTCGTCAGGCCTTCCTGAAGAAGGTTGATGCGATCGAATCTGGCTCTGAATGCGATCGAGTCCAACCCCTGCTTCTTCGGCTTGTCAATGGTGACGCCGACGCGGCGATCGAAGCCAGGCCTCATCTTTCGAACTGTGCGGCTTGTCGCTCGAGAATGCATTCATATCGACGAGCCCCCAGGACGACTGCCGCCTTCTTCCCGCCAGCCGTAGTCCTAGTTCACCCGATCGATGGGGCGCTTTCGTCGTCGCTCAATCAGATTGGTACGCATTTGCAGGAGCGGCTCGCAACCGCCTCATACAAGGCGCATCAGTTTTCCGAGCTTTCTCTGGCTAAAAAGTTGAGCCTCGGCGTCGGCTTGACGGCAGCGGCAATCGGCGGTGGCGTCGCTGCTCAGAGTGAATTCCAAACCGCAGACCAGCCGAACGAACGACCCCAGACTCCATCCGCAGGATCCGGGTCGACAAAAACAGTTTCCGGCGAGCGAATTACGTCCGTCAGAAAGAGCAAAGCAGCAGAACGAGACTCGAAGCGCAAATCGCGCAAGCGGCGCTCGAAGGCCGAAAAACCCTCCTCCGCACCAATCCCGCAAACAAAGCCGCAGACGGCCGATGGCCCTGCGCAGACCAACGCTCCATCGACTCCCGTCGACGACGGGTCGAGCGAGTTCTTGCCGGAAGCGCGATAAGCGCAGCCGTCAATCACGCAGTCAAACCAACCGTCACAACAGCACAAAGCGGCAGGAGATTCGATTCATGAAAAGCGTCAAACAATTGCTCGTCGTGGCGACTATCGTCGCCGCGGTCTTGGCTATTCCCAGTTCGGCCAATGCGGGCTCATACAACGTAAGTCAATGCAACGCCTCGACCGGAGCCGTGTTGTCGCCGCAGTGGTGGACCCAACTCAATGGCAGTTGGGCAGCACAGAATCTCTGCGGCGCCGGTCTGCAGGTAGTCGGCAACGGGTTGCCTGGCGTTTGGGCAATCCACACGCTTTCGCTGCCCGCGGGTCTTACGTTCAACTCAGTGGTCTTCGGCGGCCAAGGCCAAGGCGCCAGTAGCGACGTCGGGTTGTTCGCGGTGCTTTGTGCGGCCAATGGGTTACCGGTCTGCGCTTTCAGCGACTACGAAGATATGAATCGCGCAGCAACAGCGACCATTGCGCTTGTGGCTCCTGGCACTACGACCCTGCAGTTCGGAATGTCTGCTGGCTGCTGCACGAACATCCCGAGCAGTGCGTCGGCTTCAATCTGGAATCTCGATCTCTCGCTGAACGATGCCGTGATTCCGACGGTCGGCACACCGACCGGCTCCCTCAGGGTTGCCGCCGGAAACAACTGGAATCGCGGCACCGTCACCAGCGGAATTACCACTAGCGACGGTCAGTCCGGAGTTCATTCAGCCTCTGCTGTCGTCGACGGCAATCCAGTTGGTCCGGGAAGTACCAGCACCACGATGTCCTGCAGCAACCTCAACGTGCTGCCGTGCCCGTCGACGCTGTCGAATTGGTCTGGAAGCGTCGACACGAATGCGCTCGGCGACGGGCCGCACACCATTCGCTATACGGCGTCTGATTACAGCGGGAACGTCGCGAGTGGCTCGATCTACAGCTTCAAGGTCGACAATACTGACCCGGCAGCGCCAGCAGATTTCGAGCTCGAGGACGCTGAGTCTGGATGGAGCGATACAAATTCGTTCGACGCCAGCTGGATCAACACGGTGGAAGACGAGGAGACCGAAACACAGTCGGGTGTCGGTTCTGTCGTCGTCGATGTCGAGCCGACCAACGGCGCCCAGATCAACCCTGCACCGATCACTATTCCGATTGGCACGACCGTTAGCGGAGTCACTGCAACGAAGAGCTCGATATCGGGTCTGAATGTACCGGAAGTTGGCCGCTGGGCGCTCAAACTCAGCGTGGTCGACCGCGCGGGCAACATTTCGCCTCACGCGACCGGCGCCGACGGTGCACGCGACGAAAACGGCAATCCGATTGTCGGATTTGACCCGAATCCGCCTGCTGCGCCGGGTTTGCAGAACAACGGTTGGGTGAGCAATGACAATTTGATTGCCGGGTATAGCCAGGAATGGACGCAGACAGTCCCGCAGTCAGGATCACCAATCTGCGGTTACGCGGGTCTCGTCGACCCCAGCCCAATCGCCAATCCCGGCACCGACATCAACATCGATGGCCCGGTCAACGACTGGACTTTGCCAACCGACCTCGCTGAAGGCACACATTGGGTTCACCTTCGCTCAATTGCCTGTAACGGGCTTGCTTCGCCGTCCGTAAGCTCGGTCGACGTCAAGGTTGACCGCACCGATCCCGTCTCTTACTTCTCTGGCGTGACTCCGGGTCGTTGGTACAAAGCCGGTTCGGTAGTCACAATCGGGGCGAATGATGCTCCGTCCGGAATGGCACCTGCGCCCCAAGACGACCCCTTCGACCGCGGAGCCTATCTCGACCACTCAATCAACGGATCAAGCCCAGCTGAGCCCACTCGCGGCGGACAAGCCCATGTCTCCGTCTCCGGGGAAGGCACAAAGGAACTGCGCTTCACCGCCGTCGATCTCGCCGGCAATCGAAACAGCGAAACCGTCGTCAAATTCGGCATCGACGCGTCAAACCCGACCGGGTTTCTCAACAACCAGGACCCCGCAAGACCAACTCTGCTCTCTGCACCGTTGGGTGACGAGGTCTCGGGGCTCGAATCGGCCGTGATCGACGTGCAACGCGAATCGGGCGGCGACTGGATCACCTTGCCGACCGGTCTCGCTGACCTCTCAGGGGCAGCCGTCGCAGGCAACCCCAAGAGCGCACTCGCTTCTGCGCGCTTCCCCGACACGTCGTTGCCGCAGGATCGCTACCGCGTACGCGTTCGCTCCACCGACCAGGCGGGCAATTCACTCGTCACCGATCGCGACAAGAGCGGCTATCCGCTGATCGTCGACAGCGGCGCGATGCGTTCGTTCTCGGGTCTCTCGGCGTCGCTGTTCAAGTCGCGGCGCACATGCAAGAAGCGCGCAACGCGCAAGACTCGCAAAGGCCGCAGCCGTCACCGCGTGATTCGCTGCACCAAAAGGCACCGCGGCAAGGTCATCTTCATCGGCGGCAAGTCGAGTGTGAACGTTGGCTTCAAGCGCGGCGCCGTCGTGCAGGGCTATCTGACAGATGCACGCTACGGCGCGCTCGCACGCCAGCCGATCGAGATATACACAGCTGCGCGCGGCAAGGCCGAAGTGCTCGCGGGTGTGACGTCGACCAAGGCCGACGGGTCTTACCTGTTCAAGCTCAAGCCGGGCTTGTCGCGCTCGATTCGCGTCTACTACCCGGGCACGGAGACTCGCCGCGACACCTCTGCGCGTGTGTCGCTCAGTACCGGTGCCAAGCTCGTCCTGCGCGTCTCCAAACGCAAGGCTCGCACCGGCCAGACCGTGACCTTCCGCGGTTCGGTCATGAGCTTTGATCGCGCGTTCCCTGCCAGCGGCAAGATCATCGCACTGCAGTTCTACGCAGGCAAGAAGTGGCGCCCGGCCGTGGCGATCGCTCGCACAAACAGCAAGGGCCGCTTCGCCGTCAAGTACAAGTTCGACGGCAAACGCGTGAAGGCTCGCCTCGTCTTCCGTGTGGTAGCGCCCTTCGAGGAGGGATGGGGCCATTCAACGAGCGCTTCGCGTCGACTCACGATGAGGCTGAACTAGTTATTGATGCAACAAAAACTCGGTAACTACAGCTAGTACAAACGCTTGATTTTGTGCCGAACTGTTCCAGTTGCGTCAGAATTCCGAAAATAGATACGGAAATGACGTACGCGAGCTTGAAAACACGCCTTGCGATCGCGAGCATCTGCGCCGCAGTGCTGGTTGCTGCCGGCGCAGCTCCGCACCTGCTCCGTTCTGCTGATGCTTCGACCGTCGTACCAACTTCGAAGGTCGATGAGCGACTCGCCGCTGCCACCGGCGACGTGCGCGTCTATCTGTCGATCGCCGGCAACGACCTGGCCAACGACCTCGCCAAGCGCCAAGCGGCACAGCTCGCCCGCCAAAGCCGCATTTCCGACCGTGCCCGCACCCGAGCGACTGCGAACCCGTACCTGCTCACCGAGCAAGAGCTCAGAGCAGCGAAAGCCGTTGAATCACATCGCAGCAACGGCCTGCCTGCACTTCGCAGAGCTGCCGAGCCCGACGCACGGGCAAACGAACGCGTGGCCGCGCTAATCAAGCACGGAGGCGGAGAGGTGCAACAATCTTCACCTCTGCCGAACTCGATCACGGCGAGTGTGCCGGCTCGACTGATCCCGATCCTTTCTCGCAGCGCGCTTGTTGCGAGCATCGAACCTGCCGGCGGCGAGCCGTTTCCAATGAACTCGCCGGTCGATGGTTCAGAGACCTGGCATCAGAACGGATTGACGGGCGACGGAGATTCGGTCGACGGCAACGGCGGCCCCGACTTCGTTGCGATCGATGCCGGCATCCGCACCACCCACCTCGCTTTCAGAACTAGACTTCCAGACGACCCGCCTGACGGTCCGGCCACCGGTCCTTCGCGCATCACGTCTCCGGCGGGGCGCACATTCTTCGGCGGGAGCGAACACGGAAACACCGTCGCTGCGACTGTCGCCAACACCGATCTCACGCAACCGGTCTGGCCGTACTACAAAGGACTTGCGTATGGTATCGACAAGGTCTACGACCCGTACCAAGCTCAGTCGGGGTTCTTCTGGCTCACAGGCATCGCGTACGCAGGCGAACCGGGCGTCACCGATCTACCTGAAGCTGCCAACTACAGCTCCGGCCTCTATGAAGACACGAGCGACTTTAATCCGGTCTGGATATTCATCGACGATCACATCGCTTCCTTTGGCATCACCTACTCGATCAGCGGCGGCAATTGCGGCGTTGAAGGCGGCGGCTACACCGGCTGCAGCGTGATGGGCCAAGGGCCGCACCGAGTGTCTACTCCGGGCAACCTGCACAACACGATCACGTTGGGAGGGCTCGACTACAACGGCGAAATCTACAACTCGACAGTGTGGACTCCTTGGGCAAATAGTTCGCCTGGCCCAACTTGGGGCGGTCGCAAGAAACCTGACCTCATCTTTGAAGTGACGGGAGGAGGAGGCACACCTAGCCAACTCAGCGACGCCATCTATGAGAATGCAGGCGAAGGCACCAGTTTTGCCGCTCCGTCAGCTTCCGCCGGCGCCCTCCTCCTAGCCTCCACCGGCGTCTACCAACCAACCGCCCAAAAGGCGATTCTGATCAATACGGCAACGCCGATCCAAGGTCAAACCTACTGGACACCGCGTAGCGGTTGGGGCGCACTCAACCTTGACGCGGCCTTTCACCAGCGCGCCAACTACGCCAACGGCACGATCACCGGCTCTACTGACAACGGCGTTCGGTTCTTCCGCGCCACCGGCATCGCGCCCGACGATCGCTCGACCGTAATCTGGAACCGCCGCACCGCGACCGCAAGCACATACCACCCCCTCACGAATCTGGACCTCTCGCAACACGACCAAGCCACCGGCGCAAGCACGGCGACCGGTGGATCAGACGCGGCTGACACTGTCGACACGAATCAAGTAGTCAGCACCGACAACCCGATGCCCGGCAGTGGAACCGACGGCGGCGACAACGTCGAGCAGGTGCGCTCGACGAGCTCTGGCACGCAGGTGCTCAAGGTCAAAGCACACTCGGAAGTCACAGGCCTCGCAGCTGAGCCTTTCTCAATTGCATCCGCGAAACCTTTGACGACGCTCGAGACACCGGTTCCGACGGTTGAACTCGACATCGCACCCGCGTCCAGCGGCGTTGGCGACGCGGTAGTCGTCACTGCCACCGTCACAAACACATCCAGCGACATCGCGCTCACCGACACCTCCGTCACCCTCAACCCGCCCGAAAACGTGTCGATCACTACCGGCAGCGCCACACAGGCCTTGGGAACACTCGGAGTTGACGCGGCTGCGGTCGCCGTATGGCAGGTCGTCGGCGATACGGGTGGCGTCATGTCACTCGCAGCCGAGGCAAACGGCACCGCGTACGGCGAAATCTTCAACGGCGAGGACGCGGCCGAACTAACCATCGACGGCACGCCTCCGGTTGTCGCTGTCAACGGCCCGGGGCAATGGTCGGCAGCGGCGAATCCGACGTTCTCCTGGGGCGCGACCGACGACAGCGACATCGCCAGCTACAACGTTTCGACTTCAATCAACGATGGTCCGACCGAACTGGTTCTTGCGAACACCACCAGCACCGCCTCTGCGTTCACGGCGCCCGAAGGCGCGCAGTTCACAGTGTTCGTCACAGCCCAAGACGCCGTCGGCAACGAGTCCGCGCCCGTATCGGCTTCGACGATCATCGACGCCGTGGCCCCAGTCGTTGCGGTCACACCGACCGAGGTATTGCGCGGCCGCGCCACCGCGACGGTCACGGCTTCAAACGTCGGATCCCCAATCACGCTTCAGGGCGTCTTCAGCACCAATGCCAGTGCGCCGCTCATTCCGCTTTCGAGCCACGCGATCCCCTATCTCAACGGGAGCCGGTCGACCCAGAGAGCGATAGCGCGCGCAACCGCCACCGATGCGCTCGGGCGAGTTGCGTCCGCGGCCGCAGCGGTAGATGTTCCGAGTCGATTCTCGTCTGCCCGCCTGAAACTTGGAAAGCCAAGTGTCCGAAAGCGAAAGTTGAGGGTCGCTGGCAAGATCAGCAGGTCCGCACGCGGGCGTGTGACGATCAAGATCACTCGCATCGGCAGGGTTGGCACCAAGCGCAAAGTCATTCGGGCGACGATCCGATCCGGCAAGTTCTCGGCGAGGACGAAGCTGCGCAAAGGTCGCTACAGAATTCACGCTTCGTATCGGGGATCGAGTTCGATACTCAAATCCTCAGATATCAAGACGTCAAAGGTCAACTAATCGCCTCGTCATTCGCAAGCTTCTTCGCCGGTGCTTCTGCTGCCCAAGTAACCCATCCCTCTGATCTGCTTCACGACCGAACTGGACTAAACGGCTTCGACCTACTACCCTTGAAATCACTAAGGTTTTCACCCTCGTTTACCGATACGTTACTGCCACGTTTTATGGTATGTTTTATGTATGCAACGAAAGGCTTCACATGAGCACCGCACCCCTGATCTCATCCGCTCCTACCGCAACACAAGCGTTCACCGACGCAATGCGACTGCCAATCCGCGACGTCGCGGCACAGCTCGTAGAAGGGCTTGGCGTCAAAATGATTGCGGCCATGACCAACAAGAAGAACGAACAGACAGTAAGCGCGTGGGTCACCGGCACGACCAAGCCGCACGCCAACACCGAAGAGCGTTTGCGCGACATTCTGCAGATCTTCCTTTTGATCAGAACAGTCGACAGCGTCCATACGACTCGCGCATGGTTTGTTGGCAAGAATCCGAACCTCGACTACCGGGCGCCAGCCTTGGCGATCGCCGACGGTCAGATTCATGACGCGTTCAACGCCGCAGAGACTTTCGTCAACAGCTGAGAACCACCAGGTGTCGCTCAACACCGTAGAACCGCCAGAACGTCTTTGGCGCATCGGCCGCCAAACGAATCCACTTTGGTTCAATGGCCCCGTTGGAGCCGAAAACATTCGTAGCGATACAGCAGGAAACCGTTTCGATCTTCTCACCTCGCCTATCGGCACCTTGTACGCGGCGTCATCCGCTGAAGACGCGTACGCCGAAGCGTTAATCGATCTCGCCCCTGACAAAGACGCCGGTCACCTGCTTCCAGACGACGATTCCATCGGAGACGGTTGCGTTGACGCAAACTGGCGCGCCGCTCGACGACTATGCGAAATTGAACTTTCTGAGTCGACACAGGTTCCGAATCTCGATTTCGTTGACCTAGCCGATTCTCACAACCTCGCTGAGCTCAATCGCGAGCTTGGACCTGCACTTGCGTCACTGGATGTCGATCGTCTCAATCTGTCAGTCGTCACCAGTTCCAGGCGATCGGTTACGCGCTGGATCGCTGAATTCATTGTGAGCCAAAGAGACGCGGTTAATCGCCGACGCTTTGCAGGTATCCGCTACCTCTCCAAGCATGGTGCCAACCACGAATGCTGGGCGGTTTTCGGAGGCATCAACTTCTCCGCGCACTCAACCACCGAGCCACAGGCTACCGATGCCGACCTCCGCAGAATCGCCAAGCGATACGGACTCACCGTTCACTAGCCAACTCGCTTCCGAATGGCCGCAAACATCGCTGAATAGGGTCCGGCAAACGCGTTTTCTCTCTGCCAGCAATGCCATTGCTGACGTCTTGGTCGTGTGCCCAGGCTCGGGCCTCGTGAACGCAAAGGCCTGGAATCCGTCGCCCCCAAACAAACGTCCATCGCCCATTACCAATTCCTTAGCTCCCTCATATTCTGAATCCAGGACGGATTTCACGGGGGGTTCCGTGGATTTGCGCGGCGTTGGGGTGTTGACCTGGGCGCTCTGGATCGACACCCCCGCCGCGACGTCCGCCTTACTGAGCCTCCGTTTTTTTCCGGTTCTAATGGTCCCCGCTTCGGCGGGGGACCGACCGGTTCACTTTGCCGGGTGCGTCGATCGACGATTTCGGGCATACTGCACCTCAATGGACGTCGCAGAGCTCAACCCAGTCCGCCTGCGTTCGGTAACAGTTGCCGAGGCAATGGGGCCGATCACGACCGTGTCGTCAAGCACGCCGATGGTCGAGGCCGCGGCAATCATCAAGTCACGACGCGGGCGGGCTCTGGTTGTTGAGACGGGCGACGACTCTCCCTCGATCTTCACCGAGTTCGACATCGTCAAGGTGATCGCCGATGGTGGAACGGTCGAGGATCTCACCGTTGGCGACCATCACACACGGATCGCGATCGCCGCCACACCGGACTGGACTCTCGACCGCGCGATGGAGACGATGATGCGCGGGCAGTTCCGTCACCTTGTGGTCGTTGAGGATGGCGTGACCGTCGGAATGCTTGCAATGCGCGACATCATCGATGCGATTCTCGATCCATCGGATCAGTCGGATTTTGACCCGGATGAGACGGTCGAGATTGCTGCGATCGTGCCGGAAGAAGCAGAGCGCCTGCTGCACGATCTGCGCCGAAGCGCCAAGCAGCATTTGGTTGCGGCCAAATGCGACTGCGAGCTTGACTGGATCGAGGTCGTGATCGGACAGGCCGAAGAGCGCGCCGACCTGACCGCAGACGAACTGCAAGAGATCTGGGAACAGCGTCAGCCCTGCCCCACCCTGCACGCCATGGGCGGCGGCGGCGACTGACACAACTTCGTAAAACAAGGTTTGCCTGAAGGGGAACCTTGTATTTGTGGTTTTGTGTTTGTACGGCGCGGGTAGACTCGCGCGGCATGGGAGATGGGTTTTCGGGGAAGACGGCGATTGTCACTGGCGCGGCGAGTGGCATCGGGCGGCAGATCGCGTTGCAACTCGGTGCAGCCGGCACGAATGTGCTCGTCACCGACGTGGCCGACGGCATCGATGCGGTTGCGGATGAGGTCACGGCCGCTGGCGGCAAGGCCGCCGCGCGCAAGGTGGACGTCTCCAATCGTGACGCCGTGGCTTCGGCGATCTCCGACTTCGTTGCCGAGCACGGCCGCCTCGACCTGATCTTCAACAATGCCGGCGTCGCGATCTTCGGTGAGTACGAAGAGGTCACGCTCGACGACTGGGACAAGATCATCGACGTCAACCTCAAGGGCGTCGCCTACGGCAGCAAACTCGCCTACGACCAGATGGTCAAGCAAGGCGGCGGGCACATCGTCAACACTGCCTCTGTGGCCGGTTTGGTTCCGGTTCCCCTGCAGGCCCACTACGTCGCCTCAAAGCACGCGATCGTTGGTCTGGACAAGACGCTGCGAATCGAATCCGCGCGGCACAACATCCACGTCACCACGTTCTGCCCGGCCTTCATCGAGACCGGAATGTTCGAGACTGCCGAGTTCAAGGGCCGCCTGAAGGGCGTCGACGCACACACGCTGGTGCCGATCAAGCCGCTCGGCGCCGACAAGGCCGTCGAACGCCTGCTCGAGGGCGTGGCAAAGCGCAAGCCGATCGTGATCACGCCGTTCTACGGGCGGCTTGGCTGGTGGATCGAGCGATACATTCCGCCGCTGGCGAACTTTCAACACCGCATGCTCCACCGCGAGACGGTGCGGCGGGCGAAGAAGCAGCGCCGCTAGGCCAAACCAGCCCGCCGCGGATTAGTAGCGGCGCTGAGAACGCCCGGCGACTTCCAGCTCTGGGCTCAACTCGCCCCAGTTCAGTCGCGGCAACTCATAAGCAGCCGCCAAGGTCGACTGACCCAACTGCTCAACCGCACGCACCGCTATCTGGCCGCACGCCTGGGCGTCGGAAAGCGCGTTGTGGTGGTCCAGTTCGATCTGCAGGAATTCGCTCAACGTGCTCAGCTTGTGATTCTCGGGTGCGGCGCGCAGCGCGCCACCGTCGGCATCTTCCACGTCTCGCAGGCGCCGCTTGGGCCAGGCGGACCGCGCCAGTTGCATCGAGCATCCGTAGCGGATCGTCGGCGTCTGCAAGTTCGCCCGTTGCAGCTCGCCGCGCAGCACGCCGATGTCGAAGTTTGCGTTGTGAGCGACCAACGGATAGCAGGCGGCGTAGTGGATCAGCTCTGGCCAGATGTCTTCGAAAGTCGGTGAGTCGATCACCTGATCCGGCGTGATGCCGTGGATGCGAATCGCCCCTCTGTCCCAGCGACGCGCGCTGATCCTTGGGTTGAGTAGTGTGTAGCGCTCGTCGATCGCCACGCCGTCCTCGAAGTGGACGATTCCGACCGCACAGGCCGCACCCCACGAGGCAGTCTCGAAGTCGATTGCTACGAATGAATCCATTGGCCAACCGTGTGCATGATCGTCAGCTGAACGCTACCGCCATGACTGGTCAGCTGCATTCGTCAAGGCGTGCGTCGATCAGCGCAGCCTGAGCACGAACGTTTTGGTTCGTGGTTCGACCCTGGGGTTTCCGTAGGTCGACGCCGTTGCGCGTATGCGTTTGCGAAGAGCGCGCTTCGGCAGTTTGTAGACGTGCCGCGACACGCAGTAGCCAGACGAATGGCGCACGCGCGAACGCTTGACGTACCGCTTGCGGATGCCGCTGATCGCCAGCGAGAGCCGCATGCGGCCAGAACACGCGATGGCCGCCGTGGCGCCGCGCGGTACGCGGTACCTGACCACCATCGACGACCTGAAGCGACTCGAACGCTTCTTTCGTTTCGGACGCTTGGCGGTCTTCAGCCGCAGCGTGCCGGCCGAGAACAGAGTTGGGCCGGCGGTGCCTGTAAGCGAAACCGACGCGCCAGTTGAGTCCGCGCCCACGGTGAGCACGTTCATCACTGCCGAATGGATCCCTTCGGTGCGCGGATAGAAGATGACGTCGACGCTGCAGGACGACCCGGGATTCAGCGTCAGACCGACGCAGCCGTCACGCATGACGTTGAATGCAGCGGGCGGCGAAATCAAAGTCTGCTGCACCGAGACCGGCTCCTCGCCGGTGCTCGTGAACAGGATCGATTTCGTCTCCCCGATCCTCCCAGCCGGGACCGTCGTAAAGCCAACCGCTGGTGTCGGCGTCGTCAGCGATTTGCCCGTGAACGTGGAGATCCAGCTCGTGAACGACGAAACGCGCGTATACACACCGGGCTTTCCCGCCTGCGCGCATGGGTCTGCTCCCCAGCTGGTGAGCCCGACCAGTCGCAGGCTCGCTCCGCTGCCGACCACGAGCGGACCGCCGCTGTCGCCGAAGCAGGTGTCGGCCGGCGACGACGTTGCGCAAGTGTTCGACGCGAAGATCGCGCCCGCGCCCCACGCGTTCGCGCAATCAAAGTTCCCGACCGATTCGAGCGTCGCTTGATAGAGATCAAACGGGTAGTCGCCGGGATCGTTGCCAACGGGGTCCACCGACCCCCAACCCGCGACGCTCACCGGTGTTCCCATGGCGGGGTCCTCGCTGGACGCGGCGAGCTGGATCGAACTGGGTGCCGCCGGGGCGCTCGCGAGTTTGATCAGCGCGATGTCGTTCTCGATCGACGCGGCGTTGAATTGGGGGTGAATGTGGACGGCCTCCACCCCGAGGATCTCTCCACCTGCCGCGACCAACGATTTGCGGCCATAAAGCACCGCGCCCGGCGTCAATCCACCGGAGGCCGTGTCGACGCAGTGGGCCGCTGTCACTACCCACCGGGGCTTGATCAGCGAGCCGCCGCAATACTGCGACGCTCCAGACGTGTTCTGCAGCAACGCGACGATGAACGGCCACTGTTCCGGGTCGTTGGGCACGATGGTGCCGTTGATGATGTCGGCACCCGGTGCCGAAGCGTCGGCGTTGGCGCGCGGGGCGCCGGCGAGCAAGGCAATCGTCGCGAGGCAGAGCAATGCGATCGACAAGCGGCGTGGACCAAACTGATTCGTCATCCTGTGCCGAAGTCTGACGGATCGGCTCGACAACTGTGTCCGATGACGAGCTACTTGACTCTCAGGGTTTTCGCCACACGACCGGCAATCATCGCGTCGTTACCGCTGAAGTTCGCGGTCACCCTGGTTTTCTTACGCTTCACGCGTTTGGGCAGTCTGACCTTCACCACCGCCAGGCAAGTCGATCCATTCGCCTTCACCCTGCCCTTGCTGATCAGCAATCTGCGACCGCGCGGGATCTTCACCCAAACGCGAACGGTGCCTTTGCACATCACGGTTCGCGGCGTGCCGGCCGGTGGTTTGAAAGTTACTTTGTAGCGCGCGAGGATCTGAT
>JBMYXO010000050.1:0-15060 GCA_049608465.1 Solirubrobacterales bacterium | reverse complement strand
CGGGCTCCTCCACGGCGACGCTGTCGATCTCCTGCACCTGCTTTGCGAGCGCGTCCCGAGTCTGGACGGCCTCGTCTATCGCCTGGGACGGCACGATCTGAGATCCGCCCTTCTGGATCTTCTTGAGCGCAATCCAGGCGAGCAGACCGCCGAACAAAAACAGGAAGAACGCGACGATCAGGAATCCCAACCAGGGGTAGAACGCGCCGACCGCGTCGCCGATCAGGAATGAAATCCCGATCAAAAGAACGAACAGGCCGAAGAACGCGAAAACGCCGCCCACTATTCCAGCGATCGACCCGCGCAGCAAGTTCTGCAACGAAATCGCGATTTCAGACTTCGCGAGCTCGATTTCCTCGTGGACGATCGTCGTCGTGCGATCGATGATCTCGCTGATCGACTGGCCGAGTGGTTGGTTCTGGTTTTCTTCAGGCATGAGTTGGTTGCTTGGGGCGCCGCGGCAGGTTGCTGGTTGCCAGCATCAGTCGGTTGGCGGCGGCTCGTTGAACACGCGAACCCAAATCTGCTCGGCAGCCTTGCGGGCTGCGATCGCGGCAAGCGCGCTGACGCCGGCCATCACGCCGCTCCAGACAAGCTTTTTCACAAGATCGTTTTGCATCGCTGCGGGCATCCTCTGGATCGTCGTCGATTCGTCTGACAAGGCTTGCTCCTTCACCACGTGTACGCGCTCGGGACGCGGTTGGCGAGGCTCGGGAGCTTATCGCGGATATCGGCCTGCGACCCGAAGTCTAGTGTCGCCGCAACCACCGATTCATCGTCGTCACCTGCGCGCGCCAGCGGTTCGCCCCAGGGGTCGACGATCATCGAATTGCCATAGCTTCGCCGATCGCCGTCGTGGAAGCCGAATTGATTCGACGCGACGATGAAGACTTGGTTCTCGACGGCACGAGCGCGCAGCAGAAGTTCCCAGTGCGCCTTGCCGGTTACGTAGGTGAACGCGGCGGGAACCGTGATGATCAACGCGCCGTTCACCGAGAGAATTCTGTACAGCTCGGGAAACCGCAAGTCGTAACAAACCGTCAAGCCGGTGGCCACTCCGCTCGCGTCTGTGGCGACGATCCGCTCACCGCGATCCTCGTGGTCGGACTCGCGGTACACCTGCCCGTCGACCTCGACGTCAAACATGTGAATTTTTCTGTAGACGGCCTTCGTCGAGCCGTCGGGTCCGAGGTGGACGCAGGTGTTCGCGAGCTTCTCCGCGCCCGCGATCTGCTCGACGATCGACCCGGCGATCAGATCGATCTTCAGCTCACGCGCGAGTTCGGCGCACAGCGTGATCGTCTCACCGTCCAGTGGCTCGGCACCGGCAAAATAGT
This sequence comes from Solirubrobacterales bacterium, assembly GCA_049608465.1. Classification (GTDB taxonomy): domain Bacteria; phylum Actinomycetota; class Thermoleophilia; order Solirubrobacterales; family JACPNS01; genus JACPNS01. The sequence continues at coordinate 13,723 of JBMYXO010000050.1, read as the reverse complement.
CCTTGGTGTTGCCGAGCAGATTGAATTTTTCCGGCAGCAACACGAGTTCGGCTCCCTCCGCTGCGGCCTTTCGCACCAATTCTTCGGCGCTTCTCAGATTGGCCGACTTGTCGGCCTGCGAGTTCATCTGTATGGCGGCGGCGGTCAGCGAAGAAGACACGTCGAACAGGCTATTGCAACTTCGGTGGACGGCGCGATCGCCACGAGCGGAAGTCGACTAGCGCGATTTCCAGACGCACTCTGATTTGTCACAGGAGCCGTCGATCGGGATCGTGCGCTTGGCCGGCCTGCCCTCAGCATCGCGACCGGATATCTCCGCAACGCAGTCGTAGCGTTCGGCGTCCTTCTCAACGCAGGTGACCTCGTCGACCGAGATCGCGCCGAGACCTGCCTCTTTCGCTTCGCCCGGCAGCTGCACCCGGATGATTTTCTCCAGCTCGGTCTTTTTGTCGCCAGACCCGATCGAGAACGAACAGCCAGAAAGGGCAAGCGCCGCAGCGAGGAGCAGGGATGTCAATGAGACGCGAAGCATTGGCGGGCAGGATAGTCGCGTCGTCAACCGTCCGGCTGGCGACGCCGCAGTTCGGCTAGCAACAGCTTCACGTGCATCGCGCTGAGCAGATCGCGCATCGGGCCGTGACCGCGCTCGATCAAGTCGGCGGCTTCGTCTGCGCTGAGCCGGCCAGGGAGTTTCTCACTGATCACGTCGACTTCGTCACGTGCCAGTGCCTCGAGGTGACGCATGTAGATCAGTGCGTCGTAAATCGTGAAGCCGAGTGCTTCGCCGTAGCCGCTTTCGCGAAACTCGGCGATTGCGCTCAAAAACTCCGCGTCCGGCTGGTTGTAGCGGACGCCGGCCTTCGTTTTGATCGGCTCGATCGCTCCGATGCGCTCGAAGCCCGTGAGTACGTCCTCTGGCAGACCGAGTTTTTTGACGGCTTGGTTGTGCGTGATGCCCTTGCCCTGCGCCAGCTGCTTCGATCGTGCGAGCAGGGTGTCGCCGAGTTCCAGGCGTTCTTCGACGCGGTCAGGTTCGTTCTCGAGTATTCGCTTGATCACATGCAGCGGCAGGTAGCGCTCCTCCTGGAGCCGTTTGATCAATTTGATGCGGTCGACGTACTCAGGTGAGTACCAAGCCATGTTGCGGCTGGTTTTTAGTGGCTCTGGCAACAAGCCTTCGCGCAGGTAGTGCTTGATCGTCGCCGCGGACACGCCCGACGCCTCGGCCAGCGCGCTCATGCGCAGCAGTCCCTCGGTATTGGGCTGAGTCTGCGCGGCGTTGGCCACTAGCCGGTCACTCCCGCGATCGCACCCGACTCGCGCAGGCCGGCGATCGTCTCATCGTCGTAGCCGAGCGCCTTGAGCACACCATCGGTATGTTCGCCAAAGCCGGGCGCCGGTTCCGAGCGGCTCGGGCGCTCGCCGTCGATCACGAACGGCGGCGCGAGCTGCTTGACCTCGCCGATTCCGGGCTGGTCCAGCTTCATGACCATGCCGCGCTGCTTCACGAGGTGGGAATCGAGCGCTTCGTCGAGCTCGAGGATCGGTTCGATGCAGCAGTCGCGCTCGTCGTTGAACGCCGCCCACTCGGCGCGAGTCTTCGACTTGAAGACCTCGGCGATCTCAGCGTGGCCTTCGCTGCCGATCAACTCGAACTGCTTGGCGATCAGATCCTCGCGGCCGACGCCTTCGCAGAACGACTTCCAGAACTTCGGTTCGAGCGCGCCGCAGCTGACCCAGCCGTCGGCCGCCTCGTACGGGACGTAACAGACCCACTTTCCCGCCAGGTCAACGTCGCCGCGCTTACGGACATCGCCGGCCAGGGCACTCGCCGCCGGCATCGCCAGCCAGCTCATCGCACCGTCGGTCATCGAGATGTCGATGTTCGCGCCCTCGCCAGTCGCCTGCTTCTTCACGAGCGCGGCGAGGATCGCGATCGCGGCCATCTGCGCGCCGCCACCGATGTCGGCGATCTGGCCCGCGGCCTGGACCGGCGGTCCGTCCTTGGCACCGGTCAGCGCGAGCAGGCCGTTCAATCCGAGGTAGTTCATGTCGTGGCCGGCGCGCGTCTTGAACGGGCCGTCCTGGCCGTAGCCGGTGATCGCGCAGTAGACGATCGCCGGGTTGGCCTCCTTCATGCGGTCGTACCCCACGCCGAGCTTGTCGAGCACGCCCGGCCGGAATGACTCGAGCACGGCATCGTGCTCGGCGACCAGCTTGAGCAGGATCTCCTTGGCGGCGTCCTGCTTGAGATCGAGCTGGATCGAGGTCTTGTTGCGGTTGAGCGCCATGTACTGCGCGCTGTGAACACCGCGGCGCTTCGCGTCCTCGTCGCCGACGTAAGGCGGAGTCCAGCGCACGTAGTCGCCCATGCCGGTGTCCTCGACCTTCATCACGTCTGCGCCGAGGTCGGCGAGCAGCAGTGAGCAGAACGGTCCCGGCAAGAGGCGCGAGAGGTCGAGCACCTTGACGCCGGCCAGCGGAAGATCAGCCATTGCGCGGTACCCCCAGCAGCTCGCGCGCCTCGGCGATCGTCGCGATCTTGCGACCGGCGGTCTCGATCTGGCGCGCGGCCGCTTCGCAGAGCTCGCCGTTGCCCTTGGCCATTTCTCCATCCGGCAGGTAGAAGTTGTCCTCAAGTCCGACGCGCACGTTGCCGCCCTGCTCGATCGCGACCGGAACCAGATCCCATTGCTCACGCGAAACGCCGACCAATCCCCAATTGTTGATGCCGTCGCCGCCGTGGGTGATTCCGCCTGCACCGTCGGGCTGCGGTACCTGGCTCGCCATGTGCTTGAGGTTGGCTGCGCGGGCCGGCGTGCCGCCGAGCACTCCGTGAACCAGCGAAATCTGCAGCGGGGCTTCGAGGATGCCCATGTCGATAAGCGGTTCCAGTGACGCGAGGTGACCGAGCTCGAAGCACTCGTGCTCAGGCCTGATGCCGTACTCGTTCATCGCCGTCAGGAACTGGATGATCGTGTCGAAACTGTTCTCGAAGACGAAGCCGAAGATGAACTCCTTGCGACGCTTCGAGTACTTGGCGTAGTTCATCGAACCCATGTTCAGTGCCGCCACGTCGGGACGAATCGCATCGAGGTACTCGAGGCGCTTCTCCACACTCAGGCCGACGGCGCCGGTGGAGAAATTGATCACGACGTCATCGCACTCGGCTTTGATCGCGTCGGTGATGTTGCGGTAGTCCTCGATCTCGAAGCTCGGCGCACCATCGGGAGTGCGCGCGTGGATGTGGATCATCGACGCGCCGGCGTCAACCGCCCGCCGAGCCTCGGCGGCGTACTCCTCCGGCGTGTACGGGATCGCCGGGTGTTGGTCCTTGTTGGCGACCACGCCACTGATCGAATTCGTCAGGATGCACGGCTTTTCAAACCCGCTCACGGTGTTTGCCTTTCGGTAGTCGCTTCGCTCACTGTGCTTGCCTTCCAGTATTCGCTGCGCTCATACGGGCATTACCCCGTGTTTCTTGGCGGGGCGGTCGATGTGTTTGTTCTCAGCCATTTCCAGGGCGCGGATGATGCAATGGCGGGTCTCGCGCGGATCGATCACGTCGTCGATCATCGCGTTCCCCGCCGCGAGGTAGACGTCGATCATCTTGCGCGCCTGGGCGAGCAGTTCCTCGCGTTTGGCCTCCGGGTCTTCGGCCGCCTCGATGATGCTGCGGCCAATGATGTTGACCGCGCCCTCGGCACCCATCACGCTGATCTCGGCGCTTGGCCAGGCGTAGATCGCGTCTGGCTCGTATCCGGACCCGTTCATCACGTAATAGCCAGCGCCGTAACACTTGCGAATCAGGATCGTCACCTTCGGGACGGTCGCGCGGCTGGTTGCGTAGAGCATCTTGGCGCCGTGGCGGATGATCCCGTCGGCCTCCACCTTGCTGCCGACCATGAAGCCGGGGACGTCCTGCAGGTAGATCAGCGGGATGTTGTAGGCGTCGCAGAGGTTGATGAAACGTGCGGACTTGTCGGCGCTGTCGTTGTCGAGAATGCCGCCGAGCGCCTTCGGCTGGTTGGCGACGATGCCTACACTGCGGCCGTCCATCCGCGCGAAGCAGGTGATGATCGACTTCGCCCACTTGCCCTTCATGTCGAAGTACTCGCCGTCGTCGACGATCAACTTGATCAGGTCGTACATGTCGTACGGCTGGCGGTTGCTCTCCGGAAGAATGCTCAACAGCTCGTCGGGCGCGCGCTCGACCGGGTCCTCCGTGGCCTTGTACGGCGGCTTCTCGCCGCTGTGCGATGGCATGTACGAGAGGTAATCCTTGATCGCCTGTATGCACTCCGCGTCGTCGGCGCACTCCATGTCGGCCACGCCGCTTTTGCGGTTGTGGACCTTGTAGCCGCCGATCTCCTCGTCTGTCACGTCTTCCCCGGTCGCTGCCTTGACCAGGTGTGAGCCGGCCAACGCCATCGACCCCTGCCCCTTGACCATCGGCAGGAAGTCTGTGAGCGCTGGGATGTAAGCGGTGCCCGCCGCGCAGGGACCCATCACGGCGGCGATCTGAGGAACGACGCCGCTCATCGTCACCTGTTCGCGGAATAGGTGGCCACTGCCGGCAAACAGCGAACCGACGGCCTCTTGAATGCGGGCGCCGGCGCTGTCGAGCAGCCAAATCATTGGCATCCGCTTGTTCAACGCGAGCGCGCGCACGCGGCTGAGCTTGACCTCGCCGGTGTAGCCCATCGAACCGGCCATCACCGTGAAGTCGTAGGCGGCCACGCAAACCAGTCGGCCGTCGACCTTTCCATAGCCGGTGACCACGCCGTCGGCCGGGGCGTCGACGCCGTCGAGAGCTCGTTGAGAAAAATGCGGTCGACCGTGCATGCCGAGTTCAACGAAAGTGCCGTCGTCGATCAGCAGATCGAGGCGTTCGCGCGCGGTGAGTTTGCCGCGATCGTGTTGCTTTGCGATCTTCTCGTCGCCCCCGCCTTTGCGGTTGTGCTCGCGCTTGGCGAGCAGTTCGTCGACGAGCGTTTCCATCTGCGACGCAATCGTCGCGGCGTCATTCTCGGTCATCTATCGACCCTTCCATTCTGGATCGCGTTTTTCAAAGAAGGCCATTGCGCCCTCGATCGCATCCTCGGTGCTGACAGCGACCGTGAACTGCGAGTGCAGGTACTCAAGGGCGGAAAAGTACGGCAGGTCTTGTTGGTTGACCATCGCATCGTGGCCGAGGCGCATCACAACCGGAGCCTTTGCGGCGAGTTTCGTGGCCCACTCGTCGGTGGCGGCGTCGAGTTGGTCGCTCGGTACAGCCTTGTTGATCAAACCGTGGTCGACCGCCTCTGCGGCGGTCAGGCGTTCGCCGAGCAGAAGCATCTCATTGACTTTTTTGCGCGGCACATTGCGGTAGATGATCGCCATGATCATGAACGGGAAAAGACCGATGTTGATCTCGGGCGTCGAGAACTTGGCTTCGTCGCTGGCGACGACGAGGTCGCATGCGAGCGCGATGCCTAGACCGCCCGCGACGACGTGTCCGTTGGCCTTGCAGATCGTCGGCTTTCCGAGCTCGGCGATCTGGCGAAAAAGTTCGAGAAAGCGCTTGGTCGCGTAGTGCTTGTGCGCCAGCGGCACATCCGCCGAGAATCCCGAAAGGTCGCCTCCGGCGCTGAAAACTGAGCCCGCGCCGGTCAGCACCGCCACGCGAACCGCGTCGTCCTCACCGGCGGCTTTGAACGCCGCGATCAAATCGTCGAGCATTCCGTGGCTGAGCGCATTGCGCTTGTCCGGCTGATTCAGCGTGATCGTCGCGACGCCGTCATCAACCTCGTACAACACGTTCTCGTAACTACTCAATGCCCGCATCCTCCGCGCTTGCTGAACTCAGAAAAGTAAAAAGTAAGACGTACGACTTCCTACTCTACCGAATCCCCCACCGTCCAAACAAGGTTCCCGTTGTGGCAAACCCTGTTCTACAAAGTTGTTACGGGCGGGGGTCGCCTTGAGTGAAGGTTGGGCGCTCGCCTTTTTGGGCCGCGGTGACGGCGTTTTTGAAGTCGTCGGAGGATTGGGCGACGGCCATGTAGGAAGAAACCATGTCGTAGTGGGTGTCGCGCGGTAATGACTCCGCGGAGTAGACGGCGCGTTTGATCAGTCGCTGCGCGAGCTGCGGACCGGCTGCGAGCTTCTCGGCCAGTGCGTATGTGGTCTGCTCAAGCTCGTCCTTTGCGACTGATTGGTTCGCCAGCCCCCATTCGGCCGCCTGTGCACCGGTCAGCACTTTGCCGGTCCAGAGCAACTCGAGCGCACGAGCCGGACCGACCAGGCGATCGAGCAGCCAGGCGCCACCGTCGCCGGGGACCAGTCCCAGGTGCACGTAGGCCTCGCCGATCTTCGCCTCGTCGGCAGCGATCCTCAGGTCGCACAACAGCGCCATGTCGAACCCCGCCCCCATGGCTGCGCCGTTGATCATCGCGATCACCGGCTGCGGGACGTCGCGCATCGCCCGCTGAACACGGTGGACATGATCACGCAAGAACTCCTTGCGCGCCAGCGGTCCGACGTCCTCGCCAAGTGTGGCCAGGTCGCCACCTGCGCAAAAGGCTTTGCCCGCGCCGGTAACCACGATCGCGTGTACCGCGTGATCGGCAGCAAGCCGCTCGAACGCGGCTGCCCATTCGTCGACCATCTCGCGGTCGAAAGCGTTGAGCTTGTCGGGTTTGTTCAGTGTCAGCGTCGCGACGTGGGTCTCGGCGTTGACGTCGGTGAGAATGGCGTCGGGCATCCGGGCGAGCCTACCGCGCCGTCCCGAAGTCGGTCGGATTGGTAGGTTGCGCGACCTGAAGCAAGTTCCTTGAACCCACGAGGGAGGGTCCGATGGCTGGAGAGATGGTGGAATTCGCGTCCAACGGTGGCTCTGCGCACGGTTACTTGGCGACGCCCGAAAATCCGAATGGCAAAGCGCTGATCGTTATCCAGGAATGGTGGGGCCTCCAGCCGGAGATCGAGGCGATCGCCGATCGCTATGCCGAAGCCGGCTACTACGCATTGGCGCCCGACCTCTACTACGGCGACAAGACCGAGCACCCGAGCGAGGCCGAGCAGAAGCTGATGGCGCTCAACGTCGAGCAGGCCGAGCAGGACTTGCGCGGCGCCGTCGACCACGTGGCGAAGATTTCCGGTGCAGCACAGGTCGGCTCGACGGGCTACTGCATGGGCGGTGCACTCGCGATCTTTGCCGCCGCGGCAAATCCGAAGGTCGCGGCCGTTTCCAGCTTCTACTACGTCTTTCCACACAAGAAGCCGGACTTCAACAAACTCCGCTGCCCGGTGGCGATGCACTTCGGTACTGACGACGACTTCATCCCCGTGGCAGATGCCGAAGCGCTCGTGCAGGAGATCAAGGACGCCGGTGGCGACGTACAAGCGCATTTCTATGACGGTGCCGGCCACGCCTTCTGCAACGCCGCCAACCGTCTGGGCACGTACGACGAAACGCTGGCTGAACTCGCCTGGTCGCGCAACATCGAATTCTTCGAGGCGAATCTGACTTGAGCGGCCGCGAGGGCGTATCGGCCCGGCGGGTCGTCGCAGTCTGCTGCTGGCTCGCGTGCGCCGGAATTCTGTCGTCCTGCGGAACCCCGGTGAGCGGCGGTGCCTTCAGCTCGGATGACCAGCCGTTTTCATTCGAGTATCCGGCTGACTGGACGCTCACGCAAAGCGGACCCGAGGGCTCCAGCGGCGGCACGGTGACGGCCGCGCTTCGTGAACCGCTCGACCAAGTGCAGCTGACGAGTTTCAAAATGAGGAAGTCAATCCCCGCCACTGCGCGCGGCAATCAGAGTGAAGCCGATGCGATCGTCAAACGAGTCGCCGCCAGAGCTGGCGGGACTGTTGGCGTCGGCAAGCAAGTCAATTACGGCGGAAGCAACGGATTTCGCTACATCGTTGAGTATTCAAATGGTGGGATGAACAAGTTGCGCGCGCGTCTGGTCTTTCTGTTTCAAGGCGAACTGCTCGTGCAGATCAACTGTCAGTCATCGACCGAGAACCGTGAACGATTGGCGGCCGGTTGCAACGAAATACTCGACTCGCTGAAACTGAAGTGAACGGCGTCATCGAATCGAGATCCACGGCCCTCCGGGCTGGCGAACCTCGATTCGTTCGACCACCACGTTGGCGGGTAGACCCGGCAGAGTCTTGATGCTGATTCGCGAGTCGTGCTGCTTCGCCGGAATTTTCGTCACGACTGTTTTCTCGCCGCTGGCAGGCACACGAACGGCGGCGTCGTCGTTGATCTGCACGAGATGCGGGCTCGCCGCCGAGCCCAGGCGCAGGCGCAATTCTCCCGGACGGTCGAGAAACGTGGTCACGTTGACCAATCCCTGCGCGACGCCGTTTCGAACGTCGCGTCCGCTGAGAATCGAAAGCAACCGCGGCGGCGGTTCCGCAACCATCAGCGTCATTCCGGGAGCGAGGTCGGAGGGATGAACGCGCTTGGTCTCGTTCTTGAAATGGATCGTCACGTCATTGCTGCGCATGAACCACGCATTCGGGATGAGGTCGCAGCCGGTCCCGAGGATCCGCCCCGTGTCGTCCCAATCAAAAAGACATTTCGGCGAGTACATGAGCGGCGAATTGAATGGAGCTTCATCGGTCGCGAACGCCCTTACGATGCGGTTGTTCCAAAACTCGCTGGTGAAGTACATCTCGGGTGAATCCGTCGACGTGACGATCATTCCTACGTCCTCGTCGGTGTTCTGATCGATGAAGCTCGCCGGCTTGGGCACGGATTCGAAGGCCTGTTCGGAATACAGCCGTGCGTAGTGCCAGGTCTGGGCCTGAGTGGCAATCAAGATCGTCAACGTGATCGCGACGACGAGCCAGTGGAACGCGCGCGCCAGCCGTTGCCGCGGCAACGTGGAAACGATGTAGACGATCCCGAGCAGAAGCGTCACGCGCGCCAGCAACATCCCAATCTTCGCGGCCGATTCCGGATGCTCGAGCATGTACCGACCGATCAGCGACAGGCTGAAGGAGTCGTACGAGAACGGGACGAGAACCGCGTCCGTTTGAAAACCGCTGACGACCAAGGTGGCCAACGCGACCGACACAACCGCCGACCCGGCCGAGACGCGACGCCAGGCGACCAGCAGCCCAGTGAAGAACAGGGGCCCGAGATAGAACATGTAGCGCTCGTAGAAAATATTTCGCGTACGCCAGTCGTACGGATTGGTCGCCGAGAACCAGGAAACCTGGGCGATGAACGCGATCGAAGCAACCAGCGTCAGCGCGAGCAGAGCGCCCACCAGCGGGTCCCGACGGTTCGTCGCGTGACCGAACATCGCGAGCGTGGCGATCACAGGTATCACGCCGGTCAGCAGGTAGACATCTGCCGTGAATCCCTTGAGCCAGAAGCTCAATGACTCCCATGTGAGTGGAACGCCGTCGAACACGCCCCCGTAGAGCCCGACGACACCGCGTCCCTGAACCAGGAAAGCCACTGCGACGACCAGGAACAGCGCACCGATACCGACCAGCAGGCCCATTTGCGAACGCAGGTAGGCCGATCGATCGGCAGGAGCACGCATTGCCGCCGTCGCGAGCAGCGAGAACAGCAGGATCGGCAGCAGCAGGACGAACTGCGTTCGCGTCAACGACGCGATCAGGATCAGCGCGATCGCCAACACCCAATTGCGCGGCCGCGGTCGAACCAACGCCAGCAACATGCCGCCCAACGCCGCGGTGCACGTGAAGTAGCCAAGATTTTCGGTGCCGATGATCCCCGCGTAATTCATCGCCGGCACTGACACGGCAAAGACCGCCGCCAGCACGGACTGCCATTGGCCGAGAAACAAACGGGCCATCAAGAACGCCGGGAAGATCGTCCCGACGATCATCATCGAGTTGATCAGATGGACGAGCGTGTACGCACCAGCGATCGTCGAGCTGAGCCAGAACGCCGGGGCGAGCAGGACCGGATACAGCCACGAGCGCAGGTTCAGACCGACGTCGCGCCAGACAAGGCCGTCGCCGGCCGCGAAGTTTTTTGCCAGCGCCCAGAAGAGAAACTCGTCCTGGTATCGGCGCGGCGACACGTGACCCACCGCAAGCAGATAGACCACGCATGTTGCAACCGCCCAGATTCCGAAGACGATCCAGAGCTCCATGCGGTGCTCGAGCAGCCAACGCTTGGAGTCGGCGACGAACGATCCGCCGCCAGCGGATGCCGGCATCGGAGGCGAGACCGGTTGCGACCACGATTGATCGCTCGGCCCGGAAACGTCGGAGGGTGGGTTGGGGTGATCCACGCTGGCGAGACTAATGGCGGCTCGCGACGAGCACGCCGCCGAGCGCCGTGTCCGGCGTTAATTCTTGGCGATCCCTCGACCGCGCGCGTTTCACGATAAAGTAAGAACTAGAACTTCTTACTTCTAGCTTTTCGGTTGCGACAGATGTGGACTGACTGTGCACCTGACGATTCAATCGGCGAGCCCACCATCCCGAACTGAGGAACTTCGCATGTCGACTGAGACGATCAAGCCCGACTTCGGCGCGAGCACGCGTCACTTCATATTCACTGAGGAACACGAGCAACTTCGCGAGACGATCGAACGCTTCGCCAAGGCCGAGCTCGCACCGCATGCCGACGAGTGGGAGACGACGACCTTCCCCGACTCAGTGATCAAGCGAATGGGTGACCTGGGTTTTCTCGGCCTGACGATGCCGGAGGAGTACGGCGGTCAGGGCGGCGACTACTTCACCAGTGTCGTGCGCTCGGAGGCGATGGCATATTCCAACAGTGGCGGGCTGAACATGGGGATCGCCGTGCAGACCGACATGGCCATGCCGCCGATCGAGAAATTCGGCAGTGAGGAGATCAAGGACAAGTACCTGCGCGGCGCAATTGCCGGTGACCTGATCCTTTCGCTCGGTATCACCGAGCCAGATGCCGGCTCCGACGTCGCCGCGATCAAAACTCGCGCGGTTCGCGACGGCGACAACTACATCATCAACGGCTCGAAGGTCTTCATCACCAACGGCATCCGTGCCGACCTGATCGTGCTCGTCACCAAGACCGACGACTCCACGGGCTACGACGGATTCAGCCTTTTTCTTGTCGAGACCGACACGCCGGGATTCGCCGTCTCGCGCAAGCTCGAAAAGCTCGGTATGCACGCCAGCGACACCGCTGAGTTGTCGTTCACAGACATGGTCGTACCTGCGGGCAACATGCTCGGCGAAGAGGGCAAGGGTTTCTACAACATCATGTGGGAACTGCAGGGTGAGCGGCTGGTCGCCGCCTGCGGCGCCGTGGCGGGTGCTCAGCGCGTCCTGGACATGACGATGGAATACGCCCGCGAGCGCCAAGCGTTCGGTCGTCCGATCGGGAAGTTCCAGGCGATCCGCCACAAGATCGCCGCGATGAGCACGAAGATCGAGGCGGCGCGTCAGTTCAACTATTACGTGGCGTGGCTCGTAGACCGCGGTGAGTACCCCGTCCGGGAAATCTCGCAGGCCAAGCTGTTTTCAACTCAGGTCGCCTGCGAAGTCACCGACGAATGCCTGCAGATACACGGCGGCTGGGGCTACATGAAGGAGTACGGCATTGAGCGGGCATGGCGCGACATGCGTCTGAACCGCATTGGCGCCGGTACTGACGAAGTCATGCTTGACGTCATTGGCCGCTCCTACGGCTTTTAGGACTCCTGTAAATATCTGGCGAAACGCACGACCGTGCGGGTAAGCTCCCGCGCTGGAAATTTTGCTTCATCCACCAATCCCCAACTCGTAAAGAAAGAGATCAATCACATGAGTGAATTGCTGATCCCGAAGGTGCTCGAGGGCAAGTCCGCCATCGTCACCGGCTCGGCACGAGGCATCGGTCGCGCGACCGCTGAAATGCTCGCCGCCGCCGGCGCCAACGTCCTGATCACCGACCTCGACGGCGATGTCGCAGAGCAGACCGCCAAGGAAATCGGCGGCAACACGGCTGCGATCGGTGGCGACATCACCGCCGACGGCGAGCCCGCGAAGATTGTCAAGAAGGCAGTTGACGAGTTCGGTCAACTCGACATCCTGATCAACAACGCCGGTTACACATGGGACGGTCCGGTGCACAAGATCACCGACGATCAATGGGACGCGATGCTCAACATCCACACCAAGGCGCCGTTCCAGATGATTCGTGAAGCAGCCCCCTACTTCCGTGAGCCGGCAAAGGCCGAGCGCGCCGAGGGCAAAGAGGTCTTCCGCAAGATCGTCAACGTTTCGTCGACCTCCGGTGTGTTCGGCAATGCCGGCCAGGCCAACTACAGCGCCGGCAAACTGGGCGTCGTCGGTCTGACCAAGACGGTCGCCAAGGAGTGGGGTCAGTTCAAGGTCAACGTCAACGCGGTTGCCTTTGGCTTCGTCGACACCCGCCTGACCGCCGCCAAGGAGGAAAGCGAGACGATCGAGCGCGACGGCGAGCAGATCCAGCTCGGAATCCCAGAGCAGATGCGCCAGATGGCCGCGATGCTGATTCCGCTCGGTCGCGCCGCAACGCCGGAGGAGGCCGCAGCGCCGGTCTTCTTCCTCGCCTCGCCTTACTCAAACTATGTGCATGGCCAGGTTCTCAACATCACCGGTGGCATGTTCGGCGGGATGGGCAACTAGCGCGTTCGTAGAACCGCAATCGCTTGCACGAAAGGGGACTTGGCCAATTGGCTGGGTCCCCTTTCTGTTGAACGGGTTTGGTTCATCCGCCCGATGAGCAAATAGATTTCATCGAATGCCTGAGGTTGATGCACCAATCTTGAAGGCACCTCTCCCGCGGGGATCCAAGGGCGCGTCGGTCACGATGCGGCCATTCGTGACCGGCGAGATGGGTGCGCCGCGTGGATATCTCCACCGCGAAGATCGAACCCTGAACAAGGTCCGCTCGCTGCGCGATGGTGCAGTGAAGAAGATCGAGACGTGGGTGCCGTGTCCGGTTTTCTTGCTCGAGCACCCGACGGCCGGGCGGGTATTGATCGACACGGGTCTGCCGACTGCGGTCGCCCACGATCCGAAAGCCGCACTCGGCCGCTTTGCAGCCCAGCTCTTCGCCGTGCGTGCCGACGAGAGTCAACCACTGGCCGCGCGTCTGCGCGAGCTGAACATCGAACGCGATGAAATCGAAGTGGTGGTGATGACGCACCTGCACTTTGACCATGCCGGCGGGCTTGCCGATCTGCTCGACGCCACCGTGGTCGTGAGCAAGGACGAGTGGCGCTCTGCGCACAAACCAAAAGGTCTCGCCCGTGGTTACCTCAAACGGCAGTTCGACCAGGCGCACGACTACCGGCTCGTCGACTACGAAGCCACGGCGATCAACTCGTTCGCGTCGTTCGGGCGATCCTTCGATCTGTTCGGAGACGGTTCGATCGTTCTCGTCTCAACACCCGGGCACACGAGTGGCCATCAATCGGTGGTCGTTCGGCTGAATGACCGCGAGGCGCTGTTGTGCGGCGACGCGGTGTACACCCGACGCGCTCTGGATCGCGGCGATGAGCCGATGATCATGGCCGATGAACACAACTATCGACGTTCGGTTCGAGAGATGCGGGCATACGCGCAGATGACACCGAGCGCACTGGTGATTCCGGGGCACGATCCAGAACTGATCGAAGGACTCGAATCGAAGTACTGACGACGGCTGTTGATTGACCGCGCTGCCGGTGGCGACGGCGTGAACGCGATCGCCACAGACGCGAGCCGGCCTCGATGCCGTCGCCGG
>JBMYXO010000049.1:261-15242 GCA_049608465.1 Solirubrobacterales bacterium | reverse complement strand
GATCCTCGGGCCCAACGGTGCCGGAAAGACGACCACCGTGGAGATCCTCGAGGGCTACCGCGACCGCAGCGAAGGCAACGTTGACGTACTTGGCGTCGATCCCAGTATGCCGACGCGAGCCTGGCGCGAGCAGATCGGCATCGTTCTACAGGACTGCGAAATGTTGCCACAGCTCACGGTTCGTGAAACGCTGGAGATGTATGCCGGCTACTACCGCCGCTCGCGTCCGGTCGAGGAGACGATTGAGCTGACGGGCCTGAGCGAAAAGGCAGACGCACGCGCCGGGCGGCTTTCCGGTGGTCAAAAACGTCGGCTGGACGTGGCAATGGCGTTGATCGGCGACCCGGACCTGATCTTCCTCGACGAGCCCACGACCGGCTTTGACCCGGAGGCCCGTCGCGAGGCGTGGGCCGCGATTTCTTCGATGCGCGAGCTGGGCAAGACGATCGTGTTGACGACGCACTACATGGAGGAGGCCCAGCAGCTGGCTGACCGCGTCGCGGTCTTCGCAGCAGGCGAGATCGTCGCGCAGGGCACTCCGGAGGAGATCGGCGGACGCGACAAGCTGCCGACCCGCATCAGCTTTCGCCTGGAGCCGCGGATTGCGCCGTCAGACCTGCCGCCGGCATTCCGAGCCTCGGTCGAGGCAGATGGCAGAGTTTCGCTCGACGCCGAGAACGTCACGCGCGCCCTGCACGAGATCACGACTTGGGCCGTCGACCGCGGCACTGAACTGCTGGACCTGAAGGTCACGCGCCCTTCGCTTGAGGACATCTACCTCCAGCTGACCTCGAACAACGGAGAAGACGCGCAGTGAAGCTCTTGCGACTCTTCGCCCATCAGTTCCGCTACGACCAAAAACTGTTCTGGCGCAACCCCGCCTCCGTCTTTTTCTCGGTCGCCCTGCCGCTGATCTTCCTGTTTCTTCTCGGGGCGGTGTTCGGCAGCGGCTCCGATCGCGACCCGATCTATGACCTGCTCGGCGATCAGTATCTGGTGCCGGCGATCATGGCGCTCGGAATCGTCAGCGCAACGTTCGTGAACATTGCGATGACGATCACCTTCCAACGCGAGATGGGGGTGCTCAAGCGGATGCGCGGCACGCCGTTGCCGACCAGCGTGTTCGTGTCGGCGCGCACCGCCAGCGCCGCGGTCAATGCCGGCTTGATCGCCGTCGTGATCATGCTTGCCGGAAAGCTTGCCTACGACGTCGACATCACGGGTACGCGTTTGATCGGCGTCGCAATCGCCACGATCGTCGGCTCGATCGCCTTCTGCGCGCTCGGGTTCGCGCTGACCGTATTCATTCCGAACCAGGCTGCAGCACCGGCGATCACGAACATGATCGTGCTGCCGCTCTACTTCATTTCCGGCGTGTTCGGCAACGCCTCCAACCTGCCGGACATACTTCGCGAGATCGGTCAGATCTTCCCGATCTATCACTTGGGCGCATGTCTGTTCGAATCTTTCAGCCCCAACGCAGAGGGGATCGCGATTCACTTCAACGACCTGCTCAACGTGATCGTTTGGGGCGCGATCGGGCTGGTCTTTGCCTCGCTGAAGTTTCGCTGGGAGCCTCGCGAGTCGGCGTAAACACGACTCAATCAGTCTGATATACGATGTATTTGAAGGTCGGTGGCTACTATTCAGCGTCACGACATCGCGGCGTTCGAAGCTTCCAATTCCACCGCATTCGTTCCCAGCACGGCTGTTCTGCAGCACGTCCTCGAAAAGTTCTACTCGATCTGGAGTAATCCCCAAGCATGAGCATCAACGAGTTTGCCGACAACGAATACCTCTTCACCTCGGAGTCCGTCTCTGAGGGTCACCCAGACAAGATTGCCGACGCAATCTCTGACGCCGTGCTCGACGCGGTCATGGCGCAGGACCCTGCGGGTCGTGTTGCCTGCGAAACCTTTGTCACCACGGGATTGATCGTCGTCGGCGGCGAGATCAGCACGACCGCCAACTTCGACGTCCAGGAGCTCGCCCGAAAGACTGTGCTGGAAATCGGCTACGACCACTCGGACAAAGGATTCGACGCGAACACCTGCGCAGTGATGGTCACCCTGGACAAACAGTCGCCGGATATCGCACAGGGCGTCGACACCGGGATCGAAGTCCGCGAAGGCGGTTCGGACGACGAGAAGCACGTTGCGGGTGCAGGCGACCAGGGAATGATGTTCGGATACGCGAGCAACGAGACTGAAGAACTGATGCCGCTGCCGATCTCGCTCGCGCACAAGCTCGCCGCGCGTCACGCGCAGGTGCGCAAGGACGGCACCGTCCCGTATTTCCGCCCCGACGCCAAGACGCAAGTATCGGTTCGCTACCGCGACGGCAAGCCTGTCGCCATCGAGCAGCTGCTGATCAGCACCCAGCATGAAGACGGCTACACGGTCGACCAGATCAAGGCCGACCTCTGGGAGCACGTCGTCAAGCCGATCCTTCCGGCCGACCTCTACGACGAGGCAGATCTGCTGACCCGTTTTCTGGTCAACCCGACCGGCAATTTCGTGATCGGCGGTCCGATGGGCGACGCCGGTCTGACCGGTCGCAAGATCATCGTCGACACCTACGGCGGCATGGGTCGTCACGGCGGCGGTGCCTTCAGCGGTAAGGATCCGTCCAAGGTCGACCGCTCGGCCGCATACGCCGCGCGCTACGTGGCCAAGAACATCGTTGCTGCCGGATTGGCCGAGCGTGCCGAAGTTCAGGTTGCATACGCCATCGGCAAGGCCGAACCGGTCAGCATCTCGATCGAGACTTTCGGCACTGAGAAGATTGGCCGCGGACAGCTCCACCAACTCGTCGTCGACAACTTCGACCTTCGCCCCGGTGCCTTCCGCGAGTACCTCGACCTGCACCGTCCGATCTATGGAAAGACATCCGCGTACGGTCACTTCGGTCGCGATGACTCTGACTTCACATGGGAGAACACCGACAAGGCCGCCGCGCTCGCCGAGGCAGCTGGCTTGACCGCTGGTGTCGGTGCATAGTCAGCTTCGCGCGAAAGCTCTCTCGACGAAGGCGCCCGCGTGGCGCCTTCGTCATTTCGGTGCCCGCGTTTTCACGGTCCGCACCCGCACCTAACCTCGGGCGGTGACCGCAATCGCCAAAGTCGAGCCGTTGACCACGGCGCGTGCGCTGCGCGGTCCGTTCGATTATCGGCTGGCCGCGACGATGCAGGGCAGCGTCGGGGTGGGCTCGGTGCTGCTCGTTCCATTCGCTCGCCGCAAGATCCTCGGGGTTGTGACCGCGATGGCCGCGTCAAGCGATCTGCCGGACGAGAAACTTGCCGAACCGATCAAGGTGCTCGATTCCGGGGTGCCTCCGCGGCTGGTTGAACTGGGCCTGTGGGTGGCAGATCAGTACTGCTCGACACCGGCGCGCGGTCTGGCGCTGGTTACGCCGCCTGGCACCGGCACCGGAGCGTCTGCGAAATCCGGCAAACCGAAGACCGCCTACTACGCGACAATCACTGACGCCGGGATGTCTGCGCTGGCCAGCGAGGAGGTAAGACTGACCGATTCGCAGCGCCGGGCGCTCGAAGGACTCGCGGCAAACCCCGGGGGCATTGCCACAGCAAGGGCAGAGGACTCGATCGGCTCGTCGATTGCAGCGCTGCGACGCCTCGAAGGTCGTGAGCTGGTAGTGATCGACACCCGCGAGCAGCGTCGCGTACCGAAGTCAACGGCAATCGGAAATTTGGTCGAACGTCCTGAATTGACCGCCGATCAAACTGCTGCACTCACGCAGATCGTCGACGCCTTGGATCAAGGCCACGAGGATCTTCTGCTGCACGGCGTCACGGGAAGTGGCAAGACGGAGATCTATCTGGGCGCGGCTGAGGCTGCGATCGAGCGCGGGAACGGCGTGATCGTTATGGTGCCCGAGATCGCCCTTACGCCGCAGGTACTGACGCGCTTCTCTGCTCGCTTCAAAGACCGTGTCGCCGTGCTGCATTCACAGCTGTCGCCGGGCGAGCGGCACGACGAATGGCTGCGGCTACAGCGCGGCGAGGCGACGATCGCGATTGGACCTCGCTCGGCAGTGTTCGCACCCGTCAAGGACCTCGGATTGCTGATCGTCGACGAAGAGCACGACGCGTCGTACAAACAGGACGGCGACCCACGCTACGACGCGCGCGAGGTGGCATTGCGGCGCGCGATCGTCGAGCAGGCAGTGCTTTTGAGTGGGAGTGCCACGCCGCGTGCGGAGAGTTGGCAACGGTCGCGCCGAATCGACCTGCCTCAGCGCGTGGACGGAAGTGCGCTACCGCCGGTTTCGTTGGTCGACATGACCGGCCAGCGCAACGCGTTGCATCCACAGACCAGCGCCGCGCTTGCGTCGGTTGCGGCCCGGGGCGAGAAGGCGATCGTTCTGCTCAATCGCCGTGGCTGGTCGAACTACCTCACGTGTCAGAGCTGCGGTCGTGCATGGATCTGTCCAAACTGTGACGTCACGCTCGTGTTGCACATGCAGCGGTCCGAGGTCAGTTGCCACCACTGTGGTCACCGCGAACGCGTGCCGGAGCACTGTCCGGACTGCGATTCCGCGTCGATCGCCCGTCACGGCTCGGGCACCGAGCGACTCGAGCACGAACTGCGAGATGCGCTGGCTGGATCGCTGGAGGTTTTCAGGCTCGATGCGGACACGGCAGGTCGCGAAGGTGTGGCATCCGTGCTCGGCCGCTTCGAAGATGCGACGTCGGGCGTGCTGGTCGGAACACAGATGGTCGCGAAGGGTCACGATTTTCCCGACGTCACCCTCGGCGTGGTCGTCGACGCCGATTCGACGCTCAATTTTCCCGATTTTCGTGCCGAGGAGCGCACGTTCGCCTTGGTGGCGCAACTCGCTGGTCGGAGTGGCCGCGGCTCACGTGAAGGCAAGGTGATCGTGCAGACCGCGACGCCCGACGCCCGCGCTCTGCGGTTCGCGGCCAGACACGACGCGTCGGGATTCGTCGAAGAGGAGCTCGCGCGGCGCGAGGCGTTTGGGTACCCGCCGTACTCGCACATCATCAAACTTCAGACTGCATCGCCGGATCACACTCGCGCGCAAGCCGCCGCAGACGCGCTGATGCGCGCGATCGAGGTGCACGACGGCAGGATGCTCGGCCCGGCACCGCTGTTCAAGCGCAAGGGCCTTGAGCGCTTCCAGATCGAAATCAAGTCGCTCGATCGCGGCGGGGCCGTCACGGCCGTTCGTGAGGCCGTCGAACTCGTTTCGTCCTCGCCCGCAGGGCGCGAAGTGAAGTTTTCGGTCGACGTCGATCCGCAGTGATCGGTCGACCTTTTCTGCGGTCGGGCGCATTGCGACCAGTTTTCAATTAACATCTGGCGATGAGCCCGACCTCGGACAGCAGCAGCCAACCGGTAGACGCAGAAAAGAAGCTCGAAGATGCCGGTGTTTCCTCAGAAGACTTGGCCATGCGCCGCGCCGCGCTGACGCAGGTTCGTCAATTCGGCGACCCGGTGCTGCGCAGCGACACCCGTCCGATCGAGGTGTTCGACGAAAACGTCAAGGCGCAGGCGGAGCGGATGATTCGCCTGATGGACGAAGCCTTCGGAATCGGCCTCGCGGCGCCGCAGATCGGCGTTTCGAATCGCCTGCTCGTCTACCGCGTCGGCGACATCTCGCCGGTCGTGCTCGCGAATCCGGAGATCGAATGGTCGTCCGAAGATTCGGAGTCGTTCGAGGAGGGCTGTTTGAGTCTCGCCAATGTGCAGGTGGACGTGGATCGACCGATTCACGTGCGCGTGACTGGGCAGGACGCCTCCGGTGACCGCGTGCGGATCGAGGCGTCCGGCCTGAACGCACGAGTCATTCAGCACGAGATGGATCATCTCGACGGCATTTTGATTCTCGACCGCGCAAGCAAGGACCAACGCAAGGCCGCCCTGCGCGGACTGCGAGAGGCAGAGGACCAGGTCGGCTACGCCGCCTGATCGAGCACCTGGCTCGTTGCGAAACGTCTACCTAGGTACCTCAGAGTTCGCCGCCAGCGTGCTGGAGCGGCTCGCTGGCTCAACACACCGGCCGGCGCTCGTGGTTACGAGACCGGCCAGGCCGAAGGGCAGAGGTAGATCGCTCCATGATCCGCCGGTCGCGGAGGCGGCCGACGCGCTCGGCATCGAGTGCTTTCAGCCGGCCGATGTGAACGACGCGGAGTCGGTTGAACGTATCCGCGTGAGCGAGCCGACAGCGCTCACAGTTTGCGCTTACGGGGCGATCGTAAAAGAACCGCTGCTTTCTGCATGGCCGATCTTCAACGTGCATCCGTCGCTGCTCCCGCGATGGCGCGGCGCGGCGCCGATCGAGCGTGCCATCGCGAACTGCGACCAGCAGACCGGCGTGTCGATCATGAGGCTCGTCGAGGCACTCGACGCCGGTCCCGTCTGCGCACAGCAGGCAGTACCGGTCGGTGACCGCAACTACGGAGACCTTGCCTCTGAACTGGCCGATCTCGGCGGCGAAATGCTGGTCAAAGCGCTCGATGCCCATGAATCGGGCACGATCGCCTGGACCGACCAAGATGAACTGGAGGGCGAAGCGGCAGTGACATATGCCGAAAAGATCGAGCGTGACGATCGGGTGTTGAAGCCGAGTTCGACCACGGCAGGTGCGATGATCGCGACGATACGCGCGCTGACCCCACACGTGGGCGCAGTGCTACCGACCGTCGATGGCGGCCCGCTGAGAGTCGAAGACGCGCGACTCGCCGACGCGCCGGTCCCGAGCGGCGAGGCAGTCGAACTCGACGGGCGATTGCTGGTCGGCGCAAGCGATGGTGCGATTGAATTGCTACAGGTGAAACCGGCAGGCGGGAAGACGATGGACGTCGAAAGCTATCTTCGCGGCAACGACGTGCCGCAACTCGCGTGAACTCACGGGGTTAGGCAGTCAATATGGAATCGGTTGGGATGGAAGGCGAAGCAGCAAAGAAATCCGCGTTCGAGGTCGGTATGCAGTGTCCGAGCTGCAACGAGCCGTGGTTGCGTGCAACCAGCAACCTGCCCGGGCGCTACCGCTGCGTGAACTGCCTTCACCGCTACGAACTGATGTCGGCTTGTCCGGACTGCGGGGCGCACGGCACGATTGCGCGTATGTCACACACGTCCGACCTGCATTGCTCCTCCTGCGGTGCCTGGATGCTCACAGAGATTTGAGTGCGTCTGCCAACAGTCGCGCCAGCGAGTTGTTCGCCGGCGTCGAGGTGCTGCCCTCGATCCTCTCGTCGGACTTCGCGAAGCTCGGAGAACAGGTTGCCGAGGTGATGGCCGCTGGTGCCAAGGTCATTCACGTCGACGTGATGGATGGCCACTTCGTGCCGCCGATCACGATCGGGCCGTTGATCGTTTCTGCGCTTGCGGATCAAGTGCACGATGCCGGAGGCGTGCTCGACGTGCACTTGATGATCGAGCAACCCGATCGACAGGTCGACAACTTCACATCGGCAGGAGCCGACGCGGTTTCGTTCCACGTCGAGGCAACGCCTCACGTCAATCGCGTGGCCAGCCAGATCCGCGAAGGCGGAGCATTGGCCGGGCTCGTGATCAATCCCGGCACGCCGGTCGCTGCGGTCGGCGCCGCAGTTGGCGAGATCGACTACGCGCTGTGCATGAGCGTGAACCCGGGGTGGGGTGGCCAGCCATTCATACCCGCGTCGATCGACAAGCTCGCCGCAATGCGCGCGTTGCTGCCAGAAGGCGTTGCGCTTGAGGTTGATGGTGGGGTGGATGAGACGACGGCGCCGAAGGTCGCTGGGGCAGGAGCGAATCTGCTCGTGGCCGGGTCTGCGGTGTTCGGGGCGGCCGATCCAGCGGCTGCTTTTGCGGCGATCGCTACTGCCGCCGCGAACGGTTGATCGGGCGATTCAGCCCAGCTGAATCACGCCCGCGGTGTCGTCCGCTGATAGAGCAGGAACAACAGGGTGAACAGAATCAGCGACGACGCCGGATAGCCGATCTCGACTCGCGTCAACGGGTCCTCAACAATCGGAGAGAGCATCCAGGCAAGAAATGCGATCGTCGCCGTGAGCCAGCACGCAACCGCGGCGCCGGTCCGTTTGGCGGCCAATGCAGTCTGGTTCAGTGTCGCCGCGCACAGGTAGACGCCCATGCCCACGGTGATGGCGATCAATCCCAGGCGCCCGTACTCGTACTGCGATCCGAACACGAGCTTCATCAACCAGGGACCGCAGATCAGCATCACCAATGCGCCGACCACGGCCACGCCGCCGATCGCCAGCAGCGTCACGCGAACGCTCTTTCGGTACTCGCCGTAGTCGTCGGCCGCGCGAAGTTTTGACAGGTGGGGAAGCAGGCTCGTCGCGACGGACTGAAACAGCTGCATCGGCGCGCGGGCGATCACCAGGATGTTGATCACTGCCGCCGCCGCCGCGGCGCCACCCGCGGTTGAATTGGCGATGAAGGGGGCGGCGTTGAGGATCGCCTGCTCGCAGGCCATGATCACCAGCGCGGCGAGTGCGAATCCGCCGCCCTCGCTCATGGTGAACTCACCGCGCTCGACGTCGATCGCGCCGGAGGCGACGTCCAACGTCTCCATCTCTTCGCTGACGTCCTCGACGATCTCTGCCGCCGATCGCCTGTCCGACGTCGCCGCACGCGCCGCGCGCTGACGACCCATCAGTGCCAGCGGCACCACAAAGAGGCTGATCACCGGTCCGGCGAGGATTCCGAGCGCGATTGCGTTCTGCCCGGACAACAGACCCAACACAACCGCGACCGGAAACATGAATCGAACGCTCGCCTCGATCAGCACCAGCAATCCATACAACCCGAATCGCTGGTTGCCGGCCAGCAGGCCGCGGCCGAAGTAGCTGACGGCATACGCCAGAACCGCGCTGAACATGATCCAATAGAGCGTCGAGCTGCCGTCGAAAAGGTCATCGATCAACCTGTCCTGAAAGACCAACGCCAGAACGGCAAATGCGAGACCGAGTGCCAACTGGATGGCTGCCGCAATCTTCAGCGGCCCCGCGAGCGACTGATCGCGCGCTCGGCGCTCGGCGATCGTCCGTGCCAGCAGCTGCTCGACCGGGCGATAGAAGATCGGCGTGATCAGAAAGACCGCCGACCAGAGCAGTCCGATCTGGCCGTATTGCTCCTTCGAGAGCGTGTGTGAGGCGAACGACAGGTACGCGAACGTCACCAGGCCGGTCACACCGATTCCGACCGTCAACAGAGCTGCGCCGCGTCCGTAGTCGGACGTCTTCGATCCAGTTGCAACGGCGTTCGCGCCGGTTTCGCGCGAGTTCACGATTGACGCCGCCTAACCGTTGTTACTTGCGGACATCCACCAAGAGCATCGTCCACGGGAACGGCGAGCGTGCCTCGACAACACTGCCGACCGCAGAGAGTTCCTTGACGAATGCGCGCTTGGACCAGTGGTTGACGTGACCGGGGGTGTTGCCGAGATCTTTCAAGTAGCTACCGCGGGCCATGTTCAGCGCTCGCCACAGGGGTTCTCGGGGAACCGACACAAGCATGAACTTCTCCGCCACTCGAGCCATCTCGGCAATCGTGCTCGCTGGTTCGGGCACGTGTTCGAGTACTTCGATCGCTGTCGCAACTTCGAACTCGCCGTCGGCGAACGGCAACTTGGTCGCTTCGAGCACGCGATACTCGAGGTTGGGGCGCTGGCGGTGCTGCCAGGCGGACTGCAGCTCTGGTTCGTCGAGGTCGATCCCGACGATTCGACCGTCGCCGAGCTTTTCGGCCCATTGATGGGTCAACACGCCTTCACCACAACCGACGTCGAGGATCGAGTTCGGCGCGGCGCGATCGAACAGTTCATCGAGCGTGCCTTCGAAGTTGTCCATCATCCGGCGTACCAGCGGGTTCTTCGAGCCGTACTTGTCGTAGGTGTTGCCGGTGACCACCGCATCTGCACTGGCGTCGCCGGGTTTGGCGGCGGTGTGTAGGTCGTCAAGGTGGGTCTTGCCGACGTGAGTTGCTGCTTCGGCGAGTCGCGAATCTGAGAGCTGGGCGTCGGCAGACTGCGTTTCGGATTGTGTTGAGTCGGTCAAAGTTTCAAAGCCTCTCGTTCTTCGGTCTTTCCGGTGGCGCCGGCGGAGTCTGCGCCGGTGGTCTTGTGGCGTGAGCTGCTGGGTGAGCCCGGCTCGTAGTGCGACGGCTCGACACCGAGGTTCAATTCAATGCGGCGGGACGTCTCCAGGAGTCTCTGGGTGAGCGTGCGTTGTGCGGCGAGCAGATCGCCGATCACGCCGAGCGCCGCAAGCAAGAGGGCGGCGTTGAACAGCACGGCGCCGAGGATCAACGACTGAACGTGGCCTGCTCCTTCGCCATTTAAGTAGAAGTAGGCAAAGCGGGTCCAGATCAGCAGGGCCGCCAAACCACACACTGCGGCGGCGGTCATGAACACACGGAGTGGTTCATACATCGCGTAGATGCGACCGATCGAGACGGTGTTGCGGCGGATGTAGGCCCACATCGAAGGGAAAAGTCGCGATTCGCGCGTCTTTTCGTTGGTTCGAATCGGTACGTGCGTGGTGGCGATCAGAGTCTTTCCGGCGAGGATGATCGTCTCGAGTGTGTAGGTGAAGCGAGAAACGACCTGCATCCGAATTGCAGCCTCGCGGTTGTAGGCCCTGAAACCCGACGTGGTGTCCTCGACGCTTGTGTTCGAGGCGCGTCGCACCACCGCGCTGCCGAGCTTTTGCAGGCGCTTCTTCAGCGGCGAGAAGTGTTCGATCGTGTGGACCTGGCGGTCGCCGACGACCATGTCGGCCTCTCCTGCGACGATCGGCGCTGTGAGCGCGCCGATGTCGTCTGCGCGGTATTGGTTGTCGGCGTCGGTGTTGACGATGACGTCTGCGCCGAGTTTGAGACAGGCGTCGAGGCCAGCTTGAAACGCGACTGCCAAGCCTTTGTTGTTGGTCAGTTTGACGATGTGGTCGATGCCGTTCTCACGAGCTACGCGAACGGTCTCGTCGGTCGAACCGTCATCGATCATCAACCACTCGACGACGTCGAAGCCGTCGACGTCACGCGGCAGGTCGGCGAGCGTCGCCGGCAGGGTTTCTTCCTCGTTCAAGCATGGGATTTGGATGATCAGCTTCATCTGAATTGAAAGTCTTTCGCGCCGCGCGTGCGCATGCGTAAGGAATGGGCGTGACGAATCGGCTCATGTGGACAGTCACTGCCCGTCCGCAGGAACCGAGTCTGCGCGCGAGTGCGTCCGCAGCGCAGACCAGCGATCTTATCCTGTTACCGATGCTCAATAGTGCCGATGGGCGGTGGCATGCGGGATCATTCTGGGACTACCCTCGGGTAGGCGACAGTTCACCGTCGATCGCTGACGAACTGCTCGTCGCCACGTTTTGAATACTGCATTGCTCACAGATCAAGAGGTTTCGCACCTCGAACGCACGCTTGAACTCGCCGAACGGGGTCGGGGACGAACCAGTCCCAATCCCGTCGTGGGCGCAGTGGTCGTCTCCGCGGACGGTGAAGTGATCGGCGAGGGATATCACCACGAATATGGCGCTCTGCACGCCGAACGCGTGGCGATCGAATCGTGCAGCAAAGACACGACCGGCGGCACGATCTTCGTCTCGCTCGAGCCGTGCGCGCACACCGGCAAACAGCCGCCCTGTACCGATGCGATCGTTGAGGCCGGCCTCGCGCGAGTGGTTTTTGCTTCGGACGACCCCACCGAGAAAGCGTCGGGTCGCGGGCCGGGGATGATGCGTGACGAGGGCATCGAAGTCGTTGCCGCGCAGGGCGAGATCGCCGCAAAGGCGCGGATGATCAATCAGCCGTTCCGCAAGCATTCCAAGACCGGTCGCCCGCACGTGCTTTTCAAATCCGCACAGACACTGGACGGCAAGGTTGCGACGTCAACCGGCGATTCACAGTGGATCTCCTCCGAAACGAGCCGCGAACTCGCACATCGATTTCGTGCCGAGGCCGACGCGATCGCCGTCGGCATCGGTACTGCGATGGCGGACGACCCGATGTTGACCGTTCGCGGCGAAGGCCTGCCGCTCGATCGCCAACCGACGCGCGTCGTGTTCGACTCGGAGGCAAGGCTGCCACTCGACAGCGCATTGGTGGCGAGTGCGCGGGAAGTTCCGGTGATCTTGATCGCCTCTCGCGCCGCGCCGCGCGAGGCGCTGGCTCCACTGGAGGCCGCTGGCGTCGAGGTGGTGGTTGCGAGCGGTGAGAATGAATCTGCGCGCGTCGTCTCGGCACTCAACGAACTCGGGTCTCGCGAGATTCAGTCGCTTCTGCTCGAGGGCGGTCCGCACCTTGCAGGGGCGTTCTTCGAGGCCGGAGAAGTCGACTGGCTGACGCTGTTTCTGGCGCCGATGGTGCTCGGGGGGAAACAGGCTCGTTCCGCCGTCGGTGGTTCTGGCGTTGAACAGGTCGCCGACGCGTATCGAGCGCTGCGCATGCAGAGCGACCGCATCGGTGATGACTTGTTGATCACCGCCTGGATGCGTGAGTGGTAAGCCTTTGGACGGCAGGGCGTCCGGGCCGTCGATCGACCCGTCGGCCCTCTTCAGCGGCTCTGCAGTCTTCAGCAATTTCGGACGCGCGGCTGTCATCGCCTACGTCATTTCCGACGTTGCCCTTGCCGCGGCCGTGCTGGCTTATTTGTTTCTCGACGTCGCGATAGCGGTCGCGATTGGGGTGATCGCGATCGTGCTCACGCTGATCGCCTTGCGCTGCGGGCAGATTGTTTTCAGTCGACGCTTGGCAGAGGACCAGCTCGACCCTCAGGAGACAGTTCTGGCAGAGCTCGGCGCGCGTCGAGCTGTGCGTGCGAGTCTGTTGCGAAGTCCGCTGTTGCTGATCTTCACCGATCTGAAGCTCTACGTGGTCGACGTTTCGATCTTCGGTGTCCGCCGACCAAGGCGACTCGCATATCAGGACCTGCGCACCGTGACGCCCGACGACAGAACCGGCACGCTGCGGATCTCGACGAACGCATCGCCAAGCGAAATATCGCTTGTTTCAGCAAAGTCCATGGAACTGGAGCGGGTGCTGGAGGTACTCAACGAAGTCCGTCCCGGAATCGTTTCGGCGCAGGCCCACTGACTGCCGGTCACATATCCTCGAACGATGTTCACGGGATTGATCGAAGAGACCGGTCGGGTGGCCAACGTGGACACCTCGACCGAAGGCGCGGTGCTCAAAATCAGCACGGCCCTGGCGACCGGCCTGAAACTTGGCGACTCGATCGCGGTCAACGGCGCGTGCCTGACCGCCACGCGGATCGAGGGAGACGCGTTCTTTGCGGACGTGATGAACGAGTCGCTTGCGCGGACTGCGCTGGGCGAATTGAAAACGGGCGCAGGCGTGAATCTCGAACTGCCGCTGGCGGTCGGCGATCGACTCGACGGCCACATCGTTCAGGGTCACGTCGACGGCGTCGGCACGGTTTCGCTCGCGGAAGACGCGGGATTTTCGCGCGTGCTTCGAGTAAGCCTCCCCGACGACCTGGCTCGTTATGCCGTGGAAAAGGGGTCAGTCACGGTCGATGGCGTGAGCCTCACGGTCAGCGGAGTGGGAGATGATTGGATCGAGGTCTCGCTCATCCCGGAAACGCTCGAACGCACTACCCTCGGAGATCTGCGAGCCGGGTCGCGCGTGAACCTCGAGGTCGACATTCTGGCCAAGCACGTCGAGCGACTGCTCCACCATCCATCCAACAGTTGATCAAAGTCTGCTCTGATCAAGACCGCTGATGTCTTTGCGGCACACCCCCAGAAGAACCTTCATCAATGGCTGATTCCGCTTCCCCATTCAGCTCCATCGAGGACGCCCTCGAGGACTACAAGCAAGGCAAGATGGTCATCGTCTGTGACGACGAGGACCGCGAAAACGAGGGCGACCTGACGCTGGCTGCCGAATTCGCCACTCCCGATGCGATCAACTTCATGGCCAAAGAGGGTCGCGGCCTGATCTGCCTCGCGCTGAGCCCCGACCGCTGCGATGAGCTCGGCCTCAACCTGATGGCCTTGAAGAATGAGTCGGGGTTCGGCACCGCATTCACAGTGTCAATCGAAGCGCGTGAAGGCGTCACCACCGGCATCAGCGCGGCCGATCGCGCACACACCATTCAAGTCGCGGTCAGTCCCGATTCGAGTCCGCGCAATCTCGTGCAGCCCGGCCACGTGTTTCCGCTGAAGGCCAAGCCGGGTGGGGTGCTCGAACGCACCGGTCAGACCGAAGCGGCCGTCGACCTCGGGCGGCTCGCCGGCCTCCAGCCGGCGGGCGTGATCTGCGAGATCATGAACGAGGACGGGACGATGGCGCGCGTCCACGATCTCGTCGACTATTCACAGAAGCACGATCTGAAGATGATCACCGTGGCGCAGTTGATCGAGTACCGCCGGCGTCACGACAAGCTCGTCGAGCGAGTGGCCGACGCCAAGATGCCGACGGAGTTCGGTGAATTCAATGTCGTCGGTTATCGCGCGCTCATCGACGGCAGCCACCACGTTGCACTGGTCAAGGGAGAAATCGACGGGGAGCAGGACGTCCTCGTGCGCGTGCACTCGGAATGTCTGACCGGCGATGTCTTTCATTCGATGCGCTGCGACTGCGGAAATCAGCTCCACCTCGCGCTCGCTCAGATCGAACGTGAGGGCAAGGGCGTGTTGCTTTACCTGGCCCAGGAGGGCCGCGGAATCGGCCTGCTGAACAAGCTCAAGGCATATGCGCTGCAGGACGAAGGCCGCGACACCGTCGAAGCAAATCTCGAACTCGGCCTGCCGGCCGACCTGCGTGACTACGGAACCGGCGCTCAGATGTTGGTCGATCTCGGCCTGACCAGCATCCGCATCATGACCAACAATCCCAAGAAGATCATCGGCCTTCAGGGCTACGGATTGTCAGTCACTGAGCAGGTACCGATCGAGGCGGACCCGAACGAGCACAACGTCGACTACCTGCGCACCAAGCGCGACCGAATGGAACATGCTC
>JBMYXO010000049.1:0-251 GCA_049608465.1 Solirubrobacterales bacterium | reverse complement strand
CGCATTCGATGAGGAGATGATCCAACAGGAGCATCAGCGCGATCGTGAGCAGCAGGGTCTGCCGACTCCGGCCGCAAAAGAGGAGAAACAATGAGCGATGTCACTGAGACCGGTCGCTGGGCCATTGTTGTCGGCAATTTCTACGAAGACCTCGCCGAGCGGCTGGTCTCCGGGGCGAAGGCAGCCTTCAAGGAGGCCGGTGTGGCGGAGACCAACGTCGACACGTTTGAGGTGCCCGGGGCGTTCGAGTT
>JBMYXO010000048.1:0-15341 GCA_049608465.1 Solirubrobacterales bacterium | reverse complement strand
ATGTCGTTGACGATCACCGCGACGCGTCGGCCTTCGCGATTTCGGAGAATGTTCTCCAGCAAAGTTGTTTTGCCGGCGCCGAGAAATCCGGACAGCACGGTCACAGGGAGCTTTTCGGGCATTGGAGTTCCTTCCGCTTGGGGATCAGTGAGAGTCGCGACCGCTCGGCGCTCGCTCGGCCACGTAAGGGAGAAGGGCGATCTCGCGGGCGCGCTTGACTTCGCGGGCGAGTCGCGCCTGGTCGCGCTTGTTCAGTCCCGTCTGCGCGCGCGACTTGATCTTTCCGCGCTCGGTCAGGAATCGCCGAAGGCTTTCGGGATTCAGGTAGTGGATGGCCGCGGCTTCCGCGAGGGACGGCTTACGACCGCGTCGCGGCGGCTGCGCTGGTCGCGACGATCGCGGGGCGTTTGCATTTCTTTGTTTGGGCATGGGGGGACCTTACACGATAATGAGAACGATTATCAAAAACATATGCAGGACAGGCAGGACGGTCGCGGTAACTAGGAGGCGATGAGCTGGCAGAACACTTCTCGTGCCGTAAACGTGCTGGTCGCGCTGCTCTGCGTGGTCACCGTGGTCGGGATGGTTCTGCTTTGGCCATCGGGCGAATCAGAAAGCAAGCTCGAAGGGAGCCTTCGCCTGGATACGACCGTGGCCAGCGTGGTTGCCGTCGAAAAGGCACCGTGCGTGTTCGAGGGAGCATCAGGGTGCATCGTGGCTCGTGCAACGCTCGACGCGGGACCCGACCGGGAAGTTGAGCTCAGGTTGGGTGGAGCGGCGAATGACCCAACACTTTCGGTCGGCGACAAGATCCGAGTTTCGGCGAGCGGCGGTGGCGACTACGCGTTCGTGGACTTCGAGCGTCGCCAGCCGATCTTTTTGCTGGCGTTGATCTTCGCCGCGATCGTGATCGCGTTCGGTCGCCTCAGAGGATTGCGGGCGCTGGTCGGTCTCGCCGCGAGTCTTTCGATCGTGCTGTTCTTCATTGTGCCGGCGATTCTCGACGGGCGCGAGCCATTCGCGGTGGCGATCGTCGGGTCGTTCGCCGTGATGATCGTGACGCTGGGCCTCACCCACGGCATCGGGCTTACGTCGCGCGCGGCGGCGCTTGGCACAGCGTCAAGCCTGCTGATCACCGCGATCCTCGCGTGGATCTTCACCAGCGCCGGCAACATCACCGGATTCTCCTCTGACGAGGCGACGATTCTGCAATCGGCAAGCGCCGACCTTTCGATCGGTGGTTTGGTGTTGGCAGGAATCATCATCGCCGCGCTCGGAGTGCTCGATGATCTGACCGTCAGCCAGGCCTCTGCCGTGATGGCGATAAGGAACGCAGACCCGATGCAGGGATTCAAACGACTCTACGACGGCGCGATCAATGTAGGGCGCGACCACGTCGCCGCGACGGTCAACACACTCGTGCTGGCGTACGTTGGAGCGTCGCTTCCCGTGTTGTTGATCTTCTCGGTCGGAGGCGTCGGACCGATCGACGCGCTCAACTCAGAGGCCGTTGCCGAGCAGATCGTCGGCACGCTGGTTGGTTCGATCGGATTGATCGCGGCGGTGCCGATAACCACGGCGATCGCTGCAGCGTTGGCGAGCCGTCTACCGGGGGACATTCAAGTCGAGGCCGGGCCCACCCACTCGCATTGATCTGCAGTAGTCTGCAACCATCCCGCTCGATGGCAGCACCGCGCAACCTCGTAAACCTGAAAACCGTCAGCAAGTCGTATTCCAGCCGCCCGATCCTGACCGACATCACGCTCGGGGTAAACGCGGACGAGCGGATCGGCATCGTCGGCACGAACGGCGATGGCAAGACGACGCTGCTCAGGCTGATCTCCGGAGTCGAGCATCCCGACGGGGGCGAGGTGACCAGGAGCCGTGCCACGACCGTTGGCTTTCTCGACCAACGCGACTTGCTCCCAGCCGAACATACCGTTCGCGAAGTTCTGATCGGCGAAATGGCAGATCATGAGTGGGCGGGGGAGGCGAGGATTCGCGACATTCTCGACGGGCTGCTCGGTGGCGTCGACGTCGGCCGATTCCCTGATGGCTTCGACACAAAGCTCGGGCCGCTCTCCGGCGGCGAGAAACGTCGCATCGCACTTGCGAAGGTGCTGATCGATGGGCCGGAACTGCTGTTGCTTGACGAACCGACCAACCACCTCGACGTTGAAGGGGTGGACTGGCTTGCCTCGCATCTGAACGCGCGCTCTGGATCGCTGTTAGTAGTGACCCACGACCGCTGGTTTCTCGACGCCGTCGTCGAACAGACATGGGAGGTCGCCGACCAGCGCGTGCACCAATACGAAGGCGGCTACGCGGCGTATGTGCTCGCCAAGGCTGAACGCGACCGCCAGAACGAGGCCTCCGAGACTCGCCGCCGTGCGCTGATCCGCAAGGAGCTCGCCTGGCTGAGGCGCGGACCGCCGGCGCGCACGACCAAACCGAAGTTTCGCGTCGACGCCGCCAACGAATTGATTGCCGACGAGCCGCCGCCGCGCAACCCGGTCGAACTGCTCAAGTTCGCCACCGCGCGCCTGGGCAACCGCGTGATCGACGCGATCAACGTCAGCTTCGCCTTTGGTGACCGCAAGCTCTTCGACCACATCACCTGGCGGCTCGGCCCTGGCGACCGGTCGGCGATCGTTGGCGTCAACGGTGCGGGCAAGTCCACGCTGATTCAACTTCTCAACGGTGACATCGAGCCGCAGACCGGCAGCGTAAAACGCGGGCAGACGATTCGCGTGGCAAAGCTCACGCAGGAGGCAGACGACGTCAACGAAGAACTCTCGGTGATCGAGGCGCTCGAAGACGCGAAGCTCGTGGCGACCCTTTCCGACGGGGTCGAGATCACGGCCGGGATGCTCTGCGATCGCTTCGGCTTTCGCGGCGGACGCAGCCGCACGCTGGTGAAGAAGCTTTCCGGAGGTGAGCGTCGCCGCCTGCAGCTGATGCGTTTGATGATGGGCGAACCGAACGTGCTGCTGCTCGACGAACCGACCAACGATCTCGACATCGACACGCTGACCGCACTCGAGGATCTCCTCGATAACTGGCCAGGCACGCTGATCGTCGTCAGCCACGACCGCTACTTCGTCGAACGCGTGACCGACAACGTCTACGGATTGATGGGGGACGGCAAACTGCGCCACCTGCCACGCGGGATCGACCAGTACATCGAGGAGCGCCACGGTGCGCACGACTTGGAATCCGAGTGGGCGCCGAAGTCCGCGAAGCCGAAACGTTCAAGCGGCGGCGTGGTTCACGCAGCTCGCAAAGAACTCGTGAAGATCGAGCGATCATTGAAAAAGTTGGACGAGCGCGAGCGAGAACTGGCCTCAGAGATGGAAGAACACGCCAGCGACCACGAACAACTCGCGGGCCTGCAGGCTGAACTCGCCGACCTGACTTCCAGGCGCGAGCAGCTGGAACTGAGCTGGCTCGAAAACACCGAGCTCGTCGAAGGATGACGTTGCGATCGATTCAGGCAACCGCAACGACGTTGCGACCGCCGCGCTTGGCTTCGTAGAGCGCAGCATCGGCGCGGTTGACGAGGGCGTCGAGTTGCTCCCCGCCCCACTGCGCGCAACCGACGCTGACCGTGACGATCACCCGCTCGCCATCACAGTCAACCGGCATGGCGGCCACGGCCTCGCGCAAGCGTTCGCAAATCAGCTTCGCTTCGTCCGGCCCGGCCCCAAACAGGACCGCCAAGAATTCTTCGCCGCCCCAGCGACCGAGTTCGTCCTGACCGCGCAACGCCGCGCGCATTCGCGATGCGGTTTGTCGCAGCACCGCGTCTCCGACGTGATGGCCGAACTCGTCATTGATCGCCTTGAAATGGTCGACGTCGATCATCAGCACGGCGACGGCGTCCTCGTCGAGGGCAAGGCTCAGTCGGCGTTCCAGCGCGCCGGTGGTTGCAAGTCGATTGGGCAGCTGCGTGAGTTCGTCGGTATGGGCGAGGCGACTCATCCTTCGCCTTCCCACCGAGAGCCTGTCGATCAACCACAGAGTTGCCATCAGGATCAAGCTGAACATCACCAGAACGGCAATCCACACCCACCCGGGCGCAAGTGGTTCATACAGCGCCGCGGTTGGCACTGTGATCCCGATTCGCCATGGAGTCCCGCGGACCGGCTGGACGCTGAAGTAGTTGCTGCCAACGACGCCGCTGCTGGCCGCGCGAGTCGAAGAGATGCGGGTGTCGTCACGCGTTTCGGTCTGACTTGAGTTCGCCGCGACTATCTGATTCTTGCTGTCCAGCAGTACAACGCGCGCGCCTGTGATCGGGGTCGTGTTTCTCAACAGCGTTCCAAGTGGAGTGTTGATCGGGTCGTAGGCGACACTGAACACACGTCGTCCCGCCGCGCTCTCGAACGGCACCGCGACCGCGATCACAGGATCATTGCGAACGGCGGATTCAACGACGTCAGAGATTCGTGGCGATCCGTTGATCGCCCCGCGCAGGTGGTCGTACTGGTCGCCGATCTGCGTGCCGACCTGCCCTGGTGAACGGGGAGCGATTGCCAGCACCTTGCCGCGACCATCGAGCAGCAACGCCGCATCGCTGTCGAACCCGGCCACCACGCGTTCGAAACTGGCCGACGAGGGAGCGCGAGTGGCAAGCTGGGCCTTGGCGTGCTGCGTCTGCAACTGCTCGACCTCGCGCATGTAGTCCGAGACGAATCGAGCGGACAATGTCGTGCGGGCGTCGGTTCGTTCCTGCAATCCCCGCTCGCTGTCGGCGCGCACGCTTGAGAGGAAGAACCACATTCCCGTGACGGCGACCAGCCAAAACACCACGAACGCGCCGCGAATCGTCCACGTTCGCCGCTCGCTCATACGAGCGGCAGTTCGTCGCGGGTCGTCGGATTTTCTACTCAGTCGCACACAAGCTCCAACTCCGTGTAGCTATCGGCGGATACTGGCAATCGACTGAAGCGAATCTTGGGTATCGAGAGATAGAAACTGAATACCCCAAACGGCGGGCGGTCAACCGGTCCTGCTCGGTCACATCGCGATCGACACGATCAACGCTTGGGTTCTGGGATACTCCGCGAATGACAACATCCCAGGAACTCACATCACGTCTGGTTTCGATCGACGATCTCGGCGCGTCCCAAGTCACCGTCGTGGACGACACACCTCACGGCACACTCGCCGTCGGCATCAGCGACGGCAAGCCGTTCGCCGTTTCCAACAAATGTCGCCATCTGTTCGCATCGCTCGGCAAAGGAGAAGTCAAGGACGACGGCTGTCTCGAATGCCCGGCGCATCATGCAAAGTTCGATGTGCGGAGTGGCAAGATGGTGCGCGGTCCGCAGGGTGCCTTCAAGCCGATTTCGGGCGCCATCAAGTCGACCACCGGCGCGCGCAAGCTGAAGACCTACCCGGTCGAGCTTCGCGACGGGGCGATCTGGCTGAGCGCCTGACAGTTCTTTCAGGCTGCGCTGGCTGCGCGCGAACCCAGATGCGCGCCATACGCCGCGAGACCTGCAAAGCCAAGCTTGCGCGTCGCCGGAACCGCTATGGCTAGACCGATCGCCAGCTCTGACGCCCCGTTGCGCATGATCCACGTGCTGGTGTTCTCTGGGAACACCGGTTTGGTGATCGGCTCGAACAACTGCGGCGCGACGAAGTGCGCGGCGCCGGTGGCTGCCAGTCCGAGGCCGGCGAGTGACGTGATCTTGCTGGACATGGAAATTCCCCGTTCGAAGTTGTTGAACATGGTTCAAATAGTCGCCTGAAAAGTAGCGGGCGCGCTGTGTGCGCGAAATCACGGTTTACTTTCGTAATAGTTTCGGTATAGTCTTACGTAAGAGTTTCGTAACTCGCCGACCATGCCTGATTCTCGCAATCCAGACGCCGCCGAACTGCTCGAGTTGACCAGCTTCGGCACCACGACGCAACGTCGGCTGACCAGCCGTCTGCGTCGCACGCACCCGGCTCGTCGTGTGGCGAAACGCGTGGAGCAAGGTCTACGAACGCTTGTGGCCGAGGGTCTCGTCGAAAGCGACTTCAAGGACGGTGTCGAGCACTTCCACGCCACCACCACCGGACTTGCCGCGCTTGAGCAGCGGGGCCGCGTACCGAGTTCGGCCGCGGTGATGTTCACCGACATCGTCGGGTCGACGCAGATGATCGCCGAGCTCGGCGAAGCGGCGGCGCACGACTGCCGCAAGCGGCACTTCAACCTGCTGAGAGAGACGATCGAAGGCCATGGCGGTCGCGAAGTGAAGAACCTCGGCGACGGGCTGATGGTGCTGTTCGCGGATCCGGCAGCGGCACTCGATTGCGCGCAGCAGATGCAGCTGGCGGTGGCGGTCGACGAAGACGATCTCGGCCTGCGCATTGGCGTTCACGCGGGGGAGCTGCTGCGCGAGCACGGCGACTACTTCGGCACGACCGTGATCGTGGCAAGCCGACTCTGTGACCGCGCCGGCGCAGGGGAGACGATCGTCTCCGCCCAAGTTCGCGAACTCGCCGACCGTCATTCCGAAGCGACCCGCCTCGATCGGACGCAGTCGCTCGGAAAACTGCAACTGAAAGGCCTCCCGCGCCCCGTCGAGGCGTTCCAGCTCGCCTAGGGGACCATCATGTCGCGCCGATTTTTCAAACACGGAGAGCTGCCGCTCGTCTTGCTGGCGCTGGTCGCCCAGCACCCGCGCCACGGCTACGAGATCATGTCCGAATTGACGCGTCTGTTCGGACCGCGCTACCGCGCCTCGCCAGGCAGCGTCTATCCCGCGATCGAAGCACTGCAAACCGAGGGTTTGATCGACGGCGAGGCCGTCGAAGGCAGGACCGTCTATCGGATCACGAAGTCTGGCGAGCAGGCGCTTGACGACAGAGCGGAAATGCTCGCGCTGGTCGAACTGCGCCTGAATGTTCGCCTTGCCGATGGCGAATCGCTGGAGTCCGCGCTGACGAGTTTCAAGGCGCGACTCGCCCCGTTGAATGGTCGCGTAGACCCAGCTGCAGCCGCAGAAATTCTCGACCGCGCGGCCGACGAGATCGAACAACTCAATCCATCGAAACAACGAAAGAAGCAACAGAGGAGCAAACGATGAACGACGATCCCTTCGCTCGCGCCGTTGAACGCGTGCAGGCCGCAGAACAGGCGGAGAAGGACGCCAAACGAGAGAAGCGCCAACGTCAACTCGAGTCGGGTAGTCGCACTGCGTTCAACATCCACGCCACCGTGTTCGTCGCGGTCAATGCGCTGATCATCGTCATCTGGGCGACGGTTTGGCAGCTCAACGACGGCACCTCCTACCCGTGGTTCGTCTTCGTGTTGTTCGGTTGGGGCATCGGGCTTGCCGCGCACTTCGCGGCGGTGCGCAACCACCTCAGGCGGCGGTAGCGGCTAAGCAACGGCGTCGATGTTCAGCCGCACGTAGTCAACGCTCTCCCAGTCGCCCAACACCTGCTCGACGGTTTCGGCGAACGATTCCTGGAGCTCTTCGGGTAGGCGTTGCATGTGCGAACCAAGGACGATTTCGCGCAGGTGTTTGCCTTTGTCCTCCGGGATGATCGGGCGATCCTCCAGCCAACAGTCCGCCGACCGGAAGCCCGCATCCAACAGACGTCGCTCGGTGTCATCGGGGTCGGCGAAGAACGTCGGGACGAAATCTCCTACGAAATCGACGAACGGCTCGACGCCGGCAACCGCCAGGTAAGCCCGCTGGATCTCGGCGATGTTTCCGTCGCCGCCGCACTGGGCGACGAGTCGACCGCCTGACTTGAGAACGCCGTAGAAATTGCGAAAAAGCTGCTCGTGGTCCAGCACCCAATGCAGGGTCGCCGTACTGAAGATCGCGTCGACGAGCTTGCCTTCGAGGTCGAGATCGAGCAGATCGCAGAGGATCACTTCGACGTTCTCGTTGTCCGCGAAGCGCTGCTCGGCCTGTTCGACCATCTTCTGGGATGCGTCGACGCCGATGACGTGCCCGTGGGGGACGCGTTCAACCAGTTTCTCGGTGAGAACTCCAGTGCCGCAGCCGGCGTCGACGACTGTTTCGTTGCCGGTCAGCTCAAGCCGATCGAGCACCTCCAGGCCGAGCTCGATGATGCCAGCGTTGGTGACGTCGTAATCGGTTGCGTTCCATTCGTGTGGCGTCATCGTCAGGCCGATAGTAACATACGTTTGTACGATATGACGTACAAAGCCACGCCGATCGCGAGCTATACAAAGCAGTGCAACGCTCGGCCCGTGGCCTGGACTCGCTACGCGCTAAACTTTCGGCATCCTCGCGCCTTCTGGTGGGGGATTTTTCTTTGCCCGTTCGATTACTGCCCGCTCGATTAGTTTTCGTCGGTCTGATCGGTGCTTTTTACCGAAGGATTGACCAACGGGGGTGGCCAGGCTGGAACGGGGCAATCCATCGACAGTTAAAGAGATATGGCACGCGGAGACGTAAGAATCGCTGTGACGCTCGCTTGCGAAGAGTGCAAGCGCCACAACTACCAAACAAACAAATCGAAGCGGAACAACCCCGACCGCATCGAGATGAAAAAGTACTGCCGTTGGTGCGGAAACCACACTCCCCACAAGGAGACGAGGTAGTCCCTCGTGGCTCGCAACCGCAAAAAGGCGAAGCAGCGCAAGGCGCGCCAAGAGGCTCGTCAGCAGAAGGCCGGCGGCCAGCCGGTTGAAGCTGGTGCGGGCGCACCGCCCGAGAACGAGGGCACCGTTCAGGCCAACGCCTCGGTCGACGCCGCCGAAGAGATCAAGCGCACTGCCAAGCTCAAGCCTGAAGGCCCGTCCAAGACGAAGGGCCAGACCAACGAGCCCAAGCAGAAGGGCCGTCTGCGCACCTTCCTGCGCTCGTCGTGGGCTGAATTGCGTCGCGTGCAGTGGCCGGACCGCAAGCAGATGACGACGATGACCTCGATCGTGATCGGCTTCGTGATCATCGCCGGTGTCTACCTCGGCGTGATCGACTGGGCCGCCAACCGCGTCGTCGACTTCCTCCTTTTCTAGCCATTCCCTTTCAGCCACTCCCCTTTAGAAAGACCCCCTCTGATGTTTTCTTGGTACGCAATCAACACATACTCCGGTCATGAGAACAAGGTCAAGCAAAACCTTGAACACCGCATCATCTCGATGAAGCAGAACGCGGCGATTCGCCGCATCGTGATTCCCACGGAGACCGTGACTGAGGTCAAGGACAACCAGAAGGTCGAGAAGGAAGTCCGCACGATGCCGGGTTACCTGCTCGTGAACATGGAGCTCAACGAAGACTCATGGGGCGTGGTCAAGGGCACGCCAGGCGTGACGGGCTTCGTCGGTTCGCAGACAGATCCGGTGCCACTTGCGCAGAGCGAGATCGACCGCCTGCTGGCGAATGCCAATGTTGCAGCATCTTCGACTGCGGGCGCCGGAAGCGGCGCTGCCTCAGGTGGCGGTGCCGCCAAGGCGCAGCCGGCAGCCGCTCAGTTCAGCATCGGCGAGACGGTTAAGGTCGTCTCCGGACCACTTTCAGATTTCTCTGGCGAGATCGCCGAAATCAACGAAGACGCGCACAAACTCAAAGTACTTGTCTCGATCTTTGGCCGGGAGACTCCGGTTGAGGTTGGATACGACCAGGTGAAGAAGGTCTCGTAGAGAGCCTGCTTCCTAACAAGCATTTCAAGAAAGTTTCGTAATGGCCAAGAAAGTAATGACACTCATCAAGCTGCAGGTCCCAGGTGGACAGGCCAACCCGGCGCCGCCGGTCGGCCCGGCGCTCGGTCAGCACGGCGTCAACATCATGGACTTCTGCAAGGCGTTCAACGCGCAGACGCAGCAGGACAACGGCACGACGATCCCCGTCGAGATCACCGTCTACGAGGATCGCTCGTTCACGTTCATCACCAAGACGCCGCCCGCGGCAGTTTTGATCAAGCAGGCAATCAATTTG
Organism: Solirubrobacterales bacterium; assembly: GCA_049608465.1. GTDB lineage: Bacteria > Actinomycetota > Thermoleophilia > Solirubrobacterales > JACPNS01 > JACPNS01. The sequence continues at coordinate 5,430 of JBMYXO010000048.1, read as the reverse complement.
CAGAAGGGTTCTGGCGTGCCGCACCTCGAGAAGGTCGGCGAGATTTCCGAGTCCCAGATCCGCGACATCGCGGAGAAGAAAATGCAAGACCTAAACGCGAACGACATCGATGCCGCGGCGAAAATCATCGCCGGCACCGCTCGTTCGATGGGAGTGGATGTGGTCTAGATGGCTAGAGGCAAGGGTTACAACGAGAAGTACAACGCGATCAACCGTGAGAAGGAATACGACCCTCGCGAGGCGATCACGCACGTCAAGAGCTTTCAGCGTTCCAAGTTTGACGAGACCGTCGAGGTGCACATTCGCACCGGGCTGAACGTGCGCCACGCCGAGGAGCAGCTGCGCGGAACGATCACGTTCCCACAGGGCTTGGGCAAGGAAGTCAAGATCGCCGTGTTCGCCAAAGGCGACGCAGCCGCCGACGCCGAAGCCGCCGGAGCCGACTACGTCGGTGCCGAGGACCTCGCCAAGCAGATGGAGGAAGGCTTGACGGACTTCGACACGGTCATCGCCACACCAGATCTGATGCCGGTCGTCGGTGGACTGGGCCGCGTGCTCGGCCCGATGGGCAAGATGCCGAATCCGAAGGTCGGCACTGTCACACCGAACGTCAAGCAGGCGGTCGAAGAGGCGAAGGCCGGAAAGGTCGAGTACCGCACCGACCGCCAGGGCATCGTCCACAGCACGATCGGTAAGGCCTCCTTCACTGAGGAGGCGCTGCTCGAGAACTACGCGACTTTGATGGAAGAGATCATGCGTGCAAAGCCGCAATCGGCCAAGGGCAAGTACCTCCACACGATCACTCTGACGACGACGATGGGTCCTGGGATCCGCGTCGACACCAGCAAGGTACGCGACATTCTCGAAGACGCCGTCGCCGCCTGACGGGCCACGTCGCGAACAAGCAAGTTTCACTCCGAGGTCCCGCCCTGCACGGCGGGACCTCGGCGTTTCTGCACTACTGGAAGACGAACCACCTCGAGTCAAATCGGCGACCGGACGGGCAGGGACACGGGAGTTGCTCGTCGGGACTTTGGGCCGAATTTGACGCAGGTGGTGTTTGCTGGAAAGTGATGGGTACATAATCCACACTTCTGGATTGCATGGTGTGACGATTTCGTTTAACTGCCGCTACGGTGTGCCGCGGCGGTCCATGGAAGCAACTGAGCACGATCGCTGGAAAGGTTTTTCGTTTTGTCCAAGCTCGTAATTGTCGAGTCGCCGAACAAGGTCAAGAGCATCGCCGGATATCTCGGCGATGAGTACGTCGTCGATTCCTCGGTCGGCCACATCCGCGATCTGCCACGCGGCGCAGACGAGGTTCCCGCGGCATATGCCGGCAAGCCATGGGCGCGCCTCGGCGTGAACGTCGATGAGTCCTTCGAGCCGATCTACGTGGTCTCTGCCGAGAAGAAGAAGCAGATGGCCAAGCTGAAAAAGCTTCTGAAGGATGCCGACGAGCTCGTGCTCGCGACCGATGAGGACCGCGAAGGCGAGGCAATCGCATGGCACTTGCTCGATGAGCTCAAGCCGAAGGTGCCGGTGAAGCGGATCGTGTTCAACGAGATCACCAAATCGGCTGTGCAACACGCGATCGAGAATCCGCGCGAGGTCGACATGCATCTCGTCGACGCCCAAGAGACCCGCCGCATCCTCGACCGTCTCTATGGGTATGAAGTCAGCCCGGTTCTGTGGAAGAAGGTCATGAGCGGCCTTTCTGCCGGTCGAGTGCAGTCAGTTGCCACGCGACTGGTCGTCGAGCGCGAACGCGTACGGATCGCCTTCAACGCTGCCTCCTATTGGGATCTCGAAGCAACTTTTGACGCCGGTGCGGGCCACGACCCGAGCAAGTTCGCGGCGAAGCTGGTGCTGCTCGACGGTAAGCGCGTCGCCACGGGATCGAACTTCGACAATTCCGGCAAGCTCACGTCGAATGACGCAGCCCACCTCGATGAGGATGCGGCGAAGAAGCTCACAGACGGGTTGAAGGACCAGCCCTTCAGCATCAAATCGGTCGACTCCAAGCCGTACACCCGCAAGCCCTACGCCCCTTTCAGAACCACCACCCTGCAGCGCGAGGCGTCGGGTAAGTTCGGATTTTCGCCGGCCCGCACGATGCAGGTCGCGCAGCGCCTGTACGAGGGCGGATACATCACTTATATGCGTACCGACTCGGTGACGCTTTCGGAAACCGCCGTCCGCGCGGCCCGCTCGCAGGTGACGGAGCTCTATGGCGCTGAGTTCCTGCCCGATGCGCCGCGCGTCTACAGCGGCGGTTCGGCGAACGCCCAGGAAGCACACGAGGCGATTCGCCCTGCGGGCGAGAGCTTTCGTACGCCCAAGCAAGTCAGTCTCAACGGCGACGAGGCGAAGCTCTACAAATTGATCTGGAAGCGCACGATCGCCTCGCAGATGAAGGACGCAAAGGGCAACACGGTTTCGATTCGCGTCGCGGCAACATCGACCGACGGCGCGGCAGCCGAATTCGGTGCCAGCGGCCGCACGATCACCTTTCACGGTTTTCTCAAGGCCTACGTGGAAGAAAAGGAAACCAGCGATGGCCAGACCGACGACGCGCAGACAAAGTTGCCGAACGTCGAAGAAGGCGATGCGGTGACGGCCGACTCTCTTGCTCCGGTCGGGCACGAGACCAAACCCCCTGCGCGCTACACCGAGGCCAGTTTGATCAAGGAGCTCGAAGAGCGCGGCATCGGTCGCCCCTCGACGTACGCCTCGATTGTCAGCACGATCCAGGACCGCGGCTACGTCTACAAGAAGGGCACCGCGCTGGTACCGGCGTGGATCGCCTTCAGCGCGACCCGCTTGATGGAGGAGCACTTCTCCCGCCTGGTCAACTACGACTTCACTGCCGAACTGGAGGGCGTGCTCGACCAGATCGCCAACGGTGACGAGCAACGGATCAACGTTTTGCAGGGCTTCTGGACCGGCGACGGCCCCGACAACACCGGCCTCAAGAGCTTGGTGGAAGACCTCGGTGAGATCGACGCTCGAGAACTTGCCACCTTCAAACTCAGCGATGACATCAACGTGCGCGTCGGTCGCTATGGCCCGTACGTCGAAGGCCCACCGATGGTCAAGGACGCCGAGGGCAAAGAGGTTCCCACGCGCGGAAACGTCCCCGAGGATCTGCCCCCGGATGAACTGACGCTGGAGATGGCGAAGGAGCTGCTGAGCAAGCCCGCCGGAATGGAGCGCGAGTTGGGTGCACACCCGGAAACCGGCCTGCTCGTCACCGCGCGCAACGGGCGCTTTGGCCCATATGTAACGGAGGCGCTGCCCGAGGGCTCGCCGAAGTCTGCCAAGCCGCGGACGGCCAGCCTCTTCAAGACGATGGATCTCGACACTGTTTCGCTGGACGAGGCGGTCACGTTGCTCTCGCTGCCTCGTGTCGTCGGCACCGGGGAGGACGGCGAAGAGATCACCGCTCAGAACGGTCGCTATGGCCCGTACCTGAAGAAGGGCAAGGACTCGCGTTCGATCGAGAGCGAGGAACAGCTATTGACGCTGACCGAAGCCGAGGCTCGCGAGATCTACTCCAAGCCGAAAACCTACGGACGTCAGGCCAAGCCGCCGCTGAAGGAGTTTGACAAGCCCGATCCGGTTAGCGAGAAGCCGATCGTGATGAAGGACGGCCGTTTCGGTCCGTACGTGACCGACGGTGAGATCAACGCCTCGCTGCGCAAGGGAGACGACGTCGAGACGTTGACGTGGGAGCGTGCAATCGAGCTGATCGCAGATCGCCGCGCGGCCGGTCCGTCGAAGAAAAAGAAGGCTGCTGCGAAAAAGAAGCCCGCAGCCAAGAAAAAGCCCGCCGCCAAGAAGTCCTCCTGATACCTTTCCGTGTCTCGCCCAAGACGACGGGGAGCGGCACTGATCATCGGATCTGACTCGCCGCACAACTCCCGGCCAGGTTGAGACTGTTCATCACTTGTTGATGCTGTCTGCCTGCGTGTCGAATTGACGGGCGAGACAACTACAGGAGAACCAACAACGTGAACCGAGACGTTAAATGAACAGAGATCAGAAAGCCGCATTCATCGACGACGTCGCAGGACGCGTCGGCGAGTCCGAGGCGATTTTCGCCGTGGACTATCGCGGGATCACCGTCTCTCAGGTTGCGGAACTTCGCGGCAAGCTCGGTGAGGCCGACGCGAGTTTTCAGGTTGTCAAAAACACCCTGACCTCGCTGGCGCTCGAAAAGGCCGACGCCCCCGGTGGCGTCGACCTGAAGGAGTTCCTCAACGGGCCGACGGCCTTCACTTACGTGAGGGGCGACATCGCAATGGCGGCCAAGGCGCTCGCCGACTTCAAGAAGGAACACGAGATTCTTGAATTCAAGGGCGGCGTGATGGAGGGTCAGATCATCTCCGTCGAGCAGTTCACCGCGCTTACCAAGCTCCCGAGCCGTGACGTCCTCAACGGCCAGCTCGTTGGCATGATCGCGATGCCGATCGGCGGACTCGTCCGCGGACTCGGCGGCCTGCTCGGTGGTCTCGCCACCCAGCTCGGTGCGATTCGTGACCAGGGTCTGGTTTCGGGCGATGCTCCGGCAGCCGAAGAAGCGCCTGCTGAAGAGGCATCTGCCGACGACGAGGCGCCCGCAGAAGACGCACCCTCAGAAGATGAGGCACCCGCTGAAGACGCACCGACCGAGGACGTCGGCGAGTAGCCGCTTCCACAACTTCAAGACTGACGACAAATCCAAGGAGAAACACAAATGGCAACTTCAACAGCAGATTGGATCGAGGAGCTGAAGGGCATTTCCGTGCTCGAGCTCTCTGAGCGCATCAAGGCCCTCGAAGAGGAATTCGGCGTATCGGCCACAGCAGTCGCAGCGGCAGCTCCGGCGGCCGGCGGCGGCGGTGGCGGCGACGCGGGCGAGGAAGAATCCTCGACCGTCGACGTCATCCTCACCGGCGGTGGCGACAAGAAGATTCAGGTCATCAAGGTTGTCCGCGCGGCAACCGGCCTGGGCCTCAAGGAAGCCAAGGCAATCGTCGACGACGCTCCGCAGCCCGTCAAAGAGGGCATCGAGCGCGACGAGGCAGACAAGCTCAAGGCCGAGATCGAAGAGGCCGGCGGCACCGTCGAAGTCAAGTAGTCGTTTGCGGGGTTCGCCCGCGTTCAAGCTGTACCCATCAAAGAGGGCTCTGCGCATCGCGGGGCCCTCTTTTTTTTGGGCTTGGGGTTCGATCCCGGGCGCCAGCTGTTTTTCGCCTGGGCGCTAACGCCGCGAACCGGTCGAATTCTCCCCCGTCGAGCGAGGTTGGAACCACCACCCCTCCAAAAACCCGCAAATTGCGCCCAAGGCCTCACACCTGGTGTGAGGCCTTGTATGCAAATTGCGGGGAAATTGGATGTGCGGGGAAGGGGTGGTACAACCATTTGACCATCTGGTACAGTGGTTGG
>JBMYXO010000047.1:0-15342 GCA_049608465.1 Solirubrobacterales bacterium | reverse complement strand
GCTGCAGGCAGTCAAATCACAGTCACTTCCCGACCAGGTGTTCCGGCAGATCGCTTCGGCGATTCTCGACGGGACCTATCCGGTGGGGACGAATCTTCCGGCAGAAAGACAACTCGCGGAAGTGTTCGGTGTGAACCGTCACGTCGTGCGCGAAGCGACCAAGCGGGCGGAGCAGATCGGCCTGGTCAGCGTCACGCAGGGCGGTGGCACGAAGGTGCTCGATTTCGAACGCACCGCCGGGCTCGACGCGCTCGCGCTGCTCGCCGAGTATGCGGCGGAAGATCTAGCCGGTGCGCGGCTCTGGCGAGCAGGCTTCGAGATGCGTGCGGCCATCGGAACCGACCTCGCGCGGCTCTGCGCGCTCAGGGCGAGTAAACAGGTGCGCGATGACCTTCTGCAGATCGCCGAGCAACTCACGACCGCTCCGCACGGCCCAGAGATCGTCGCCCTCGACCTGCGCTTCTGGGAGCGGATGCTCGACGGCGCCGACAACGTCGCCTACCGACTCGCCTACAACAGCCTGATCAAGAGTTCTCAGGCCGCACCCGAGCTACAGCTCAACTGGACGATTCAAGAGCTCGAACATGGCGACTATCGACTGCCGATCGCCAAAGCGATCGCCGACGGCGATTCAGCCGCAGCCGAAGCAGCCACCCGCACCTCGCTGCGCGGCGCCATCGACGCGATCAATTCTGCGATAGAGGCGCTCGAGCAAGATGCCAAACCATCGACCAAAAAGGCCTGAACCAAGATGCACAGCCACGCCCACGCACACACCCACGAAGACGCCACCGATGTCCCGAACGATTATCACGAAGTGGTCACCGCCAGCCGAAAGGACCTGACCACGCTCGGAGCTTGTTTCCGCGAATTCATCAAACACCTCTCGGGCTGGGCGGTGATGACTGCGATCGCGGTTGTACTCGCGCTTCGAGTCGCCGTCGGTGAGTTCACTTGGCGTGACCTGCTCGCGCCGGTCATCCTGGTTGCGGCGCAGCCGTTCGTCGAATGGGTGATCCACCGCTACCTGCTGCATCTGAAGCCGTTCGTGATCCGCGGCAAGAGCTACGACCTCTACACCGCCCGTGCGCATCGACGCCACCACAAGGCACCGTCCGAACTCGACCGCGTTTTGCTTCACGCGTCGGAGATCACGGGCTCGATGTTTTTGATCGCGATCACCGCGGCACCGCTCACGGCGGCCTTGATCACAGCTTTGGCCGGCGGCGCCTTCCTGCCGCTGTATCTGACCGCGCTGTTCTTCTCGTATGTCGGACTTCTGCGCTACGAGTGGACTCATTTTCTGATCCACACGCCATACGTTCCGAAGACCCGCTTCTTTCGATCGGTCTGGCGCTCACACCGATTGCACCATTTCAAACACGAGGACTACTGGATGGGCGTTTCGTCGAACCTGTCCGATCGCGCGCTCGGCACTTTCCCAGATCAGTCCAAGGTGAAGAAATCGCCGACCGCTCGCAATCTCGGCGTCGAAACCGAGCGTTACGACGACGCCTCACTTTCGCGGTAAAACACTGATCCGCGACTGAAAATCCGGCTATCCTTCGCTGATCGGGATGGCCCTGCAGTCTCTTGCGCCGCCCGACCGGACACATTCGATGGCCCGTCCGCGCGATTTGATTAGGCGCTAGCGGCGAGCCGGTCACTCACAAATTCCCAGGAGTTCTCCCGCGCGATGAGCAATTCAACCCTTGACGCCTCGGTCGATTCGATTACGCACGTAGGTCTGCGTACGTGGGTCGAGCAGATAGCAGAGCTGACGAAGCCCGACAAGATCCAAGTGCTCGACGGTTCGGCGGAGGAGTACGACGCACTGTGTCAGCTTCTCATCGACAACGGCACCTTCACCAAGCTTTCCGACGCCAAGCGCCCGAACTCCTACCTTGCTTTCTCCGATCCCTCGGACGTCGCTCGCGTCGAGGACCGCACCTTCATCTGTTCCGCCGACGAGGCGGACGCCGGCCCGACGAACAACTGGAAAGACCCCGAGGAGATGCGCGGAATCCTCAACCCGATTTTCGACGGCGCGATGAAGGGCCGCACGATGTACGTGATTCCCTTCAGCATGGGTCCGATCGGCTCCGACAAATCGCACATCGGCATCGAGCTGACCGACTCTCCGTATGTGGCCGCGAGCATGCGCATCATGGCTCGAATCGGTTCGAAGGTTTTGGCCGAACTGGGCACCGACGGCGAGTTTGTACCGGCAGTCCACTCGGTCGGCGCGCCGCTAGCAGAGGGCCAGGAAGACGTGCCGTGGCCGTGCAACTCCGAGAAGTACATCGTTCACTTCCCCGAGACTCGCGAGATCTGGTCGTACGGATCTGGCTACGGCGGAAACGCCCTGCTCGGCAAGAAGTGCTTCGCCCTGCGCATCGCCAGCGTGATGGCGCGCGACGAGGGCTGGATGGCAGAGCACATGCTGATTCTCAAGCTCACAAGCCCGACCGGTGACGTCAAGTTCATCACCGGAGCCTTCCCGAGCGCATGCGGCAAGACCAACCTCGCGATGCTCGTGCCCACGCTCGAGGGCTGGACCGTGGAGACCGTCGGCGACGACATCGCCTGGATGAAATTTGGCGACGACGGTCGCCTCTACGCAATCAACCCAGAGGCTGGATTCTTCGGCGTCGCGCCGGGCACCGGATACGACACCAACCCGAACGCGATGGACACGATCACCAAAGACACGGTGTTCACCAACTGCGCGTTGACCGACGACGGCGACATCTGGTGGGAGGGCATGACCAAGGAGAAGCCGTCACACCTGACCGACTGGCACGGCGACGACTGGACGCCCGACTCAGAGACGCCGGCCGCGCATCCGAACGCACGATTTGCCGTCGGCGCTGCGCAGGCTCCGTGCATCGCTCCGGAGTGGGAGGACACCGCGGGAGTACCAATCGATGCAATTCTTTTCGGCGGACGCCGCGCAACCGTCGTACCGCTGGTCCGCGAGGCATTCGATTGGGACCACGGCACTTTCCTCGCCGCGACAATGTCATCCGAGATGACGGCCGCCGCAGCGGGCACCGTCGGCCAGTTGCGTTTCGACCCGTTCGCGCAACTGCCGTTCGCCGGATACCACATGGGCGACTACATCCAGCATTGGCTGAACATCGGGAAGACGGACGGCGCAAAACTTCCGAAGATCTTTTACGTGAATTGGTTCCGCAAGGACGATGACGGCAAGTTCCTCTGGCCGGGATTCGGCGAGAACAGCCGAGTGCTCGACTGGGTTTGCCGCCGTTTGGCTGGCGAAGTCGAAGCCGTCGAGACGCCGATCGGCAACGTGCCGAGGGCGGAGGACCTGAATCTTGAAGGTCTCTCGATCGACGCTGCCGACCTTGAGCAGTTGCTCACGGTCGACACCGAACTGGTCAAGGCAGAGCTGCCGCAGGTCAAGGAGTTTCTGGCGAAGTTCGGCGACAAGCTCCCAGCCGAGATCAACGAGCAGGTAGCGGCACTCGAAGCCAAGCTCGGTTGATCGACGCGCGCCTGGCCCCGGCCGGCGACTAGCCAGCAAACGAGCGGAACTTAGTGGGCCAGCTGATCTACTGCTACGGACGCGACTTCGTTCGCCACGCCAGTGGGGCGGAAACTTTCATCCGCGCCCACGCGATGTCGGCGACGCAGCTGGGCCTCAAGCCCGAGTTGTTCGCGCTCTGCTGGAAACCGGGCACGCGCGATCTCGGCTACGTGAAGATCGTTCGTTCGCGTTCGACCGGTTCAGAGTTTCGCTCTGAGTACGTCGAGCTGTACAAGCACCGGCTGGTGCCGGCGATCGTGCGTCGTCTGCGTGACGAGCCCGGTCCGCACGTGATCCACTCATTTGGCACGTGGGCGATAGCTGCCCAAGACGCAACGGACAAGCTTCGCAAACTCGGAGTGGAGGTGTCTCACGTCGGCACCTGCTGGGAGTTGATGGGTCCGCACACTCGGTCAAAGCTCCAGAACCAAGTTGTCGCGTCAGATCCGATCAAGCGAGCTCGGCAACGGTTCTTGCTCGAGTGGGTAAAACGCAGCACGATTCCCGCCGAGCGGCGAGCCATGCGCGCTGCCGACACCGTCGAGGTCAACTACCGGCGCTTGACCGCGCTTTTGCACAGCGAGTACGGCGAGGAAGTGCACGTGTCCGAGATGCCGTACACGACGCCAGCTGCGTTCGAACCGATTGCAGACGAATATCCACTGCCTGCGGCGATCTCAGCACTACCGATTTCCGAAGGCCCGCTCGTGGTGACCACAAGCCGCCAAGTTCCGCGAAAAGGTCTCGATGTGTTGATCCGCGCGATCGCGCGTCTGCGCGACGAAGGGGTAACTGTGCGCGCTGCGCTGGTCAGTCGTGGAACGCTGCTGACGGCACATCGCAAGTTGGTCGAAGAGTTGCGACTGGGCGATCGCGTGACCCTGCCCGGCTTGGTTCCGGATATTCGCGACTACCTCGCTCACGCCGACATTTTTTGCCTGCCTTCGATTGCCGAGGGCAGCGGCTCGATGTCTGCGATCGAGGCGCTTCAGTTCTCGGTGCCGGTGCTGTCCAGCGCCGTCGACGGCATGGTCGAAGACTTGACAGATGACGTCGACGCGTTGTTGGTCGAACCCGGGAGCGTCCACGAATTGACAAGTGCCTTGCGCAGATTGGCCGTCGACCGCGCGCTTCGCGATCGTCTGGGTCCGGCGGGTCGTGAGCGTTTCGAAAGCCGCTTCTCGGTCGCGGCTGCAACGAATGCGCTCGCCGGGCTTTATGCCGGCTTCGGGCTTGAGGTTGACTCTGCCGCGAGTTCGGCAGCCTGAGCGGCCACCGCCGCGATTCGCTCAACGTCGCCATCGGTCAGCCACAGCGCGGAAGGTAGGTAGAGCCCGGTGCGACCCATCGATTCAGCGACTGGATGCCGCCGGCCTTCGAACTCGTCCAAGTATGCCGGCTGGATGTGGAGTGGCGTGAAGAACGCACGCGTTTCGATGCCGTCAGCTGCAAGTAGCTCGCGAAGCCTGTCGCGTGAACAGCCGAACTGGTCGTTCACGAGCACGCCGAACATCCAGTTGGCACTCGTCATTCCCGGTTGATCCGGTTGCAGGCTCAACCCCTCAATCGGACCGAGGTGCTCGCGGTACATGCGTGCCAGGTTGCGCCGCTGCTCCAGGAACTGATCGATCCGCTCGATCTGAGCCAATCCAAGCGCCGCCTGCAAATTGCTCATCCGGAAGTTGAACGCGCGACTCCTGTGCCAGAAGTGGCGGTCCTCAGAGAACGCGTGGCTTCGCAATTGCCTGGCCGCTTGGGCGATCTCAGGATTGTCCGTGGTGACGATGCCACCCTCGCCTGTGGTCACGATCTTGTTTCCGTAAAACGAGAAGGCTGCGGCGTCGCCGAACGAACCCACCCGACGTCCACGAACCGTCGCACCGTGGGCTTCGGCGGCGTCCTCGAACAGTGCGAGCGAATTGGCATCGGCGATCTCGCGAAGCGCGTCCATATCCACGGGGTGTCCGTAGGTATGCATCGCGATGATCGCCCGTGTTTTCGGCCCGATCGCCTCGGCCACACGAGCGAGGCTCATGTTCCACGTTTCCGGATCGCTGTCGACGAACACGACCTTCGCGCCGATGTGGTGCACGGCGTTGGCGGTCGCGACCATCGTGAACGTCGGCATGATCACCTCGTCACCCGGTTCGATTCCCGCCGCGCGGAGCATCAGCTCGAGCGCGGTCGCGCCGCTTGCCGTGGTCACCGCAAAGCGTGTGCCGCAGTAATCCGCGAACTGCGCCTCAAGTCGTTCAACGTAGGGGCCTGCGGACGAGACCCAGCCCGACTCGACGGCCTCGGTCACGTAATCGAGTTCATTGCCGTCGAGCGCGGCGTCGGCGACGGGAAGAAATCGCGAGCCGTTCGAGCTCCCGATCGCTGGCTCCGACGCCGGGATCAGGTGGGCGATGTCGCCGAGTTGCCCGCCGGTCGGAGCCGCCGGAGCTGGCGCTTGCGGTCGCTCGAACGTCCGGGCGTTCGCGGGTTCGGGGTCGGGCGCGACCCGCGCTGACCGCAGCGGGGCGGCTATCCACTGGCTGAGTAGTTTTGTGTTCTCGACCAGATGTTCGTAGTTGTCGGTCGGCTCCGGTTCAAAGTGTTCCTCAAAAATCGATTTGAGTCCGGGCCGAAGTCGCTCGTCGATCAGCTCCAGAAACTCAGCGCGGTAGCCGGGTTCGAGCGGCGGGTCCGCGGCCGCCGCGGCTGTTGTCCGCAGGGTCTGCAGCGCTCGCTCGCAATCGCTGGATAGACCGGCCTCGTCGAGGAATTCCGCGACTCCAGCAGCATCGGTGGCACGGAAGAAGCGAATGACCCGCTCGTCGGTGTAGCGCCGAGAGAGTTTTCCTACCTCGCTGCGTCTGCGAGCGGGGTCACCGCCCGGCTGCCATCCACTCTGCGCCGGGAGCAACTCGTTCAAGTCGATGCCGATCTCCCGCGGAGCGATTCCTTCGGACATCAAGTTGACTGAGATCGTGAAGCACTCACCGCAGCGACTGCAGACATCCTCGCCCGGTCGCTGCTCCCAGCACGAATACTGAAGATCGCGGAGCTCTGAGTACCGCCGACCGAGCAATCGTTGAACCTGAAACTGGAGCAGCGGATACGTGAGCCCGCAGTGACTGATCCCGGAAGGCGCGATCAAGCCGCGTAGGGCGAGTTGCATCGCTCCGGCGTACATGAAGTGCTTGTGCTGCACCACGAGCCCGTCGCGCCGTATCGATTCCTGAACCTCTCCTTCCGAGGCCAGATAAACGCCCCGCGCGCCGCGTGCGTATGCAGTCGCCCACGCAATCGCAAAGTACAGATACGTATCAGTGATTTCACTGGCGCTGGTGAAATAGCGGGTTGCGGCCGGGACACCGTTGTCGACCAATCCGCGAAAGGTCGATTCAACCTCGACCAACTCGACCTCGCGTCTGGAGACGATCTCGTCGATCACCGCACGTCGCCGTTCGGTCTTGAACTCTTCGCTCCCCTCGCGCGATGACGTGGTGGTGACGAGCAGTGGGGTCTCACCGAGTTCCTGCAGCAGCGCGAGTTGGGTGAGACTGTCGCGTCCGCCGCTGAAACAGGTGGCAACTAGATCCGTGGATTCGACGGCTGGCAGCACGCCCAGCGGTGGTCCGGAATCGACGATTTCGACCGTACGCGTGGTTCGGCTGGCAAACGTGTCGTCCGGTTGACCGTCGTGATTTGACTCGAGCGTTGCGACTGCGGCGTCGACCATACGCATCCAGAATTCGCGCTCACCATGCGGCAGACTGCGCGGCAGGATCACCTTGCAGGGTCGCAGCAGCGCCCAGTGCGGGTGGAGACAGATCAGCATCACTCGTAACCAGACCACAGGCGGAATTCGGTCCATGTCGACCGATTCGGGGAAAACGATTTCGAACTGATGCGCCCGATACAAGTCGGAGTCGGGCTCGACTTCCCAGTTGAACGCGACGACGTTGCCGTCGACCCACGGCTCGTTCAGGTGGATCGTTCGTGTGGCGGCGCTCGTTGGGTCCATCATCGTCGGACCGCCGTCACCGCACGCCGCAATGGAGCGAGCTTTCCGCGAAGCCGCCACCACGTTCCGTTTTCGATCCCGATCAGACTCTCATTGCGAAGCTCGAGCCAATTGACGTGCTCGCGGAACTCTGCCTGGCTTTTGCGCTCGGAATCCGAGATCGGCCCTTCGATTGACGGCACGAGGTCACCGTTCATCCAATTGATCAACGTCGCGTGGATTCCGCCTGCCGCCACTCGATCAAGCACAAGCCGGGCCGCCGAGGGATTCACCTCACCGCTTGGCAACTGCAGCTCGGGAATCAACTCCCCGAGCCTTTCACCGAGCAATCGGTCGTGCTCAGCCAAGAACGTCGCGTGCGCGGGGAGTTGACCGACGATCTGTGATCGATTACCAAACGACGGATCCTGTGACACGGCATCAGACGTTGGTTTTTCGATCACCGCGTCCGGGCAGGCCAGCAAAGCTCCAGGGCTTTGTTCGTTGACGCGGAGGCACCAGTCGACGTTCTGGCAGAACACATCGAAGCCGCTTCGGAGTGGTATCGCATCAAGAGCCGAGCGCCTGATCAGCGTGCCCAGCGGTGGCACCCAGCCGGTTTCCGCAAGCTGCATCGACTCGATCGACCACGTCGGTCGGATCGAGATGGATTCACCATCGTTCGAAATCCAGCCGCCGCAAGAGCGAACCGCGCCTTTTTCGTCCAGCAGAGTCGCCGCCACCGCCGAAGCGTCAGGGTGCGCGTCGAGAGCGGCGGCCATTTGCTGCAGGGCTCCTTCGCGAAGTCTCATCCCCGGTTCGAGATTCAGCACGTAATCGCTGTCGGCCAGCTCTCCTGCGAGACGCATGTTTGCTGCGACGCCGGTGTCGCGGTCGGCGTAAACGGCATCAACGTGTTCGTGACCGTCGACCAGTTCGTGAAGCTCGCTGCGAACGTGTGGCAATGAATTGCGGTCGAGAATCGTCACCTGAACGTCATCGCCAGCCACGCCGTCGATTGCCGTTGCGACCCCCGACGCGTCGTCGCGCCCGATGATCGTCGCCGTGACGCGCGCCGATCGGTGTTTTTGCGCTTTGCCGCTCGGAACCGCACGTGGCTCGTCGCGAGCGAAACTCGGACTCCCAGGGCCTGCACCGCCAATTGGACTGACGTCGAATCCGGGAAGTGTCTCGGCGAGAGCCTCAACCTTGAAGTAGCTGCAAGAGCCAAAGTTGACCCGCTTCCCCATCATTGCTGCGGCAATCATCACGTGGGCGCGATCGGTGTTGATAACAGCGTGGCTCTCGATCTTGCGCAGCCAGGCATCGAGCGAGCCAGCGGTGAGCGAAATGTCATCGTTGTCGAACGGCAGATCGAGGGCACCCGATCGCTCGTCGTCGATGCGGAAGACGTTCAGTTCCCCTGAACCCGGGGCCGTGTAATCGGAGAGATCGGCAAAAACAGCGCAGTCATGGGCAAGCCGCGCGCGGCAGAAACCTTGGATTCGCTTGTACGACTCGATTTCGCGGGCGAACACCATTGCTTCGGTTGCCTCAAGAGCGGCACGGACCCTGTCCTCGGCAATCTCGAACGATGACGGAAAAACAATCACTCGCTCGAAGCGCAGCTCGGCTACCGCGAGCACTTCAGGCAGCGGCACGTTGTAACGCCTGCTCCAGGCGCCACCACCGCAGATCACCGCCAATTCGCCGCGCGCCGCAGCAACATCATTGATCGCGATCTCGCGGTGAATGTGCCCTTCGAGCAGCCTCCGGGTTCCAGCCCAAATCAGTTCGTCGCCGAGGTTGCCGGTCGTGCGGATGAACGTCATGTCCGGCGCGTCGCCGATCGCGTCGAGCAGGATTTGGCGGCTCTCGGCGATCGACGGCATTCCGTCCTGATCGAGAACAGAAGTCGCGGTGCGGGCGGATGCTCCAGGTTTGGCGGGCGTTGATGAAATGGGCTCGTCGTACGTAGATTTCAGAAGGCGATAAGAACTCAGGATCCTACTGTTGCCTTTGCTCGTGGAGCCGATTGGCGGAGCGGTTCGTTCTCCTCGGAAACACGTGCGTAGTACAGAAACCCGTCACACACTCGTCCACGGGCTATTCAGTCATCGAGGCGGTTCGCCGATGTGTCCGATGTATGAGTTCTCCTCCAACAGCTTTTACTCGGCTGTTTCCCACTCGACTTCAGGCGCTCTGCTTTGCGATCGGCATGGCGTTGATCTTGGTGTTCGCCTCTGGGCAGTTCGTGAAGGCCGATGCGGCCAGTGACGCTGTCGCGGCCAAGAAGTCGAAGAAATCGTCGGGCAAATCGAAGAAATGTGGCGTGAGAACCGTGGCCGTGGTAACCGATCTCGCACTTCCGACAGACGAAGACGAGAACGAAGATGAGGATTTGCTTCCGCCGGATGAGGGCGATGATGGCGATGGGGGCGATGACCTGATCGACGATGACGAGGAGTTTTTCGGCCTCGCCGACCTGGTCAGCGAGCGCACCTCGATGCGCGTGAAGTCGAAGGGCGTCAACTGTTCTCGTGCAGTTCGCGTCGTTCGGAAGTACTTCGCCGATCCGTCGAGACGAGCAAGCAAGCGCTACAACGGGTTCAAATGCACCGAAACAGACCTCAGCGTCACCTGCAAACGAGGCAGAAAGCGCGTCAGCGCAGTTGAGGTCTAGGCGGTAGAACCCGTCGGCCGCCGCCTCGAATCGGCGCGGTCTGGCGCAAAGTTCGGACCACAGTCCACTTTCCGTCCTAATCTTGTTATAGTTTTCTGTTCCTGACCTATATTCGTAGCCGCGCGCGTACCGCTAATCAGTGGGGGCCAAACGCCCAGCGCCGGGGTCCGTGAGGTCACATCCATCTTCATCGAGCGCGCCTTACGCGAGGTTGACCTAGCGCTCACCCCCCAAAAAAGATTCAGTCCGTGCGATCGGCCGATCACCGTTGCAATTTTGGTTGACCAGCACATTTGTACGTCGAAGACTCCGTAGTGAGGAGCTTCTGCAGTCTCACGGCGTGCACACCAAACAGTCGCAATTGGCAACTGCGGCCACATGTACTTCGCCACACCCTTACTCAACACTGACTTAGGAGTTGTTCGACCTTGGCACCTTCCCCGTCCGCTACGGCGCCTGCACCGCGTACTCGTCGCACGTTTGCTCGTCTCGACAAAAAGCTTGAAGTACCGAATCTCATCAACATTCAGAAGCAGTCCTTCGACTGGCTCGTGGAGCCGAAGAAGGGTGGACTGCGCGAGACGATCAACGACGTTTCGCCGATTGAGGACTACACCGGAAACCTCGGCGTCGTCTTCGGCGACATCAAATTCGAGGAGCCGGCCCACAGCATCGCCGAGTGCCGCGAGAAGGATCTGACCTATTCGCGGCCGCTGAGCGTGACGGTTGCTTTTCAGAATCGCGAGACCGGTGAAATCCGCGAGCAGTCGGTGTTCATGGGCGACTTCCCGTGGATGACCGATCGCGGAACCTTCATCATCAACGGAACTGAACGCGTGGTTGTCACCCAGCTTCAGCGCTCGCCAGGTGCCTACCTGATGGAGCCCAAGGACCGCGAGAAGCAGGTCTTTCTCGCGAACCTGATGCCCAGCCGTGGATCATGGCTTGAGGTCGAGATCGACAAGAAGGGTCGCGTCTACGCGCGTATCGACCGCAAGCGCAAGCTGCCGGTGACGGTTCTGCTGCGCGCGCTCGGCTACGTGGACCACGACGAGATCCTCAAGATGTTCGACAACTCTGTCTACATCCGCAACACGATCGAAGCCGACGCCGAGACCCTGCACAGCCATGAGGCCTCGCTGATCGAGCTCTTCAAGAAGCAACGTCCGGGCGAGCCGCCGTCACTGGACAATGCCCGCAACCTGCTCGAGTCGCTTTTCTTCGACCCGAAGCGCTACGACCTGACGAAGGTCGGTCGTTACAAGCTCAACAAGCGCCTCCACCTGACCGAAAAGCTCGACCAACGCCAACTGACGCGCAACGACATCGTCGCGCTGATCAAGGAGCTCGTCGACCTGCCGCGCGCGATGGGCATGCCGGAGGACGTCGAGTTCAAGGACTACGCCGCCGAAGGCCAGAGCTACCCGCGTGAGCCGATTCAGAACCGTCTCGACGAGTTCGAACACTTCGGAAATCGTCGCCTGCGCACCGTCGGTGAACTGATCCAGGACTACTTCCGCATGGGCCTCTACCGCATGGAGCGAACCGTTCGCGAGAAGTTGACCACCGAAGATGCCGACACGATTACTCCGCAGACGATCATCAACATTCGACCTGTGGTTGCGGCGCTGAAGGAGTTCTTCGGTTCCTCGCAGTTGTCGCAGTTCATGGACCAGACCAACTCGCTGTCGGGAATGACCCACCGTCGCCGTCTGTCTGCACTTGGTCAGGGAGGTCTGACCCGTGAGCGCGCGCCGATCGAGGTTCGCGACGTCCACCCGACTCACTACGGACGCATGTGCCCGATCGAGACGCCCGAAGGACCGAACATCGGCCTGATCGGATCGCTCTCCTCGCACGCGTCGATCAACGAGTACGGGTTCGTGACCACTCCGTACCGCATCGTCGAGAACGGCGTGGTCACGGAGAAGATCGTTCACCTCGACGCCAACGAAGAGGCCGACAAGCGCATTGCCCAGGCGAACGCCGACGTCGACCCGAAGACGAACAAGTTCAAGGGCGACATCGCCTGCCGCTTCGAGGGCGAGTACGTCACGCTTTCGCCGAAGGAAGTCGACCTGATGGACGTCTCCCCGGAACAGATCTGGTCCGTCTCGACCTGCATGATCCCGTTCCTCGAGCACGACGACGCCAACCGTGCGTTGATGGGATCGAACATGCAGCGCCAAGCAGTACCGCTGTTGATCCCGGAGGCCCCGCTGGTCGGAACCGGAATGGAGTATCGCGCCGCGATGGACTCCGGTGACGTGATCGTCGCCGAAGCCGATGGCACCGTCGAGTCGGTCGACGCCGAGCGCATCGTCGTTGCCTCAGGCAGCAAGAAGCGCGAATACCCGACGCTTAAGTTCATGCGTTCCAACCAAGGCACGCTGATCCACCAGAAGCCGCGTGTGAACGTCGGCGACAAGGTCAAGGCCGGACAGCTGCTGGCAGACGGATCCTCAACCGATCAGGGCGAGATGTCGCTGGGCAAGAACCTGCTCGTCGCGTTCATGTCCTGGGAGGGCTACAACTTCGAGGACGCGATCATTCTTTCCGAGCGCCTCGTCAAGGACGACGTGATGACGTCGATCCACATCGAGGAGTACGAGGTCGATGCACGGACCACGAAGCTCGGTGACGAGGAGATCACTCGTGACATTCCGAACCGTTCGGAAGAGTCGCTGCGCAACCTCGACGACCGCGGTATCGTCCGTGTCGGTGCCGAGGTCAAGAGTGGCGACCTGCTGGTCGGCAAAGTGACGCCGAAGGGCGAGACCGAGCTGACTGCAGAAGAGAAGCTGATTCGCGCGATCTTCAAGGAGAAGGCGCGTGAGGTTCGAGACACGTCGTTGAAGGTTCCGCACGGCGAGGGCGGCGTTGTGATCGACGTCAAGACGTTTGGCCGTGAAGCCGGCGACGACCTTTCACCGGGCGTCAACGAGCTGGTCCGCGTCTACGTCGCGACCAAGCGCAAGATCTCCGAGGGCGACAAGCTCGCCGGGCGCCACGGCAACAAGGGTGTGATCTCGAAGATCGTCCCGCAGGAAGACATGCCGCACCTCGAGGACGGCACGCCGATCGACATCATTCTCAACCCGCTCGGTGTTCCGAGCCGAATGAACGTTGGCCAGGTGCTCGAGACGCACCTCGGTTGGGCTGCCGCCGAGGGTTGGTTCGACGATCCAGAGCGCCCGAAGAACAAGCTGACCAATGGCGAGCCCGATGAGCGCACGCACATCGCCACGCCGGTTTTTGACGGTGCCACGCTGGCCGACGTCGACAACGCGCTGGTCGGCTGGGCCGAGAAGCACAAGGACCGCGGCATCGACTTCCACGTCGACCCGAAAGAAATCGAGGGCAGGCGATCGGCCGGAAAGGTGCAGCTCTACAACGGTCGCACCGGTGAACCGTTCGAGGAGCGCGTGACCGTCGGTTACATGTACATCCTCAAACTGCACCACCTTGTCGACGACAAGATCCACGCTCGCTCGACTGGCCCGTACTCGCTCGTCACCCAGCAGCCGCTCGGTGGTAAGGCGCAGTTCGGTGGTCAGAGGTTCGGTGAGATGGAGGTGTGGGCGCTTGAAGCACACGGTGCCGCATACACCCTCCAGGAAATGCTCACGATCAAGTCCGACGACACGATCGGACGCGTCAAGGCGTACGAGTCGATCGTCAAGGGCGAGAACATTCCCGAGCCTTCCGTGCCCGAGTCATTCAAGGTTCTGCTCAAGGAGATGCAGTCACTGGGCCTCGATGTTCAGGTGCGCTCCGAAGGTGGCGGTGACCTTGAGATCGCCGAGGAGGAAGACGACCTGCTGCGCGCTGCCGAGGAGCTCGGCATCGACCTCTCCGGAGTTCGCGCTGCCGACGATGCCGCAGCGGCCGACACCGCCGGCGACTTGGCCGAACAGCCCGCACCTGCGGCAGCCGAGGAGCCGCTGGTCGAAGACATCGCGACCGGTGAAATCAACAGCTCGACGTCCGCCGAATAATCCCCGCCAAGGCCAACCAGCTCTTTATCGAGTAGAGAAAGCACACACATGATTGACATCAACGAGTTCGACACAATCAACATCGGCCTGGCGTCCTCCAAGCAAATCCGTTCTTGGAGCCACGGCGAGGTCATCAAGCCCGAAACGATCAACTACCGCACGCTCAAGCCGGAGAAGGACGGTCTTTTCTGCGAGCGCATCTTCGGACCGACCAAGGACTGGGAGTGCTACTGCGGTAAGTACAAGCGCGTCCGTTACAAGGGAATCGTCTGCGAGCGTTGCGGCGTTGAAGTCACGCGCAGCAAGGTCCGCCGCGAGCGCATGGGTCACATCGACCTTGCCGCGCCGGTCAGCCACATCTGGTTCTTCAAGGGCGTGCCAAGCCGCATCGGTTACCTGCTCGACATGGCGCCGAAGGATCTCGAGAAGGTCCTCTACTTCGCCGCTTCGATCGTCACGTTCATCGACGAGGAGGCACGCTCGAAGGATCTGCCGAAGCTTGAGAAGGAAGTTCAGAAGTACGTGGACGGCCTTGAGAGCGAGAAGCAGCAGATGGTCCAGGAGATCGAGGAGTCACTTGCTCGTCGCGTCGAGTACTACGAGACCGGCAAGCAGACCGATTTCTCTCCCGACGACCACCTCTGGGCAGAAAATCTCGAGACCTCGCCCAAGCGCATGAAGGCAGAGGATCGCGAGAAGGCGATCCGCGACATCCGCAAGAACCTCGAAAGCGACATCACCGACACCGAGGCCTACATGGATTCGTCGATCGACCGCATGAATCGCACCTGGGAGCTCTTCACGGAGATGCAGGTTCGCGACATCGTGCCGGACGAATCGCTCTTCCGCGAACTGCGCGAACGTTTCGGCTCGCCATACGGATTCGGCGAGTACTTCCGCGGCGGCATGGGCGCGGAAGCCGTCCGCGACCTGCTCGACCAAGTGGATCTGGAGGCAGAGGCCGAGAAACTCGACATCGAGGTCAAGACCGCCAAGGGCCAGAAACAGGCTCGTTCGGTCAAGCGTCTGAAGGTCGTTTCGGCGTTCCTCAACAGCGAAAACAAGCCGACGGACATGATCCTCGAGGCCGTGCCGGTGATCCCGCCGGAACTGCGCCCGA
>JBMYXO010000046.1:0-15576 GCA_049608465.1 Solirubrobacterales bacterium | reverse complement strand
CGTCGAACGCTCGTCCTTCCTGCCGGAGGGCGAGCGTTTCGCTTTGACGACCCATACAATCCCCGCCACGGGCCTGTAGCTCAGTTGGTTAGAGCAGGGGACTCATAATCCCTTGGTCGTAGGTTCGAGTCCTACCGGGCCCATTTTCACGCCGTCTTTTGGCCACTCGTAAAACTTCGTAGACTCCCCTCCGCCCCACCGCCCGCGTTTTCACCCAAGACCGCGCCGGCGACTGGGTAGCAAGACCAGTCCGACCAAAAACCATTCATCCGGGGAGATCTGCCTTGAAACGCTCAGGTTTTCGAGTGCTCGCGTCGCTTGCTGCGTGCGCTACCGCACTGCTCGCACTGCCAACAATTGCCGACGCAGCAGCTTTGACCAATGTGGCCGAAAGCGCCGCCGCCACCGACACCCTCTGGGTGCTGCTCTGCGCCTTCATGGTGTTTTTCATGCTCACAGGCTTCGCAGCCCTGGAGGTCGGACTCGTTCGCGGCAAGAACGCCGGATCGATCATCGCCAAGATTCTGGTCAATGCCTCGATCGCGGCGATCGCGTTTTGGATTTCCGGATTCGCGCTCGGATTCGGTGGCGACGCCGACTTGTTCGGTACGACCGGCTTCTTCCTGAACGGATTCAGCGATCCACTCGCGGCGTTCCCGGCGATGTCGGGCTCCAACGCGAGCATCTACGCGAAGTTCCTTTTCCAGTACGGCTTCGCAGCGGTCGTTCTCGCGATCGCAGTCGGACCGTTGGTCGAGCGCGTCAAATTTGGCACGTACATCATCTTCGGGCTCATCTTCTGCGGTGTGATCTACCCAATCGCGGCGCACTGGGTCTACGGCGGCGGATTCCTCCAACAATGGGGAATGCAGGATTTCGCGGGCTCAACGGCCGTACACCTGGTCGGTGCAGTTGCCGGCCTGGCTGGAGTGTTGCTGCTCGGATCGCGGCGTGGGAAGTACCGCGACGGCAAGAGTCGACCGATCCCCGGTCACTCACTGCCGATGTTTGGCATCGGCATCCTGATCCTCTGGTTCGGGTGGTTCGGATTCAACGCCGGCTCAACCTTTGAGGCACTTGGGGTGCGCTTTGCGGAAGTCGCGGTCGTGACCAACATGTCCGTAGCCTGCGGTGTGCTGGGCGCCGCGATGATGAACTACAAGCTTGAAAAGAACTGGGACATCGCGATGATCGGGAATGGCGCGATCGCCGGCGCCGTGGCGATCACTGCCCCGTCTGGCTACGTAGAGCCATGGGCCGCGATCCCGACGGGTCTGATCGGTGGCGCGCTCGTCGTGCTCGGCCTGCGCTGGATCGACGGCAAGCTCGACGATCCGATCGGTGCGATCACTGCACACGGAATGGTCGGACTGTGGGGCACGATCGCAGTCGGAATCTTTGCAGTGCCAAAGTTCGCCGCTGGCAATGGCGTGGGTGTGCAATCAGGCGGCGAGTTCATCGGCGGCCTCGTCTATTCCGGAAGTTTCAAGCAAATCGGCGTTCAGTTGGCCGGTGCCGCGATCGTTGCGGGATTCGTATTCATCTCGAGTCTCGCTGTCTTCAGCGCGATCAACGCAACGATCGGGCTTCGCGTCAGCGCCAACGAAGAAGACGAGGGCTTGGACATCTCCGATCACGGAATGTATGGGTACCCCGAAGTCTTCATCCCGCCGACCGAGCTCGCGGACCCCGGCCTGCCCGGCGCGACGAGCTACCAGACACACCAATCGCTGGGTACCACCAACTGAGCTGCCAATCCTCAAATTCTGAACGACAGGGAGATTCACGATGAAAAAGATCGAAGCATTTGTCCGACACGAATCGTTTGACTCGATTCGACGTCGTCTGTTCGAGGAGGGCATGCCCAGCATGTCGATCTCCGACGTCAAGGGGTCTGGGCGACAGGCCGGCATCACTGAGCACTACCGCGGCGCCGAACTGGTCATTCACCTGCGTCCGAAGCTGAAAATAGAGATGGTCGTACCCGACGACGCTGTGAACAAGGTCGTCGAGGCAATCCTTGAATTCGCACGTACGGGCGAGGTCGGCGACGGCAAGATCTTCATCCTGCCGGTGGACGATGCAATCCGTGTTCGCACCGGAGAGCGTGGCGACGTGGTGATGGAGACACACGAATCCCAAGCCGGCGACTGAACGAACCGATCCGGAGAGTGAACAAATCAGCGCCACCGGTCGACGCTGGCAGTCGTCTCGTCGACCGGTGCGTATCATCGGGTTTGAGCGTGCGGCGATAGACCGTTTGGGGTATGAGCCCAGCCGCTCGCCGTTGAGGAGTATCGATGACTTCGGACCCGGCCCAGGACAAGGCCGAACACTCAAACGACGCGCAATCGGATGCTGCCGCGGACGCCGCCCACCGGCCGTTTCGCAGTTGGGCGTTGCAACAGGATTTGATCTCTCTGATCGGGTCGGACGCCGACTGGCGCGCGCGAACTCCTGAGCTTGGGATCGACGTGAAACGTGAATCCGACGTCGCCGACGTACCCGGACAAGCGTTTCTACAGGAAGCCTTGGAGCCTGACCAACGCTTCTCGGTGCGCACCAAAACGTCAATCGCACTATGGGCCGCCGCGCTGGTCACTGACTGCCTGAACCAGTGGGGGCCGACCGGAATCGAGATGAGCCCCGATGCCTTTCGGTTGACGATCCTCAGCGTTCTCTTCGCGCTGATCTTCACACCGATTGTGTATCCACGGCTGAGCCCAAAGCCGTTTTCAGTAGTTGAGCAGAGTTTCCTCGGGCTCGCCTATTTCTTGATCGCTTACCAGTGCGCGGACACCGGTGGAACGGAGAGTCCCTACATCGTTTGGTTGATGTTCACGACGTTCTATGCGGCGTACTTGCTCCCGCCGCGGCGCGCAATCGCAAACGTGGCGATCTCCGTACTCGTGGGATTGTCGACGATTTTCATGGCCGAAACTGGCGGCGGGACTTACACGGCAGTGATTCTCACTGCGTTGGTGGTCACCTCGATTCTGCTCGCGGGCTCGATTCTTCGTCAGCGTCGTATTGAGAGAAACGTGCGACGCGCCGTCGACTTTCTCGCGGTCGCCGACCCTTTGACAGGGGTGGCGAACCTGCGCGCATTCGAGCAGTTCGTGGACCGACTCACGAGCCGTAACGAGGCAAGCTTCGCGCTGTTGATGGTCGACATGAACGGCCTCAAAGGTGCCAACACCGTCTTTGGTCATGAGGTCGGCGACGGGATGGTGGTTCGGCTGGCCAAATTGATGTTGCAGGCGAGCCGGCCGACCGACCAGGTCGCCCGGATCGGTGGGGACGAATTCGCAGTCGTAATGGCTGGCGGTGGAGAGTCGGAATTAGAGCAATGGGAGTCGGACTTTTCACGATTGGTGGCTGACCACAACACCCGTGTCCGTGGGCGACTTCCGCAGATCTCATGCGCAACCGGAAGCGCAGTCTTTCCGGCCGACGGAACGACGGCCGACGAACTGATCGACGCAGCTGACCGACAGATGCTCGAGCAGAAAACGCCGGCCGTACGGCCGCCATACGAAATCGACGGTCCGGCTCCGGCGCTGGCCGGCCGGCTGCTGAGCTCCGCCCGATTCGCCGACACACCTGCGCGCACCTACGAGCCGGCAGACGTTCTGGGGCAAGCTGCAGCGAACTGGCTGGTTGTCGGTGGCTTGACCCTGCTCACATTGACGCTTTCTGGCCCATTGGTGACCGAATGGGCCGCGATCCTGGTCGGCTCCTATGGACTGCTGATGGCGGTGCTCTGTCTGGTCGCGTTGCGTGTCTCGAAGATCAAGCCGCTGTTGATCGTGATCGATTCATCGACCTTGTTCTACGGCGGCTTTTCGCTGATCGCCACCGGCGGTTCCGAAAGTCCGATCCAACTCGCAGCGCTGATCCCTGCCGCCTACTACGCGCGTTACCTCCGCGGCGGGGCGGCGATAATTCGTGTCGCAACCCTGATCGGTGTGTACGCGATCGCATTCTTCGGCTACGGCGGAGTTGACCCGGCCGCAGAGAGCTTGTTCGCGACGATCGTTACAGCGATGATCGTCATCACGGCGATTTTTCAGTTCAGTTCCGGCTCCCTGGTCGATGCGCTGCGCATCGTCCGCGAATCTGCCACCCACGATTCGCTCACGCGAGCACCGAACCTTCACGCGTTTCGCGAAGACCTCGCCAAGGTGATCGAGGCAGCAACGCCTGGTGAAGTGCACCAACGCCGACCCGCGCTGGTGATCGCAGACATCGACGGTTTCCGCCGCCTGAACGTGCGGAGCAGCCACCGCGGCGGCGATGCGATCCTGCAGCATGCCGTGGATCGCTTACGGGCGGAGGTCGGAGTCGAGGGTCGCGTCTATCGGATCGGCGGCGACGAGCTCGCGGTTCTGTTCAGCGTCGATCGACTGGCCGACGCGACTGAAATGGCCGCCAGATGCAGGCGCACTCTTGAATTCCGCAGCCAAGTGCTCCCAACGCCCGACCAGAAGGTGACTGCCAGTATCGGTTTCGCGGTGTGGCACGAATCGCTCGGCCCCGCAGAGTTCGTGGAGACTGTTGAAACTGCGCTTGGTCAGAGCAAGGAGGCGCGCGGACGCACCGTTCCTGCCGGTACCAACGTGATGCTCTAGCCTGCGCGACGCATGGAAAGCGCCGAATACATACGCAATCTCGCGATCATCGCCCACGTCGACCACGGCAAGACGACTTTGGTCGACCACATGCTCAAGCAGTCCGAGGTCTTCCGCGACAACCAGGCCGAGATGTCGCAAGAGCTGATCATGGACTCCGGCGAGCAGGAGAAGGAACGCGGGATCACCATCACCGCGAAGGTGACAGCCGTCGAATACGGCGACTATCGCCTGAACATCATCGACACACCCGGGCACGCGGATTTCTCAGGAGAGGTCGAGCGCACATTGAACATGGCGGACGGCTGTCTGTTGATCGTGGACGCCCAGGAAGGGCCAATGCCGCAGACGAAATTCGTGCTGACCAAAGCCCTCGAAAACGGCCTCAAGCCGATCGTTGTGATTAACAAGATCGACAAGTCCGCCAGCCGCATCGACGAGGTCGAGCACGAACTGGCCGACCTTTTTCTGGAACTGGCGATCGACGACGACCAGTTGCACTACCCCGAGTTCTACGCGATCGGCCGTGAGGGCAAGGCATGGGCCGAGCAGCCCGGCGATCCATCCGTCGAGGCCGACTTGAAGCCACTCTTCGAGGCAATCGTTGAGCACATCCCCGCGCCGCGAGTCGAGCTCGATGGCGCCTTCCAGATGCTCGTCACCGCGCTGGCCTGGGACAACTTCAAGGGCAAGTACGCGATCGGCCGGATCACACGTGGCCAAGTGAAGGGCGGTGACTCCGTTGTGTTGATCGATCGCGACGGTGAACAGTCGAAATCAAAGATCGGCGATGTCTTCATGTCGCACGGATTGGCTCGTTTCACCGTGGAAAAAGGCATCGCCGGCGACATCGTTCAACTGACCGGAATCGCCGATGCGCAGATCGGTGCAACGATCGCCGATGCCGAGCATCCAGAGGCATTGCCGACCATCGAGGTTGAGGCGCCCACGCTGAGGATCTACCTCGGTCCGAATACCAGCCCGTTCAAGGGAACGGAGGGCGACTTCACCACCGCCAGGCAGATTGGTGAGAGACTGCAGAAAGAGCTAGAGACGAACGTCGGACTTCGCGTGGAGCAAGAAGACAAGGGGTTCTTGGTCAGCGGGCGCGGCGAGCTGCACCTCTCGGTGTTGATCGAGACGATGCGTCGCGAGGGATTTGAGCTCGAGGTCGGTCGACCGCAGGTCGTGACAACCACGATCGAGGGTGAAGTGTTCGAGCCCGTCGAGGAGCTGACGGTAGAAGTTCCAGAGGAACACGTCGGTGCGATCCAGACTGAGCTGGGCAGCCGTCGAGCGGTGCAGAAAGACCAACACAACCTATCGGGTGGCATCGTCCGTCTCACCTTCGAAATCCCCACTCGCGCATTGCTCGGAGTTCGCGGAATCCTGATGACCACGACCAAGGGGACAGCGGTGATGAACTCACTCACCACCGGGTACCAACCCGTCGGACAAGCACTTGAGCAGCAGCGCAACGGCGCGCTGATCGCCTTCGAAACCGGCACCACGACTCCATTCGCCCTGCAGAACGCCGAAGAGCGCGGCGTGGTCTTCATCGGCCCGACCGAAAAGGTCTACCAAGGCCAGATCATCGGCCTCAACAGTCGCCAGGACGACCTCGAGATCAACGTCTGCAAGACAAAACAACTCACCAACATGCGCTCCAAGGCCTCAGACGGCGTCGTTCAGCTGACGCCGCCCACGATCTTCAGCCTCGAACAGAACATGGATTTTCTCGAGAACGATGAATTGCTCGAGGTGACTCCGTCCTCAATGCGGCTGCGCAAGCGTCAATTGCTTGCTCATGAACGCAAGCGTGCCAAGAGCTAGCACCCGTCTGCGGGTCTCGTCGGTGTCTTAACGAAATCAGCCGTCGGTTGCCCTTTCAGGCTTCCAACGGCTTGTGATCTCGCTTGCCTCGAAGTGTCGGTCGGTGGTTGCCCACTTTCTGACTCTTCGTTGCTCAAGGGTTATCGACGTTCCGGATGACAGCCCAAGCGATCTCGCGAAAGATCAACGTTCGAACTAGGGTCGCGACCGAGGCGCGCCGTTTTATACATGTGGCTAACTCTCTGCGCAGCTCCCCGGCTACCTTTTCCCGCACCGATGCCCTTTCAGGACATTCTCAACGCGAATGAGCTGTATGCGGCCGACCACGAGGAGTTGGCCAATGGTCGCGCGCGGCGCGGACTCGCGATCGTCACGTGCATTGACACGCGCATCGACCCGTTGGCGGCATTTGGTCTGATCCCGGGCGATGCGAAGGTGATTCGAAACGCCGGGGCACGCGTGACCGGCGACGTTTTGCGCACGCTGATCATCGCCAGCCACGTGCTTGGGGTCAATCGCATCGCGCTGATCCAGCACACCGACTGCGGCGTCGCCAACAACACGCAGGAGACGATCGTCGAAGTTGTCGAAGACCTCACCGGCGAGAGCGTCGGCGACCTCGACTTTCTCGCGATTGACGACCAGGAGGCCGTCCTCGCCGCCGATGCACAACGCATTCGCGACTGCAAGCTGCTCCCTGAGGGCACCGAAGTCGGCAAGTTCATGTTTGACGTTCACAGCGGCAAACTGTCCGTGGTCGCTTGAAACGTTTCTTCGAGAGCCTCGAAGGCGGCACCGCCGGTCAACGCATCGATGCGCTGCGCGACCGCAAGGACGGCACCCACGTCTCGACGCTCGAACTCTTCTTCGACGTCGTCTACGTCTTCGCGATCGGCCAGATCTCGCACCAGTTGCTCGACAACCTGACCTGGCAGGGCGCGCTCGAAGCGAGCATGATCACGATCGCGCTGTGGTGGGTCTGGATCGACACGACTTGGATCACGAACTGGTTCGATCCGAAAAAGGTGCCGGTACGACTGATGATGATCGGGCTGATGGGCTTGAGCCTGATCATGTCCGTCGCGATTCCAGATGCCTTTGGCGGCCGCTCCGAGTGGTTCGCGATCACCTACGTGACGATTCAGGTCGGGCGCAGCGCGCTCTGCCTTTTCATGCTCGGATCCAACGAGCAGGCGGCAAACTTTGCTCGGATAACGGCTTGGGCGCTGCTAACGGCACCGCTTTGGCTGGCCGGCGGATTCATCCATGGCGATACACAGTTCCTGCTGTGGGGACTCGCGTTGCTGATCGACAGTTCCGCACCAGCACTGGGCTACCGCATTCCCAAATTTGGAGCATCAACGACCAAACATTGGACGATCGCCGGTGGGCACCTGGCAGAGCGCTGCCAACTGTTCATCATCGTCTGTCTCGGTGAATCGATTCTGCTCACCGGCGCTTCGTTGTCGTACGAGAAGGAGCTGACCTATCCGATCGCACTGGCGTTCGTTGCGGCGTTCTCGATCAGTGTGATGATGTGGTGGGTCTACTTCTCAAGATCGGGTCGCGCCGCGGAGATCTTCGAGCATGCCAAGGACCCCGGTGGGTTGGGACGCGCCTACACCTACTTCCACATGCCGATGGTCGCGGGGATCATCACTATGGCCGTCGCCAACGAAAAGGTGATCGCCCATCCGACCGGTCACGTCGACCAAGAGTTCATCTGGGTG
The DNA here is from genome assembly GCA_049608465.1 of Solirubrobacterales bacterium. Classification (GTDB taxonomy): domain Bacteria; phylum Actinomycetota; class Thermoleophilia; order Solirubrobacterales; family JACPNS01; genus JACPNS01. Next base: position 7,382 of record JBMYXO010000046.1, on the reverse strand, counting down.
GCGGTTGGCGGAGCGGTGCTTTACATGTTCGGGAATGCTGTGTTCAACTCGCGCATCACCGATGCCTTCCCCAAGCGGCGAACGATCACGCTCCTGGCGATATTGACGGTCATTCCGTTCGCGCACCTGTTGAACCCGACGGTCGTGATGTTCTGGGTGCTGGCGCCGTTCGTCGGACTCGCACTGCTCGACGGCCTGACTGCGCCGCCGCCCTACAAGGACCTGTCAGGCAACAGGGTGCAGGGCGACGGTTCACATGGCGAGCCGGAACAACTGGTCGACATCGACGGAGGCTGAAAACGAACTACTCCGCGCTCGTGCGGCTACCCAGCTGCTGGTCGAGCACGAGCAACGCGCTGCTGTCGTTGCCAGCGAGCTTGAGTCGATCGACCGCCTGCTTGGTTGAGGCCTCTTCTTCGACCTGCTCAGTGATGAACCATTGGAGCATCACGCGCGTCGCGTGATCGTTCTCTTTGCCAGCGAGGTCGTAGAGGTCGTCGATCGACTTGCTGACGGCCTTCTCGTTCTCGTAGGCGGCTTCGAAGGCTGCAAGCGGTGAGTCCCAACTGGTCGGCGGCGCGTCGACGCCCTCGATGATCACCTTGCCGTCGCGGTCATTGATGAAGTCAAAGATGCGGATGCCGTGCCCCAGCTCCTCCTGGTACTGCATGCGCATCCAACTCGCGAAGCCGGGCAGGCCCTGGTCCTCGAACCATGCGCACATCGCCAGGTAGACGTGTGCCGAGTAGAACTCGTGTTTGACTTGTTCGTTGAGCGCTTCCTGGACTGAATCGTTGAGCATGTTTTCTCTCCTGTTCAATGCGCGCCGGGACGGCGCGGCAAAATTTGATTGGCCGATTATTCCACGCGCGCGGACGACCACGGTCCGTTTGGGAACCCTCAAAAAGGCTTAGGCAAGCCTTATCCGGGGTGATTCACAGGCCCGCATCGACGGCCGAAAGCAACGCATCCGCGGCACTTTCAAGCGCTTCACCCACCGCTTCGATGGTCTCGACGCTCATTGCCACATCGATCGCCAGCGAAGCCGCGATGTCTTCAACCGCAGCCGCACGATTCTTCACGTCCGGGAAATCGAGCACGCCCGCAGCGCCTTTGAGTTTGTGCGCCTGCTCGCGGATCGTCGCCACCGACGCCCGCGGGTCGGTGGCTTCGGACAATGATCGCGCCATCTCGTCGATCGACTTCGCGCTGTCGGTTGCCTCGTTCTTGAAGCGTTCCACTATCTCCGCCAGCGGATTTGAAGATGGTTCATTCATCCGGGTATCATGCCCGATGGTTTGGCGGAACGCGCAGCACTCATCACCGGGGGATCGAGCGGAATTGGTTTGGCGATTGCCAAGGCACTCGGTGAGAACGGTTACGCCGTGACGATCAGCGGCCGACGTCCGGACAAGCTGGAGTCCGCGGCGAGCGAATTGCGCTCCGAAGGCATTGAAGTGAATGCCTGCCCAGCCCCCGCCGACGACGAGGACGCCCTGATTGCGCTCGTCAAGAATCACGTCGAGAAGTACGGCCGCATTGATGTGCTGATCAACAGCGCGGGAGTGGGAATCGGTGGCGCACTCGAGGGATACCAGACCAAATTCATCGACATGCAACTGGCCGTCAACATCCGCGCGATGATCATCACCACCCGCGAGGCAATGCCGTATCTGAAAACCTCGGCAAAGGAGAACGATCAAGCGTGGGTTATAAACCTCGCCTCCATCGCCGGTCGCTACGGCCAGCCGTGGCTGTCGCTCTATGCCGCCACCAAGGCCGCGGTCGCCAACTGGACCAATGGCATGCACAAGGAATTCCAGAATGAGGGAATTCGCTTCACGGCGCTCTCCCCCGCTTTCGTCGAGACCCCGATGACCGAGTTCGCCAAAGAAGGCGGCGTACCCGGCGACAAAATGATCCGCCCAGAAGATCTTTCGAGCGCCGTTCTCTGGTTGCTCTCGCTTTCACCGAACGCGCGCGTTCCGGAGATCATCTTCGAGCGCGTCGGCGACGACCTGTTTTAACACCGTCCACCACAGAAGACCGGAGCCGAACATGAAACTCGGAGTTATGACTGGTTATGTGACCAGTCGCGACCACCTGCTGCAGATGCTTGTAACCGTCCAGGCCGCCGAGGAATACGGATACGACTCGGCGTGGACCGCCGAAGCGTATGGCTCAGACGCGGCGACGCCCCTGGCCTGGTTCGCATCACAGACCTCGACGATCAAGATCGGATCGGCGATCTTCCAGATCCCCGGCCGCACACCCGGCAACGCCGCGATGACCGCAACCACACTCGACAACATCTCCAACGGCCGGTTCATGATGGGTCTCGGATCTTCCGGCCCGCAGGTGGCCGAGGGCTGGCACGGGCAGCCGTTCGCGAAACAGATCCAACGGACTCGCGAGTACATCGAAATTCTGCGCAAGATGTTCGCTCGCGAATACGTCGAGTACGACGGCGAGATCTACAAGCTGCCGCTGCCCGACGGTCTGGGCAAGCCGTTGAAGCTGATGCTTCCGCCGATTCAGGAGCGCATCCCGATCTTTCTCGCCGCAATCGGACCGAAAAACACCCAGCTCGCCGGGGAACTCTGTGACGGATGGCTGCCGTACCTCTACGGACCGGAACACGCCGACTATCTCAACGAGAATCTGAAGATCGGCGCCGAGCGCGCCGGCCGTTCGCTCGACGAAATCCAGATCAGCCCGAGCGTCTTCGCGGCCACCGGCGACGAGGACGTCGCCGCACTGCGCGACAGAATCCGCCCGATGATCGCCCTCTACGTCGGTGGAATGGGTGCTCGTGGCAAGAACTTCTACAACAACCTCGTCAGCGCGTATGGATTTGAGGACGACGCCAAGACCATCCAGGACTTCTACTTGGACAAGAAATACGCGGATGCCGCGGCGGCAGTGCCCGACGCGCTGGTCGATCGAGTCTCGCTCGTGGGCGGCAAGGATCAGATTGCCGATCGCGTCAAGGCCTACAAGGAAATCGGAGTCGACAACTTGATGATCTCTCCGATGGGAGTCGACGAAGAAGATCGCCGCCGGATCTTGCGTGACGTTGCAGACGCGGCCGACGCCGTCGGCATCTAGTTGGCAACGGAGTCACCAAGCCGCATATTGCTCGTCGCGATCGGCGAGGCCGGCCACGCCTTTCCGATAATCGCGATTGGTCGTGAATTGCGTGCTCGCGGTCACACCGTCGCGATACACACTTGGTTTCGCTGGCAAGAGCACATCGAGAACGCCGATATTGAATTCTTTCGTGCGCCGAAATTCGAGGTGGCGCCGGGTGAGCGAGTTCCGAACGTGCACGAAGCAGCCGCACTTGCGGCAGACGAACTTGCGGGCGTCGTGAAGCAATGGAGGCCCGATGTGGTGGTCGGCGACGTCCTTACGTTGAGCGCGTCGCTTGCCGCTGAGATTTGTGCGGTGCCCTACGTGACTTTCGTTCCGCACTTTTGGCACGCCACGAGCGCCGACGACGTGCCATTCGGTTCGGGATGGTCACCATCAAACACGGCATTTGGCCGCAGTGTGTTTCGGTTCATGCACCGTTTCGAACGCAAGGGCCTCGAGTTTGGGCGCGATGAGTTGAACGAGACTCGGAGTGAGGTCGGCCTCGAATCGATCGACCGGGTGCACGGTGCGATCTCGCGGGAGTTGGTGCTCGTCGGCACGCTACCCCAACTCGAACCGCAACGCGTTTGGCCGGAGAACGTGAAGGTCGTCGGCCCGGTGATGTGGGAACCGCCGGCGCAGTCGGTGACCGTTCCGCAGGGTGAAGATCCGTTGGTCGTGGTTGCGCCGAGTACCGCTCAGGACCTCGATCACACGATGCTCGGCGCAGCGGTGAGCGGACTACGTGACCGGCCGGTGCGCGTAATGGCAGCAAAGAACGGGCGCGAGCCAGCGCGCAAGCTGAAGCCCGGCGAAAACACCACGATCGTGGATTGGGCTCCGTACTCGCAGATATTCCCCCCAGCCGACGTCGTCATCTGCCACGGCGGTCACGGAACGGTGATGCGAGCACTCACAAGCGGTGCATCAGTCGTCATCTGTCCCGCGAGCGGCGACCAGTACGAGAACGCCGCACGGGCGCGTTGGGCCGGCGTGGGTGTAGCTGTACCCCACCGCTTCATCAGCAGCAAGAACATTTCAGCCGCAGTCGACAAGGTCTTGGCGAACGGATCCTACTCCCGAAAGGCGCTTGAGTTGGCGCATTGGAATGGCGATCGAGAGAGCCGTGGCCATGGCGGTGCTGCTTTGGCTGCCGATGCGATCGAAGCCCACGCGGCCGTCCAGACGCAATAGGGCCGACTGGTATCTTCAGCGCGATCATTCCCCGGTAGCTCAGCTGGTAGAGCGTTCGGCTGTTAACCGAAATGTCGTTGGTTCGAGTCCAACCCGGGGAGCTGTTTTGACCGTCGCCGCCGTCGCGGCGACGCGTTGCACGCAGCTTCATTGACCGTCGCCGCCGTCGCGGCGACGCGTTGCACGCGGCTGTGCCCACGGCAGTGTTCCTTCTGTAGCAATCTGACCGCAACTCAGGGTAATTTTCCCTGTTACATGCTTGGTGTAAAGGCATTCGTGTTTGCTACGCGCCGTCAGCTATGTCGTAAAAGAAAGGGAACTGTGGTCAAGTCGGTCTCAGCCAAAGTGCTCGTTGTGTCACTGGTTGTCGCGTCAATTCTTTTTGCGGGGGTTTGCGCAGCTTCCGCACAGGTCCGCACAGCAGCGAAGGTCGCACCCGACGCGAACGGAAGCGTGGTCATTCACGGAGCGACCGCCACGCGTCGCGCCGCGTTCGTCCTGCAAAGTACGAACAAGCGCCTCGCAAGACTCGTACTGAGGAATGGAAAACGCTCAAAGCGCACCGCCTTGCAGCTTCGCTTGTCGCAAGACTTGAAGCCGATCGTGGATTGGGACGTGACCGCTCACGGGTTCATTACCGCGATCACGACAATCGATGTAACGGACATTTGGCCGGTCAGCGTTCACCAGAGGTCACTGGTGGTCGGGAACGTTCGAGGTTCCGTGCGAACGATCGACGGCATCGCGTCCGACGCGATCGCTGCAGATGGTCATCGCGTCGCCGCGTTGCGATGGAATCGGTCACAAAGGCTCGAATACGTCGTCTACCAAGTGGGAACAAGATCGATCCGGCGCTTGAAAAGCGCGCTTGTGCCGGGCATGCCACAGCGGGTGCCCTTGCCGGGGAAATCACTCGGGTTCCCAACTGCCGTCCTGGATCTGAACGGATCGTCGATCGCCGTCGGAGTTCTGGGGAACGCAACGGTGTTCAACTGGCGCACGGGCAAAATTGAGACTTCGATAGCCACCCCACAAACCGGATTGATGGCTATTGCCCTGGCGGATCAATCAGTAACCGTAGATACGAGCTACACCGGCCACAAGTACCTCCCGTCGAAGTTTGAGTTTGCCGCATTTACCCGACCCGACGGGCAGCGAACCTGGTCAGTAGACGGTCAGTACGCCAGTTTGAACATTCAACATTCATTGGCGGCGATCGTCGGTGAGAACCGGCAGGTCAGTCACATCGAACGATTTGATGCTGGGACCGGCGCAAGAGTGCAGATCGGAGTTTTCCCGCAGTACCCCTCCGACTCCCCGAACATGTTGTCCGGCGCGGGCTTCGGCGTTCAGGATTTGAAACTCACCTGGGTAGAACATGGCTGCTACTGGTCGAACGTCTTGGTGAAACCAATTGGTGAACCAGTGACACGGTCACTGCCGGATTGCGAACTTCAGGTCGCTGCACGCAGTTTGGCGCTGCGAGGCCGCACGCTCTCTGTACGAGCGAGGACTTCAACTGGCGTAAAAATCTCCAAGGTCCTGGCGAGCGTTGGCATGGTTGCAGGTCCATACCGCGCCCGACCAATCGCACCCGGTACCCGAACCATCAGGCTCAAGATCGGCCCTCGAATGGCACGCCTACTCCGCAGAACCAACGGCGGACCGATCACGCTTGTTTTCGATCCAGCGCCTGGCGCGCCGGTCACTGTCACAGGGAAGGTGAAGTTGGTCCGGTAACGCTACGCGGTCACGGAATGAAGCTCAGTGCCCGAACTGGCGAAGTCGTTCGGTTTCGTCGCCGCGTCGCAACTTCTGGATCGCTGCGATTTCGATCTGACGAACGCGTTCTCGCGTGACACCGATGTATTTGCCGATCTCCACCAGAGTGAGTGGCTCGTCGCCGGAGATGCCGTAACGCAATTCGATAACTCGGCGTTCACGGTCGTTGAGTTGACTCAACACGACGTCCACGTCTTCGCTGAGCAATCGTTCGGCGACGATCTCTTCCGGCGCCTGGTCCTTGTCGTTCTCGACTACGTCGCCGATCGTTGCGCTTCCCTCTTCGGAACCGATCGGCGTGTCCAGCGAAATCGTGTCGGCATTGAGCTCCATCAGATGCTTGACGTCGTCTTCCGGCAGGTCGAGCGCCTTGGCGACTTCTTCGATCGTCGGCGGTCGTCCGATCTCCTGCTCCAGGCGACGGCGCACGGCGGCAACCTTGTTGACGTTCTGCAGCAGGTGTACGGGAATGCGAATCGTGCGGGCCTGGTCGGCGATTGCCCTTGTTATGCCCTGGCGGATCCACCACGCCGCGTAGGTCGAGAACTTGTAGCCGCGCCGCCAGTCGAACTTTTCGACCGCGCGCATCAACCCGACGTTTCCTTCCTGGATCAGGTCGAGCAGTGAGACCCCGCGATCGTTGTATCGCTTGGCGATGCTGACGACCAGTCGCAAGTTCGACTCGATCATCTGATTCTTCGCCTCGTTGTCGGCGCGTTCGATCCGCTTGGCCAGTCGCACCTCATCCTCGGCGGACAAAAGCTTGTGTTCGCCGATCGCCTTCAAGTAGAGGTGAACGGTGTCGATGGCCTGGCGACCCTCGCCGGGCGTGAGATCGAGTTTCTTGTCGAATTCCGGCAAAACGGCCTTCGCGGATTCCTCCGGCGGGGCTGCTTCAGTCTGTTCTGCTGCGGTGGCTCGAATCATCTCGTGGTACGAGTGCGATCCGGAATGCGGGAGGCGCGACCCCTCATGGGTCGCTACGTACTTATGAAACTTCTGCCGTCAACTCGCCAAGCTTGCGAATCACCTCTTGCCGCTTGAGCTCGATCTCACCTTTGCCGGCCGCCGGAGAGCCGGCGAGGGCACGTTCGAGACCAACTTTCTCTAGCTGCAAAAAGCCAAGCTGGATCGCTTCTGGAGAAGCATTTTCCCTTTCGGAAAGCATCGCTACTTCTGTAACGGCATCCCGTAGCTCAGGCTTTAGTGAAACGGCATTTGCAAGCGGTTTTTCCGGGTTCGCTATCAAGTGGTCGCGCAGCTCCCGCATC
>JBMYXO010000045.1:0-15637 GCA_049608465.1 Solirubrobacterales bacterium | reverse complement strand
AGGCGGAGAACTACTCCCTGCCACCGGAGAACTTCTATCTACCCAGCGTGCAGTTCACCGACCGGGAGCTCGCCTCGCTCACGACGGCGCTGAAAATGTTGGACGGGCAGTTCGCCTACGCCGAGCCGTTGCGACTCGCGTTGCAGCAGCTCACGTGGGGTCGGCCCTCGCCGTTCTCGGCACCGGATGAGATGTCGATCCACGTCGCCGTCGGACCCGACGTCGAAGGCCGCGAACTCTCGCAGCGGCTGAGCAAGATCGAGAACGCGATCTTCCGGCGCAAGACGATCATCTTTGAATACTTCACGATCGGCCGAGGCTCCACCGAGAAGCGAAAGGTCGACCCGTTCCACCTGCTTTATCGAGGCGGCGAGTTCTACATGATCGGCCACGCCCACGAGCGCGAAGAGCAACGCATGTTCAAGCTCTCGCGGATCCGCGGAAAGATCAGCTACGCGAGCAAGGCCGAGCACGATTTTCCGCCGCCCGAGGACTTCGATCCGCGTGACTACGCGACGATGGCCGAGTGGCAGTTCGGTCAGCAGTCACAAACGGCTTCGATCTGGATCAGTGAACGCATCGCATGGCTCGTCGAGCGACACTTCTCGAAGGCCGGCACGATCCGCTCCCCCAAGCGCGGCGAGGCCGTTCCCGGCAAGGGCGTGATCTTTGAGACCGAATTCACCGACGCCGCCCCGCTGATCGCATGGGTGTTGGGCCACGGTCCGCGTGCGCGCGTGCTCGAACCTTCCTCCGTCGCGACCGACGTCGCCAAGCGGGTCTCGCGCATCGCCCGCCAGCACACCGGCGAATTCGAAATCGCGCCAAAGATCGCGCGCAGGCGAGGACCCAGTTCCAGCGTGTCCAACGATGCCAACGAGAGCTCGATCAAGCCCGAGCGCTTCGCTCGCTTGATCACGCTCGCTGGAATTCTGATCGGCGCGACTCATACCGGCGCGACGGTTTCGATGTCGAAGCTCGCCACCGACCTGAACGTCTCGCGCGAAGAAATTGAAGAGGACATCGAGGTGCTCAACGTCGTCAACTTCGGTGGTGGCAGCTACGTGTTGTTCGCGCAGGTCGACGATGACGAGATCTCCGTCGACAGCGAGCCCTACAGCGACAACTTTGCCCGCCCGGCTCGGCTGCTCCCGCTGGAGGCAAAGGCCTTGATCGCCGCCATCGACCTGCTCGGTGAGTACTTCCCGAACGATTCGCTGCTCAGCGCCCGCAAAAAGGTCGTGACCGCGCTCGGCGAGGATCCAGCAACCAGCGGCCTGCAGATCGCCGCCACCCAGGTGAACGACTCGGAGATCGCCACCGCGATCTCTCAGGCGATCCAAGGCAACCTCTTGGTGCAGATCGAGCACTACAAAGAAGACCAGGACACCTTCACCGAGCGCACGATCGAGCCGTATTCGCTGATGAACGGTCGCGAAGGCTGGTACGTGCACACTTGGGATCTCTCGCGTGAGGCTCCACGCGATTTTCGTCTCGACCGCATCAAGAGCATTGAGGTGCAGAACGAGACGTTCAAGCCACGCGACGGCATGGTTCCCGACCTCGACGGCTGGCCGCGCACGGGCACCGTCGGCGCCTCGACGGTCGCGAAGATCTGGATCGACCCCGAGCACGCGCCGCGGGCGCGCGAGGAATACGAACCGTCGCTGGAGCTCAAGGACGGAGCGATACTGATCGACCTCCCTTATGGCGGTGTGAACTGGTTGGTGACCGAAGTCTTCAAGTTCGCCGGTGACGCAGTCGTGCTCGAGCCAACCGACGCGCGCGAGGCGGTGCGCGATGCCGCGAAGGCGCTCAAGGCCGAGATCGCCGGCGGAGGTGTGAAGGCCGCTGCTGCGAAACCGTCGGCCGGCTCCAAGCGCGAGCCTGTCACCACCGGCTAGTACCCCGGTTGGCAGACCGGCGTAGAGTTGCAAGACGATGGCCGGGCGACGCGACCAGATCCAGCTGACCGACTCCGAGATCGCGGCTTACCTCGCCGAGGAACAGACCGTAATCGTCGGAACCAACGGTCCGCGCGGCGTGCCGCACATGATGCCGCTTTGGTTCGTGATGCACGGCGAAGAGGTTTGGGGCTGGACCTTCGCGAAATCTCAAAAGGCAAAAAATCTCGAACGAGAGTCACGCGCGACGTTGCTGTTCGAAGACGGCGTCACCTACGACAAACTGCGCGGAGTGATGTTCGAATGCGATGTCGAGTTGATTACCGACGTCGCAGCGGTCGAGGAGCTCGGCATCGAGCTGTTCACCAAGTACGGCGATGGCAACTATCCCGCCGAGCCGGTGATCGAGATGATCAAGTCGCAGGCACCGAAGCGCGTGGTAATGCGATTCACGAAGACTCGGACGGTGAGCTGGGACCACCGGAAGCTTGGTGGGGTCTACTAGTCGAACTGAATCGCTTGGTCACCGTGCGCGTCGTCTGGATCTGGTTGCATGCCTCCGAGCGTTTCGCGCCAGCCACGTATAGCGATGGCAGCGACAAACGCCTGATATGTCGGCGCAATGTCCTCGACGATGTTCACCAACACAGTTCGAATCAATTTGTCGGCCGATCGAACCTGGCCCAGCGTTTGGCTCCCCGAAGTCAGATCGGTGACTTGCGCTCCCGGTACCGGCTGCGTCAGTCGTAGCGAGCGCCCGGCGACGTCGACTTGCCAGCGGGTTGCGGCACCTTTCGCGTACCCGACCGGTTGCTCGTCGTGGACGAGCCAGACCTCCGTTCCCTGAGTGCGTAACTCGAACCACTTCTCACCCACGCGGATCTCACCATCCCGCCGAAATCCACCGAGCGATCGACTCCAGCGAATCTCGACATCGACCGCATCTCGATCGTCGGACCGATAGTGACGGCTGGAGAGAAACGTTCGCTTGAGGATCATCGCCCGGTCAGTATCACGCCGGGCGAAGTCAGATTGCTGAATCGAGTTCCGCCACAAGTTCTGCCACACGCCTTTGGATGTCGTCCCTAATCTCGCGAACCCGCTCGATCGGCAGCCCCTTCGGATCGGTCAGATCCCAGTCGATGTATCGCTTGCCGGGGATATACGGACAGCTGTCACCGCAGCCCATCGTCACGACCACGTCGGCGCGCTCGGCCAGCTCGCTGGTGAGCAACTGCGGTTTGATTTCCGCGACGTCGACGCCCAGTTCTGCCATCGCGACGACGACCTCCGGATGCACACGATCCCCTGGAGTGGTGCCCGCGGACTCGGCGGTGTGACGACCGTCGGCCGCAATCTCAAACAGCGCGCGGCTCATCTGCGAACGGCCGGCGTTGTGTAGACAGACAAATAGTGCGCGTGCCATGGCGTGTTGTCATTGGCTTTCTGGGTGCTCGCCGCGCACCAGTTGATATGCCAAGGCACCGAGCGCCGCTCCGGTGACGGGGCCGACGACGTATATCCAGAATTCCCTCCATTCGCCCGCCGCCAGTGCCGGACCAAAAGTGCGAGCAGGGTTCATCGACGCGCCGGTGACCGGTCCGCCGATCGCGGCATCGAGGGCGACGGTTCCGCCGATCGCGATCGCAGCAGCCGCGCCGACGGCGCGCGTGTCGGTGGCCACAGCCATGATCACGAACATCAGAAATGCCGTCAATACTGTCTCGTATATGAGCGCGCCGCCGGTACCGATTGTTGGGACCGTTGCCCCCAGCGCGCCAGGTTTCCCGGGCCAAATCGCCAACAAAGCGAATGCGCCGACGACCGCGCCCGATATTTGCGCCGCAACGTATGCAAAGGCGTCGCGCGGCGGAAAGTGGCGAGTCATCGTGAATGCGAGCGTGACCGCAGGGTTGATGTGCGCGCCGGATAGATGTCCCGTTGCGTAAATCATCGCCATGATGATCAGCCCGAACACCGACGCGATGCCGATCACGCCCAGCGACGATTCGTACTCCGCGGCCGTCACGACCGCACCGCATCCTGCGAACACCAACGCGAACGCCGCAAAACCTTCCGCCATCGATCGACGAACAAGAGATGGGCTGGTGGACGTCATGTCACGACGCGGGTTGGCAGCAAGGCGCTTGCTCGCGCCGTGTCGGTCTCAAGAGAGCCACGAATTCAGTTCCTTAAGAGGTTCGGGCTTCACGAAGTAGTACGACCAGAGGCCGCGTTTGACCGAGTCGACGATGCCGGCCTCGCGCAACGTACGCAGGTGATGTGAAAGCGTCGGTTGCGAAACATCGAACAAAGGAACTAGTTCGCAGACGCAGACCTCGCCGGCGTGGGAGCGGAGAACGTCGACGATCTGCAAACGGATCGGATCACCCAGCGCTTTGGCCAACTTCGACAGTTGCTCAGCTTGGGCCACATCCACGTCGGGTAGTGCCACGGGCTCGCAACAGACGTCGCCGGCCGCGCGCTTCTTTTTGGGCGCAAGTGTTAGATCGACAGACATCTATGTAACAGCATAGCCATTACATCGATGTCTGTGGGGATTATCCCCTCACGGTAGGTAAATCTGTTACACTGTCTGTATGGCTAAGGCAGATAGAAACAACCCCAAGCGGTCGAAGGCTGCCGAGTCCGACTACACACTGATCGAGTTCATGCGGGACTTTCCCGATGATCGGACCTGCCTGCACTGGCTATGGATGCAGCGTTTCTCGCCCGACGGCGAACACGCCCACTGCCCCAAGTGCGAGGTTGAGCGCAAGTTCCACCGCACCGCGTCTCGCCCGTCGTATTCGTGTGACCACTGCGGCCATCACATTCACCCGACTGCTGAAACGATCTTCCACAAGTCGTCTACTTCGCTTCAGCTTTGGATCTACGCGATCTATCTCGTGACGAGTACGCGATGTGGGATCTCCGCGAAGCAACTGGAACGCGAGATCGGCGTCGGGTACAAGACCGCGTGGCGCATGCTCAACAAGATTCGCACCGAACTGATGGGCGACGATTATTCGGACCCGCTGTCCGGCGAAGTCGAAATGGACGAAACCCTGGTCGGCGGCAAGCCGCGTAAAGGCGAGATCAAGACCAAGCGGGACATTCCTAAATGGGTCGCCGGAAAAGCGTCCGTGTTCGCCGCCGTCGAGCGCGACGGACGCGCGATGGCAAAGGTCGTGCCGAATAGTAAAGGCGCATCGCTGAAAAAGGCGATTGGCGATGGCATCGATCCCGATGCCGCAATCTTCACCGACCAGTACCGCGCCTACATGAAGATCGCGGCTGAGTACGGCTCACACGACCGCGTGAACCACAAACAGCGCGAGTACGTGCGCGGCAACGTCCACACGAACACGGTTGAGGGCTTCTTTGGAAACCTGAAGAACTCGCTTCAAGGAACGCACCACGGCGTTTCAGAGAAATGGCTCCAGTCCTACTTGGATGAACACACATGGCGTTACAACAATCGAGAGGGAATTGAATCGATGTTCGGCAAGCTTCTCAACCGGACGGCGCAATAAACTATGTCCGCTTCAGCGCAAACCGTCGATGGTCGATACAGTGGGCGATGATGGCCGCAGTACTAGAGAAGAAGATCCCCGCCGCGCTGGAGGGCAAAAGCGCGGGCAAGACGTTCATTCGTGACGTCCGCGTTGAGTTGCGTGAGGACTCTGATGATCGCGTCGCAGCGTTTGTAGTTTTGGTGCTCTCCGATCCGCCGCAAGGTATGGACGCATGGGACGTTGAGGATCTTTGGGAATTGCGGCGCATCGTTCGTGGGGCAATCAACGACAAATTGCCGGACCTAGATATGCCCTGGTACGTAGTGTTTGAGCCAGAGAACCCTGAACTCGGCGAAGAATAAAGCGGGCACGAACAGCCCAAAACGTGCCACGAGGGCACCGGCAAAGAAGCCGCCACGCAAACCGACGAAAAAGGTTTCGAAGGCTGTACCTCCAGCGGGAACGCCCGTACCCATCGACCCGCAGAAACTCATCGACGAGGCCAAGCGGGCATTGGAAAGCAAGCAGGGCCGTCCGCGTTCAGCAAACCTCCGTCGCGCCGTATCAACGGCTTATTACGCGCTTTTCCACTCGATATGCCGACAGGCCGCAGAGCACTTGCTACCGAGCGCTTCGCCAGACCACCAGCTCCGAATAACGCGAGCCTTCGGACACCGAGAGATCAAGCAGGTATGCGAGTGGATTGCGTTGCGGACCAAGACGAACGACAATCTCAAACCACTTGTCGATCACCTAAAGACGACTAGCGTCGCCGACATCGCGATGGTGTTTATCGACCTCCAAGAAGCTCGTCACGACGCTGATTACAACCATCTGGAGCCGTTTTCGCAGCAGTCAACGAGCGCTGCAGTGGTGGACGCCGAGTTGGCTATCAAGGTCTTACGCGGCGCTTCGCTGCAAGATCGCGAGCTCTTTTTCGCGCTACTTGCGATCCGGGCAAGAACCAACGGCTAAAGGGAGTAAATTGGACCAAGGCCTTCTCCAGATCCTGCCAGCCATGTTCATGGATCACGGCGTTAGAGTGGAGCGGGTCCGGGCTTGCTAAGCCTGTGAGGAGCGACGTAGGTTCCATCCCCGCGCGGCATCGTGGGGAATGGCGGCTGAACTGTCGCCGGTCACATCGCACACAATCCGGCTGGGTATTGCGACACGACGGACCCGCTTCTGCGACGAGCTACGAAAGGATCAAGTCGATGGACAAATTGACCGAATCCCGAAAGACTCAACTGACCAACCCCAAAGAGGGCAAGCCGATTGAAATCGATGTTCCGAAGCGGAAAGCTGTCGAGGCCAACTTGCTGAAGATCGCCGGTAAGCAATCCGACGATCAAGGGCTTGCTGAAGAACCCAAGACGAGATAGAATGCAAAAAAGGTGAGGGAACCCGGAATGGCCGCCTTAGCTCATTCCGGGGGCCACTATCGCTTAGTCAGCGCTCAACGCTGGAGGCTGCGGTAGGTGCCAGTTCCCTCGTGTCTCCCGTCCCACGATCGTCACCGTGAGCCTCATGGCTGTCACCATGAGTTGGAAGTTGGTAGTACCCCTTCGCTGGGGCGCGTTCAAGATCGCCCTTCTTTGCGAGTCGGATTGTCGTAACGCTGACCCGCTTCTGACCGTTCTCATCGTCAGGGACAAGTCCCTTCTCGACCATCGCCCGCATGATCTGCGCCAGCTTGACGGGCTTGCCGTCAAAGGACTTGACGTAGTCGAGTATTCCAAGGCGCAAGGGGCCGACATTGGGGTGGAATGCTTGGTCGACAACCCGCGGAACCGCGCGTCCCGGAGTGTCGACGGGCTTAGTTTCGCCACGCGCCTTTAAGTCCTGCCTCGTCAAGCCAAAGGTTCTGCGCAAGACAGACTGTTGCTTACGACGCGAATCAATCTCGCTCTGTAAGGCATCGATTTCTTCGTCCAACTGAACCACACGTCTAGCGGCAGCATCGGGTGACACCTGTTCTACAAGCGTCTGAAGCTGAAGCAGTTTTTCGACGTCGGAATTCATGTGTTCCATGAAATCGTAGCAACACACGACATAAATTTGTGTTTCCTGACAACCTCAGACCGCAAAAACCGCGAAAAAGTGTCGAATCGGCGCAGAAGTCAGTCACCGATTGCTAGTACCTGCCGGTCGGCTACCTACCGTAAGGGGATAATCCCCATGTCTGTGTATCTAATCATTACGCGTCATACCGAGTCAGTCGCTGGCAGCCATCGGTGCGCGTGAGTGTCCGCGCTCTTCGAAGAACTTCCACTCCGCCTTGCCAAGCGGCGTCGTAGGTGCCTCCCCGAACCACCACTCTCGGCTGATCTTGGTCCAGTTGGCGGAAGCTTCGAGGCGCCCGAGCACCGCGAGGATGCCCGTCTCCATCCGACGACCCATCAACTCATCCGCTGGTAGCGAAGCCGTACGCACCAGCTCGAAGTACTCGCCGCGCGGATCGGAGATCGCGGTCAAGGCCTTGGCCACGTAGCGTCGGGTGATCTTTTGTTTCCGGCCGGAGAGGTACCAACCGCCGACCAGTCTGACGTGATCCATCAGCAACTCGACGTTGAATTTCTCGCGGTCGCGGATGAACCCAAGATCCTCCATCGCGATGCCGAAGATCTCGGGATCCTCGTCGAGCACTGCCGTCACGGCGGCGACCTGCAACTTGATCTGGCGCTCGGCGAGGCGCTTGGTCATGCCGAAGTCGATGAACGCGACGCGGCCGTCCTCCATCCACAGGTAGTTGCCGGGGTGCGCGTCGGCGTTGAGTTGATTTAGGTGGTAGATCGAACCGAAGGCAAAGCGGTAGATGATCTCACCGAAACGGTCGCGTTTTGATTGCGGCAGTTCGGTCACCTCGTCGAATGCCATGCCCTCGACCCATTCGCTGACCATCACTCGTTCTCGCGAAAGTTCGCTCACCACTTCGGGCACACAGATGAACGGATGGCCGCGATATGCACGAGCGAAGCGACGCTGGTTCTGCGCCTCGAGCTCGTAGTCGAGTTCTTCCAGAACTCGCGCCTTCAACTCCTTGGCAACGGCACGGGCGTCAAGGCCCGGCGCAATCATCCTGCCGAGCCGAAGGAACAGCGCGGCGTTTTCCACGTCGGCCCGCAGCGCATCCGCGATGTCTGGGTACTGAATCTTCACCGCCACGTCTCGGCCGTCCTTCAGAGTCGCGCGATGCACCTGACCGATCGAGGCCGCGGCCGTCGCCTTGTGGTCGATGTCCGAGAAGATCTTCGCCAACGGCCGATCCCACTGATCGTCGAGCACCTTTTCGACTTTTTTCCACGACATCGACGGCGCGTTCTGGCGCAGAGTGCCAAGTTCGCGTTGATAGATCTCGCGGTACTCCTCGGGCAAGAGGTCGACATCGATGATCGATGCCATCTGCGCGACTTTTACGGCGACGCCCTTCAAGCTGCCGAGCGTCTTGACCATCTGCTCGGCGGAATCGACGTGACGCTTTTCGAGCGCGGCCTGACTTCCCTCCCGGCCACGCAGCACGTTCGTTGCGCCCGTGCCTGCAATCTTGATGCCCTGTCCACCCAGAGCGCGGCCGACACGCGCCGCGCGGCCGATTCGGCTTTTCGAGATCGAGCGGTCGTCGTTGTCGGGCACGATTCAAGCCTAGACCCGAAGCGACCCATCCCACCCGCTAAAATCCCGCCCTCATGTCTGCAGACGACCGCGCAACAATCGAGCTCAGCACCCGTGAATCACGTGGTTCACGCGAGGGGCGCCGCCTGCGCAAGGGCGGAAACCTTCCGGGCATTCTCTATGGACGTGGCCGCGACCCGCAGGCTTTCAGCGTCAACGAGCGTGAGTTGCGGGCAGCTCTGAAGGCCGGGCACGCGCTGCTCGACGCCAAGCTCGGCAGCGACACGGTCCCGGTGATCGTGAAGGACCAGCAGCATCACCCGGTGCGCGGTGGTTTCACGCACATCGACCTGCTCGAGGTCGACCTCAAGCAGTCGATCCAGTCGGTGGTGCCGCTTGAGTTGTCTGGCGTCGAAGAAGCTCCGGGCGTCGTTCAGGGCGGTGTGCTCGACCACGTCACGCGCGAACTCAACATCGAAGCGCTGCCTACTGACATCCCGGACTCCGTCGTGATCGACGTGTCGGGACTTGAGCTGAACGAAACTTTCCTTTTGTCCTCCGCCACGATCCCGTCAGACCTGACGGTGCTCGACGACCCGGACGAAACCGTGATCGCGACGATCACACCGCCGTCGAAAGCCGAAGAACCCGTCGACGAGGTCGAAGAAGAGACCGAGTTGGTCGGCGAAGGCGAAGAAGGTGCCGAGGGCGAGGGCGAGAGCGAAGAGTCCGACGAAGGAGACGAGGAGTAACTCCCCGTCTTCCGGCAGGCCGCTTCGCAGCCGGCTGAACCCAACTCGTTACCTTCCCGATCTGCGGCAAAGCGTGCCGCCTTCAAACGTTATGGCGAAGCTATTCAAACGCAGCGGCACTGCGGTTCCGGTCGACTGGCTGATTGTTGGTCTGGGTAACCCGGGAAAGCGCTACGCGCGTACACGTCACAACATCGGCGAAATGACTGCCCTGCAGTTGATCGAGCGATTCGAGCTGGGCAAACCGAAGACGCGTTACCGAGGGCGATTCGCGGAGGGTCGAGTTGGGCCGGGCGGCCCGCGCGTCGCCGTACTGATTCCCGAGACCTATATGAACGAGAGCGGCAAGGCAGTCGGTCCCGCGCGCGGCGAGCTGCGCGTCGATCCCGATCACATTCTGGTGATTCACGACGAGATCGATTTCTCGTTTGACCGGATTGAGGACAAGCTCGGCGGCGGGCACGGCGGACACAACGGACTGCGATCGATTCAGAAGGAACTGGGAACCAACGATTTTCGCCGTGTACGCGTCGGGGTCGGTCGTCCCGACTCGACGGACCCCGAGGTCGTTTCAAGCTGGGTCCTCGGTCCGTTTGACGAGTCGCAGGACGAAGTAGAACGGCTCATCGATGACGCCGTTCGCGCGACGCTTGCGGTGATCGCGGCGGGCGACGAAGATTCGACTGGCTAGAACAGCGTCTCGTTCTGAAACGGCGCTTGACGTCGCGAAACCGTTGACCGATTCACGTCGGGCCGCGTTGCCCGAATCTTGATCCCGCCATACGGTTGTTTCTCGGTCGGATGCAACTTGCGTCGCGAATCCGCTTTCGATGACTTGTCCGGCGGAGCGAGCATCACGCGCTGCTTCGCTGCCTCGGTGCGGACTGCGGCCTCGGTGCGGCCGAGTTTGCGTGCAATGCGTGCTGCGGGGATTTGATGTTCCGCGAGAACCTGCAGACGAAGCAGATCCGCGCCCGTCCAAGGCTTGCCTGAGCGTCGATTCTTTGTAGTCGTTTTGCTCATACGAACAAATGTACGCCTGGCACCAGACAGAACATATGTTCGTGTCTGGTCTTTCGACGGCCACTTGGTTAATCCTGCCCGGCCGCTTGGTTATGTAAACACCATCGGTCTTGAATCGTTTCGCCTGTAGTGCCGATCTCACCGCATAAAGTTTCGCGCGCATTGAGCGCCTTGGACCACCCAGTTCGCCAGACGCAGGACGATGATCTGTTCGCCCCGCTGGCCGAACGGCACGCGCGCGCGTTTGTCTCGCAGGCCTTCACCCCGTTCTCGCTTGCAGTTGCGATCGAGCGAAACGCCGTCGATCGCAGCGCAATCGTTGTCGCTGCCGACGATACGTCTGCGCGCGATCTAGCCGCCGACCTTGCGCTGTATTTGCCCGAGCGATCCGTCAAGTACTACCCGGCACGCGGGGTGCTCTACGAGTCTCATCTGGCTCCCCCGCCGCACCTCGTCGGGCTGCGAATCGCGGCGCTGGATTCCCTGACCGGCGAGGATTCGACCGCGGTTGTCGTCGCAAGTGCTGGCGCGCTGGCTGAACGCATTCCCGATCCCGAGCTGCGTCCGCATGGTTTTGCAGTTGCGCGTGGTGACCTCGTTGAACTCGAAGAGCTGGCCCGAGACCTAGTGGCTGCGGGATATGAACGAGTTGATCGCGTCGAGGATCGCGGCCAGTTCGCCAGCCGCGGAGACATCCTCGACGTTTTTCCGGCAACCGGGGACCACGCCGTGCGAGTCGAACTGTTCGACATCGAGATCGAGTCGCTCCGTCGCTTCAGCACGTTCACTCAACGATCGCTGGAGGAGGTCGAACGAGTCGAGATCGAGCCTGCCACAGAGCTCGCGGCAGAACACAGCGCACTCGCCGCAGAGGCGCTCGCCGAGGTCGATGACGAGGCCACTCCGCAGGACATCACCGATCTCTTGCCGATCGATCGCTTCCACGCCTTCCTCGAACTCTCTCCGGCCAACCGATGGCTGGCCGTGGCCGCGCTGGAAGAGGTAGAAACAAACCTCGGAGAACTCGGTGAAGAAATCGAGGCCACCTATCGCGATCCGGCCGGCCACGGTCTATACGTGCCTCCCGGCGAGCTGTTTGATCGGTTGAACGTTGACGCCGATCTGGTGGTGAGCAATCTCTCCGTGCCACCGGGGGCAGCAGAACTTCGCGCCGAGCGCCCGGCGAGCATGGCCCGAAGTTTTGAGGGCGCCGAGGTCGAGATTGAGAAGCTGCTTCGCAGCGGCTACCGCCTCGTGATCGCGTGGAGCCGACAGTCTGAGCTGGAGCGCGCCGAGTACAACCTCGCCCGCGTGCGGCCGCGAACTGTCGAGGAAAGTGACGCGACCGGCGAATGGTCCGGCGTCTACTTCACTCAGGAAATCCTCCGCGAGGGATTCGTCTCGCCGGCGCTGAAGCTCGCGGTGATTCCGGATCGACTGCTGCTTCGCACGGCGGGCAGAAAGGACGCGGCTACCGCCGCCGGCAAGCGTGGGCGAATCGCCAGTTTCGCCGACCTTGCCGTCGGTGACCACGTCGTCCACGAGGACCACGGCGTTGCGCAGTTCAGCGGTTTCGACACCAAGACCGTCGCCAACGTCACGCGTGACTACCTGACGCTCGAATACCGCGGCGGTGACAAGGTCTTCCTGCCGGCCGAGCAGTTGCACAAGATCAGCAGATACTTCGGTGCAGCGGGAGCCGACGGCGTGACGTTGAGCAAGCTCGGCGGTAAGGCCTGGGAGACGCTGAAGGCCCGAGCGAAGAAGGCTGCGCACGCGATGGCCGGCGAGCTGATCAACCTCTATGCCGAGCGCAAACGCGCAATCGGCTTCGCGTTCTCTCCCGACTCAGAGATGCAGCTGCAGTTCGAGGCGGCATTCCCGTTCACCGAGACACGAGACCAGCTCGACGCGATCGAGCGCGTAAAAGCGGGCATGGAGACCACGCAACCGATGGACATGTTGGTCTGCGGCGACGTCGGCTTCGGCAAGACCGAGGTCGCGTTGCGCGCCGCGTTCAAGGCGGTACAGGACAGCAAGCAGGTGATGGTCCTGGCGCCGACGACGATTCTCACTCAGCAGCATTTCGGCACCTTCTCGGAACGGATGCGTGATTTTCCGGTCACCGTCGACTTCGCGAGTCGCTTCCGCAGCAAAACGATGCAGAAGGAGACGCTCGCGCGATTCGAACAGGGCGAGGTCGACATCCTGATCGGAACACACCGATTGCTGAGCGCCGACGTACGACCAAAGGATCTCGGGCTGATCATCGTCGACGAAGAGCAGCGCTTCGGCGTGAAGCAAAAGGAACTGCTGCGACAGCTGCGTGTGAAGACCGATGTGGTGAGCCTTTCCGCCACGCCGATCCCACGCACGTTGCAGATGTCGATGGCTGGTCTGCGCGAGATCTCCGTGATCACAACTCCACCGGAAGGGCGTCGGCCGGTACGCACGCACGTCGGCGAGTGGGACGAGGAAGTCATCAAGCAGGCCCTCGTTCGCGAGAAGGAGCGCGGTGGCCAATCGCTCTACATGCATGACCTCGTCGGGACGATCGACGAAACCGCGAATCGCGTGCGGGCGTTGGTCCCAGGTCTTCGCGTCTCGGTGGTGCATGGACAGCTCGACGAGCACACGCTCGAAGAGCGGATGCTCGAATTCATCCGCGGCGAACAGGACTGCCTCGTGTGCACGACGATCGTTGAGTCCGGTCTCGACATCCCTGCGGCGAACACCCTGATCGTCGAGCGATCGGACAAACTCGGTCTTTCGCAGGCGTACCAGATCCGCGGTCGCGTCGGCCGTGGCCGCGAGCGCGCGTTTGCGTACTTCCTCTACCCCGGTGCCGCCGGGCTGACGCAGGTCGCGGCCAGTCGGCTGGCCACGCTTGCCGACTACACCGAGCTCGGAAGTGGCTTCAAGGTCGCGATGCGCGACCTCGAGATCCGCGGCGCGGGCAATCTGCTTGGCGAGGAGCAATCCGGGCACATCGCGGCCGTCGGATTCGACTTGTACGTCTCGATGATCGACGCCGCGGTCGCCGAGCACGAAGGTCGCGGCAGCGCGGAGCCGAACGAACCCGTGCGCCTGGACGTCTCGGTCGACGCGTATGTCCCGAGTGACTACGTCACCTACGAACAGGCAAAGATCGAACTGCACCGGCGCATCGCCGGAGCGCAGGAGCTTGCCGACATCGGTGGCCTGCGAGCCGAGTTGAAAGATCGCTTCGGTCCGGTTCCCGAACCGCTCGAACGACTGCTCCAACTGCAGGAGGCTCGCCTCAAATTCGGCAGAGCCGGTGCCCGCACGGTTGGGCTGATCGGCGGCCGTTTGGTCGTCGCCCCGCTCGATCTCTCAGCCACCCAGTTCGGTGCTTTGCGCGAAGATCTTCCTTCAGCCATCTACGATCGTGGGCAGCGCACGCTGGCTTTGCGTGCCGATGGGGAGCCGGAGGAGCAGTTCGCTGCGCTGGCGGGCATGGCAGACGCGCTCGTCGGAGCGGTCGCAATCGCGTCCGATCCGGACTGAAAACAGGTTTTGAGCGGCCGTTAAGCGTCGCTGAATGAACATCCAATCCGACATTTCAGGTGTTTTTACTTGATATGTTCCGACCCGCTTCTGACCACGAAAAAGAGCACAGGCTGTGAAAAACATAACTTCGAACAAATACTTCATCCCGGGCTTCGCGCTCGTCGTTTTTGGAATCGTCGCGCTGATCCTCATCGTCTTCCGTGGAGGAGTCCCGGACAACGCGGTTGCGTCCGTGGACGGCAACGCGATCCCGATCGAGAAGTTCAACAAGACCTTGGTGGCGTACTCGACGCAAACGGCAGGGGAGGACGGCGACCCCGTCGTTCCTGACCCGCCGAACTACACCAAGTGCATCGCCAACAAGAAGAAGACTTCCAAGAAGCTCAGCAACAGCGCTCTCAAGAAGCAGTGCGAGCAGGACTGGGACACCGCCAAGACGCAGATAATGACCTCCCTCGTGCAACAGGAGTGGTACGAACTCGAAGCTCAAGATCGCGGGATCAACATCAGCGACAAAGACGTCCAGGCGCGCTTCGAACCGCTTAAGCAGCAGTCCTTCCCGAAGGATGAGGACTACCAGAAGTTCCTCAAGGACACCGGCCAGTCACAGGCAGACATTCTCCAACTGGTTCGCGCCAGCATGATTCAGGAGAAGGTTCAGGAGCAAGTCAACAGCGCTCCCACCCCGTCGACCGGCGAAGTTGAGGACGCGTACAACAAGGACAAGAAGAAGTACGCGACACCCGCATCACGCGACATCAACCTTGTGTTCAACTCGAGCAAGGCCAAGGCGGAGGCAGCCAAGCAGGCGCTGGCCAGTGGAGACAGCTGGAAGAGCGTTGCCGACGAGTACTCGCAGGACACCGCCTCCAAGGAGAACGGTGGTGCCTTCCCGGGCGTGACCGAGGGCCAGTTCCCCGACCCGCTCGACGGCGAAGTGTTCAAGGCCAAGAAGGGCCAGGTTGTCGGTCCGATCAAGACGCAGTACGGCTACTACGTCTTCGAGGTCACGAAGGTGACCGAAGGCAAGCAGCAGACCCTGAAGGAGGCCGAGCCTCAGATCAAGCAGGCGCTGCAATCGGAACGTCAGCAGAAATCGGCAGCTGAGTTCCAGGAGAATTTCCGCTCCAAGTGGCGCAAGAAGACCAAGTGCGCCGAGCTGTACAAGGTGCCGGAAGTATGCGGCAACACGCCGGAGCCGAAAGAGGGCGAGACGGCCGAGACCGGCGCCGATTCCGGCGGCGAATAATTTTCGCCCAGCGCGAACATTGAACTACGAAACGCCCGGTGCGATGCG
>JBMYXO010000044.1:0-15959 GCA_049608465.1 Solirubrobacterales bacterium | reverse complement strand
CGCTGCCGCTGGTTGCAGAGCGACTCTAAGCGTCGATCCGGACGCAGATCTTCACGAGATCGGCGCGCTCCGGCGGCCGGATTCAGGTTCAGGCGTTCTGGCTCTCGCGCAGGTCTGCGAATGCCTGGAACAGCGGAACCAGCACGCCGCTGTCGATCTGTTCCTGAATCTCGTCGGCGAGGTCCGTCCGCATGCCGAGTTTGGTCGCTCGATAGGCGAACTCGTTCAACGCGTCCGCCCGCTCTGCGATTTCTTGAACCCGGGACATCAGCTGGTCCACCGGAACCACCTCGTCGAGGTAGCCGATTTCGCGCGCTCGATCGGGTTTGAAGACTTCGCCGTGCAATAGGCCAGAGCCGAATGCCGCAGGCACGAGGTGCGTCTGCGCGAGCTTCATCGCGAAGCCGCCAAAGGGGATGCCGATCCCGACTTCGTTGAGGCCGACCTTGTAGTCGCCCTCCGCACCGACCGAGCGGTCGCACGCGAGCAGGATGATCGCGCCGCCGGCGATCGCGTGACCATTGACCGCAGCGATCACGGGTTTCGGAAATATGAAGATCCGTTTCGCGAGAGCGGCCATGTTTGGGCCGATCGTGCCGAGTTCGTCTCGGTCGATCGATCGCATCCATTTCAGATCCATTCCAGCCGAGAAGAAACCCTCGCGGCCGGCGATCACAACTGCGCCAACGTCGTTGCTGGACTCGGCTTCGTCGAGCGCTTCACCGAGCGCCTCGAAAATCTCTGTGTTCAGAGCATTCGGACCGCCGTCATCCAGCGTGAGCGTCGCGACGCGGTCCTCGACGGAGTATTTGACGCTTTCGCTCGGCATCGCGCGGGAGGTTATCGGGCCAGATCTCACCCGTGTGGTGTGCGCAGGCACTCGGATGCCACTGGACACCGTGCAATCGCGCTTGCGAACGTCCAGATTATGGGCAACCACGGAAGGACTGAAAACACGGAATTTGCGGAATTTGTACCGCCCATGCGGTAGTTCCTACGCGTTTATGTATCGAACATTCGTCCAGTCGGTTAATGGGGGCGCAAGGTGTACGCCCAGAATCCCGATAAACCCGGTGGTATTCGGCGTCCCAGGGCATGATTCGATTGCTCGGCCGCTCACCCTTTTTTTCTTCCGTATGCCAATCGCTTCAGCCAACACCGAAAACTCCCGCCTCGAAGAATTCGGCCTGCTCGCAGACCGCGAGTTGATGCGCCGAATTGCGATCGGCCTGCTGGCCTTCGGCGGGGCGATCGAGATCATGTATTCGCTCGCGTTCAACCCGCCCGACTGGACCGACGTCGCGGCGGTGAGTCTCGTGGCGATTGCGACGGCCTGGGTTCTGATCGCCGAGTGGAACGAAGTGTCACCGCGCTGGATCGTGCCGCCGGTGATGATGGGATTGACCTCGGTTGCACTGATTGCGATCGGCGACGGCGTGGCAGTCGGCATGTCGTTCTTTTTCTTTCCAGCCGCCGTGGTGATGGTTTTCTTTTGGGACGACCCACTTGTCAAATGGTCGATCATGCCGCCACTCGCCGCGCTCTACGTGTTGGTTCCGGCGATCTGGGGAAGCGAAGCGGCATTGATCGAGGCCGTCACGACGCTGCCCCTGCTGGTCGGCAGCAGCATCGTCCTGGGCGCGCTGTTCAACCGGTTCCGCAGCTCGAGCGTCGAGCAGGCGCGCTTCCGCGGAACGATCACCGCGTTGCTGATGGCGCTCGACGCGCGAGAGGACTACACCGCGGAGCACTCGTCCGAGGTGCTGTCGCTGGTCATGGCGGTTGCCGAGGACATCGGATTGGACTCGAAGGAGCAACTTCACACCGCCGACGTCGCGCTGCTTCACGACATCGGCAAAATCGGCATCCCGAACGAAATCCTCGACAAACCGTCATCGCTCAACGAGGCCGAATGGGAGGTCATGCGTCGCCACCCGATGATCGGAGAGCGCATACTCAACGAAGTTCCCGGATTTGAGATTGTCGCCAACGCGGTTCGGCACGAGCACGAACGGTGGGATGGAAACGGATACCCGGACGGGCTCAAGGGCGAGGAGATCCCGGTTGCCAGTCGCGTCGTGCTCGCCTGCGACGCCTACCACGCGATGACTTCGGCCCGCCCCTACCGCGAGGCGATGACTGAAAAGGACGCGCGCCAGCAACTTGCGATGGGCGCAGGCACGCAGTTTGATCCGCAGGTCGTTGACGCGCTGATACGGGCACTCGACGCGCGTGATCGCGAGGCGGCTCGCACCGTCGACAACACCGACACGCCGCAGGTCGGCGACCAACAGGGCGGCTCTGGCGCAGGAGAATTGCCGGGCCAGTTCGTACGTGAGCCGACCCCGCTACGGCTTGCCGGTCGCGGACAGGCCGGAAACTTCAGCCAAAGGACGGCGTCGCTATGAGCGTCAACTACGTAGGACTTCCGACGACTCAGCGGCGCGAAGCCGAGGAGGCCCAGGCCGAGCACCGCTTGATGAGCGCCGCGATGGCGGTTCTCTACGCGGCTGCGGTCGTCTTCATCTTTCTCTGGGCTGGACTGCTCGGCAAGTTCGACTACTACGCGTACTCCGCGGCCTTCGTCTGCGCCGTGATGGTTGCAGTGGGGCTGTTGATCGGCAACATGAATGTGCCGAAGCGGATGTTTGTGCTCCCCCTGCTGATCGGCACTGCCGTGCAGGTCGGCCTTTCGATCCACTTCGAGCAGATCAGCGCTGGCTTCTTCCTGCTGATGCCCGCGATGTTCACCGCAGTCTTCTTCTGGACTGACCGTGTGATCGCGGTCAGTTGCACAGCTCTGTACACAGTTGGCTTCGTCGTCACGCCGCTGGTCGTTGGCGGAGACGACGCGCTCGCCCGGATCGCCACGACCACGCCGATCTTTCTCGGACTTGTGCTGACCACTGGCTACCTGGGCTCCGAGTCGAACCGAATGGACCGCAAACGCGGCCGCTTCGAGTCGACGATCTCGTCGCTGCTCGTAGCGCTCCAGGAGCGCGATGGCTACACGGCCGATCACTCCGAAGAGACCGTCGACCTAGCGATGGCCGTCGGTGATGAGCTCGGGATCAACGACGACGAGCGGACCGTCCTGGCCGACGTTGCCCTGCTCCACGACATCGGAAAGATCGGAATACCAAACGAAATTCTCAACAAGCGCTCGGGTCTGGATGACTACGAGTGGGAGTTCATGAAGAAGCACCCAGAGATCGGCGAGCGGATCGTCGCTCCGGTTCCGGGCTTTGCGCCGGTTGCAAAAGCGATTCGGCACGAACACGAGCGCTGGGACGGGGCCGGCTATCCCGATGGTGTCAGCGGAGAAGACATCCCGCTGGCCAGCCGGATCGTCTTGGTCTGCGACGCATTCCACGCGATGATCACCGATCGCCCTTACCGAAAGTCGATCGGGCTCGAAGAAGCGCGTGCCGAGTTGCTCAGAAACGCAGGCACGCAGTTTGATCCGCAAGTGGTGGACGCGCTGCTGAAGGTGATCGACGGTGTTGGCGTGCCGGATTCAGTTGGCCGGGCAGCGTGGGATGGCGCGACCAATGCCGCCGTGCCACAGACCGCCGCCGTCGGCTGACACATCTAGCGGCCGGACGTCGCTGTCACGCCACCGGCGCGCGCAGGTTTGCTCAAGACGCTTCGCGCGCTTGAGATCCGCAGCACGAATAGGACCGCGATGACCGCGCAAGCCGTCAGTAATGGCAGTCGCAGCCACGCCGTGCTCGCATCGGTACCGGCGCCGAGAATGTGCACGACCGACAAAAGCCAGCCGACGATCACGAAGCGGTGCAGTCGCTTCCAGCGGGCCGCGCCGATGCGGTCGCGCGCGTAGTAGGAGAGCCCAAGAATCACGACCGCGTAGCCACCGACGATGCCGAGGCCCGTGTAGATCGGTCGGAAATCAATCATCAACGGCACGACGAGCTCCGTGAATGTCGGTTGCAGGTAGCCATCGCCGAGCAGCGTCAACGCGTGCACCGCAATCGCCAGCATGGCCGCAAGCGACGTGTACTCGTGCATTCGTGTTAGGTCGCGTTGCTCGGTGCCGGTTCGGGCACGGACGTTGCGGCCAAATCTATTCAACAGCCGCCCGCCAGACATCAACCCGACGGCGACTGAAAAGGTCATCAGGGCGATCGCCACGATCCCCGACGCGCGGCTGGCGATCCAGAAAACGTGTTCGCCCGGGTCGATGACGGCAAGCGAGATCATGCTGCGACGCGAAGCGCATCGGGTGCCTCGACCGCGCCGTCCACCCGTTCGATCGAACCGTCGAGGTGAAACAACACGCCGCCGTTGTTGGCCACGATTCGCCGACCGATATCCGGGCCCGAGAGGAACGCCGTTTTTGCCATCGTCTCTGCGACCAGCGTCGTCGGTGCCAGCTGAGTGACGCCGGCGAGGCCGGTCCAAGCCGATTCACCGCTGGCTGGATCGATCAGATGGTGAACGAACTCACCGTCCTTGCGTCTCCAGATGCGTTGACCGATCCCCGACGTGGCGATCGCCCCTTCGGCGATCTCGATCTTGCCGGTGGGGCTGCCGAGGTCGCCGGTCGGTGGATCGATTGTGACTTTGATCGGCGGACCGTCACCACCAACTCGGATGTCGCCGCCGCAGTCGATGATGAACCGCGCGCGTCGACCGAGCTTGATCGACCAGCGTTCTGCCAATAGATCCGCGGCCAAGCCCTTCCCGCTTCCGCCCGAGTCGATTTCGACGCCGGGCGGCCTCGAGATCGTGCGGCCGACGCGATCGACCTGGATCTCTCGCCAGCGCGATCGCGGGTTCGCCTCTGCCGATTTGGTTTGCTTCAGCCTGCCGACTGCCGTCACCAGCGATGCCGGCGTATCGCCGGCCATCGATTCGGTGTAGCCGATGTCGCGCAGCGCCGGAGTGACGGTCGGGTCGATCAGTCCATTGCTGGCTCGCGCCGCCCACAGGGCTGCCTCGACAAGTCGGACCAACAGGTGTGAGGACTTCACCGTTTCGCGAGCGTCGGCATTGAGGCGCGACAGTTCGCTGGTCGGCTTGAATCGCGAAAGCGTGTCGTCGAACTCGCCGATGAATCGTTCACCCTCGGCCAAAGCGCTCTCTGCCCGGGCAGTGGGCACGCCACCTACCCAGAGGTCGATGCGCGTACCCATCCGCTCGAAGCCACGATGGCTGTATGCGGCCTGCCGAGTCATGAAGCTCTCGACCGCGGCGCTGCGTCGTCGCTTTGATTGCCTTGATTCTTCTCGCTGTTGTTGTCGTCTTTGTTGCCCTTCTTGTCTTCGTCGCGACCGCCGTTCTCACCGTCGTTGTCGTGCCCTTGGTGATGACGGGGACCGTTGCCGTCGCGCGCACCCGGGGGTCCGTTGACACCCGGTGGCGGACCGCCGCGGCCGTTGCCCTGGGGCATTCCGCCCTTGCCCATGCCCCCGGCACTGCCGGGCGGCTGGAACTGTGCGTTCGGCGGACCGCCGAGCCGTTGCTGATTCGAAGTGAGGGCGCTGTTGTTGCCGGTTGCCTGGGCGATCACGATCGCGATCAAGGTGGCTATCACGACGGCGCCTACGACGTTGATCGTGCGCTGTTGCGGCTGGCGGATCGAGATTGACTTGGTCGGTTGATCGCCGTCTGGTGTCTGTTCTGTGCTCATTGCTCTCCTTGTTGTTCGTACGCCCGTACTAAGACGCGCGGGTTGTTGGTGCGGGTGTGGATGGTGCGGGTGTGGATGGAGCGGAGGTGGCAGGCGCGGGCGTGGTTGCGGTCTGCTGGTTCAACTGCTCAGCGGAGCCGAAGTCGTCGTCTGCGTCGTCAAAGTCGTCCGACTCCTCCGACTCCTCCGACTCGTCAAAATCGTCCGATTCGTCGAAATCGTCGAAGTCGTCGTCCGCTTCGTGCTCGAAGTCGGAGTCGTCGCGAACGCTCGTGGCGGCGTTGATCGAGGTTGTGGCGTTGTTCCCGATCACGGGATCAAGACCGACGTACATCCGGTAGCTGATCAGTGAGAAAACGGCGAGAAACAACGCGATGCTCGCGACGCCGACGCGTTTGCGACCTCGCGACCTGCGCGCTCGCAGCTGCGCCTGCTTGATGGCTGCCAGGTGGGCCTTTGTCGCCCGATCGGTGTTGACATGCGAATCATTCATGCCCACAGATTCGGCCAAGCGACTTGGAATGCGCTTGGTAAAAGCTTGGAGTTTTCTGAGAATTTCCGCGCGCTGCTGGCTGCGGCGAAGACCGCTTCGTGACTAGCCGGTTGCTGCCGGTGCGGGGGCCGATGGCCCTTCGCTGAGCCCGATTCGTGCGTGCAAGCGCTTCATCCAGCGCGGGGCCCACCAGTTGTAGTCGCCGAGCAAGACCATCAAGGCCGGAACGAGCAGCGCGCGGATGATCGTCGCGTCGATTGCGACGGCCAGCGCCGTTCCGATGCCGAGTTCTTTGATGAAGACGATGCTCGAAAGGCTGAACGCACCGATCGCCACACAGAACAGCAGTGCCGCCGACGTGATCACGCGACCCGTTCGCGCCACGCCGAGCGCGACGGCTTCGTTGCTCTCGGTGCCCTGGTCATGGACCTCTTTGATTCGGCCGAGCAGGAAAACGCCGTAGTCGGTGGCGAGTCCGAAGGCCAGCGCGAACAACAACACCGGCTGCGTCATCTCCAATGCACCCTGTCCGTTGTAGTCGAGCAGGCCCTCGAGACGATCCTGACCGAACACAAAAGTCAAGATGCCGAAGGTCGCCGCCAGCGTGAAGACGTTCATGATGAAGGTCTTGATCGGCAGCACCACCGAGCCCGTCATCAGGAACAGAACGATGAATGTGATCAGCCCGATCAGCAGCAGCGCCAGCGGCACACGCTCGATGATCGCCGCTCGTTGATCCACGAACACTGCAGTCTCGCCGCCGACCCACACGGTCAGCTCGGTGTCGAGCGTGCGCGTGGCCTCGACCGCATCGGTGGCAGTATCGGAGTACCGCTGCCCTTCGGGGAAGGCGTTGATCTGCCAGCGATCGCCGCCGATGTATTGCGGCGGCTGGGTCGACTTGATGCCGGCGACTGCGGAGACCTGTTCGCCGAGCTCGGTCACCTTCGCGGCTTCCTCCTCGCCGGCGTCGGCGATCACGAAGACCGTGCTGTTGGCCCGGCTCTCGGGAAAATCGTTGGTGGTCGCGTCGGCGACGATGTACGCGGAGTTCGTCTCGGGCAGAACCGTCGCGTCGACGGAGGTGAAGCTGATGTCCTTCAGCGGCAACGCGCAGACCAGGATGATCGCGGACGTCAACAGCGTGATCTTCACCGGCCGCTTCATCACGCCCTTTGCGAGTCTGTACCAGCGCTCGGTGCTCTGCTCGACGGTCGTACGCGAGATCGAGAACTTGTTGATGCGCTCGCCGAGCAGGTAGAGCACGGCAGGCAGGATCAGCAGCGCGACGGCGGCCGACGCCAAGGCGACGGTTGCCCCGGCAAGCGCCATCGAGTACAAAAACTTGAGCGGGAAGATCACCAATGCAAAGGCCGATCCGGCGACCGTGAAGGCGCTGAACGTCACCGTGCGCCCGGCTGTGGCCACCGTCCGCTTGACGGCGGCGCCCTTTTCGAGCCCCGACGCGAGCTCCTCCCGGAATCTCGTGACGATCAGCAACGAGTAGTCGATCGCAAGACCCAACCCCAATCCAGTCGTCAGGTTGAGGGCGAAGATCGAGAGACTCGTCATCTCGTTGTAGACGCCGATCAGCGCGAACGTGACCGGGATCGTGATTCCACCGATCAGCAGGGGCAATGCGGCGGCGATCAATCCTCTAAAGACGAACAGCGAAATCAGGAACAGCAACGGAAAGGCGATCAGCTCGGACCGCTGAAGGTCCTTCTCGACGGTGGTGCTGACGTAGTGCTGGGCGATCACGCCGCCGCCCAGCAAGACATGGTCTATCCCCTCGAATTCTTCGACCAGTCGCTCACCGACCTTGCCCTCGGATTTGTCGGGCTTGGGCGCCGCGACTACGAGAGCCGAACTGCCATCGAGCGACGTCAGCTGCTTGGTCGCAGCCGCAGGGACTCCGTCGTCGAACGGCGTGCTGACCGACGCGACGTCCTCGTCGGCGGCGAGCGTTTTCGCGGCTTCGGCGACGGCCTTGCGGCCTTCCTTTGAATCGATCTTGCCGCCGCTGGGCGCGCTGACCAGGGCTATCACCGATGCGTTCGCGTCGATTTTTGCCGCCGCCGCGATTTCGTCCACGGCCTTCTGCGACTCTGCACCGCGATCCTGGAACCCCTGCGAGGCGAGCCTTTCGGGCAGGCCGGAGCTCGCGACCAGCGAAGCGATCGAAATGATCGCTGCGAGTAGAAGCATCCGCTTCGGGCGATTGGTGGCGAGGTTTCCGATGGCGCTGAACATGGGGGCTACTCCTTGGGTTGAGACTCGAGCAGTTCGAGCTGTCGCTCGCACCACTCGCAATAGAACGTTCCGAAACCGATTCCCCAGTCGAGCACCATCTTGGAGGTCGGCAGTAGCTCTTCGCCGATCGACTCGTTCAGACCCTCGAGCGTGCGCAGGGTGAGCCGGTGTTCATCGAGCATCGCCTGGATCAGCGATCGCTGATCGCTGCGATCGGCATCGTCAGCAAAGAACAGCCGCAACAGGCCCTCGTCTTTGAGGTCCCACGAGGTGACGTTCTGCCTTATCCAAGCCTGCAGCGCTTCGATACCGGCGGGGGTGGCGAGGTACTCGGTGCGTTCGCGCTTGCCCTGTGGGGTCGACTTGGAGGTGGCGAGTCCGGCCTCTTCAAGCTTCTTCAACTCGGGGTAGATCTGCCCGTAACTGGCGGCGAAGAAGAAGCTCGTCGAGATGTCGGTCAGTTGCTTGATGTCATAACCGCTGCGCGGCATCCGGGTGATGAAGCCGAGGATCGCGTACGAGACCGGGGTGAGTTTGCGGCCGGACATGTTGGGCAATATATCACAAAGATATATCTATCCGCAATATTGTTGCGCGACCGGAGTTCGCGAATGCGCTCGTTGCAAACGAAAAAGAGGCCGAGCCTTTTGGGCTCGACCTCTTTTGAAAATGGTGGGAGCTTGGTCGGCTCCCTGCACCGAGCGCGAAGGATCTCTTCGCGGCTTCGGCCACTCTATACCCGCACTCCGTCGTTAATACGCACCGTGCGGGATTGAAGCGTCCTAGACGTTCTTCAACTCCTGGACGATTTCCGAGAGCGAGTCCTTTGCGTCGCCGAACAGCATCTGCGTCTGGTCGAGATAGAACAACTCGTTCTCGATGCCTGCATAACCACTGGCCATACCGCGTTTGAGCACAATTACGTTCTGTGCCTGGTCAACGTCGAGAATCGGCATCCCGTAGATCGGCGAGTCCGGGTTCGACTTGGCAGCCGGGTTGGTGACGTCGTTTGCACCGATCACGATCGCGACCTCGGCGCGCTCGAACTCGGGGTTGATGTCTTCCATCTCGACGAGCTGGTCATACGGCACGTCGGCCTCGGCGAGCAGCACGTTCATGTGGCCCGGCATGCGGCCGGCGACGGGGTGGATCGCGTATTTGACGTTCACGCCCTTTGCCTCGAGCTCGTCTGCAACCTCGCGCACGGTGTGCTGCGCCTGGGCCACGGCAAGTCCGTAGCCGGGTACGACGATCACGTTCTGCGCGTAGCTCATCAGGATCGCGGCCGAGGCGGCGTCGGTCGACTTCACCGTTCCCTGCGGACCGGCTGCGTCGCCACCGCCACCGCCACCACCGCTGCTACCGAACGAGCCGAACAGCACGCCGGCGATCGTGCGGTTCATCGCCACCGCCATTAGATTGGTGAGGATCGCACCGGATGCACCGACGATGATTCCGCCAACGATCAGAGCGTTGTTGCCGAGCGCGAAACCGGCCGACGCCGCGGCGAGTCCCGTCATCGCGTTGAGCGTCGAGATCACGACCGGCATGTCCGCGCCGCCGATCGGCAGAACGAAGAACACGCCGAGCACGCCGGCGATCACAGCGATCGCGACCGTCACGCTGTATGGGTCCATACCGGTGCTGGCCAGCAGGTAGCCGGCAAGGCCGAGTGCGCCGGCAAGCAGCAGCCCGTTGATGAACTGCTGTCCGGGCAGCGTGATCGGCGAACCCTTGATGCGCTCACTGAGCTTGAGAAAGGCGATGATCGATCCCCAGAAGCTGATCGAACCGATGATCAGTGACAGCAATGAGGCGAACTCGACGTCGGTCGTCAGCCCGACGTCGGCCTGCGTCCATGCGTAGTACTCAGAAAGTGCGATCAACGCGATCGCGCCACCGCCGACACCGTTGAACAGCGCGACCATCTCGGGCATCGAGGTCATCTTGACCTTTTTGGCCGAGATGTAACCGAGCGGCGCTCCGAGAATCGTGCCGAGCGCGATCCACTCGTACGTGACGATGTTCTCCATGAACAGCGTCGCGACGAGCGCGATGAACATTCCGACACCGGCGATCTGGTTGCCCTGCCGGGCGGTGGTCGGGCTCGTCAGCTTCTTGATTCCGATGATGAACAGCGCAACGGCAATCAAGTAGGCGAGATTGATGATGTCCTGGGTGCTGCTTTCGGCGACCAGTCCAGTCGCGAACGGGAGACCGGTCATGAAGCACCGCCCTTCTCGCTCTCGGGCTTCTTCTTGAACATTTCGAGCATGCGGTCGGTGACGACGAATCCGCCGACGACGTTGAGCGCGCCGAAGAACACCGCGAGCGTGCCGAGCACGATCTGCACGGTGCCCTGCGATGCGGCACCGGCGACGATCAGCGCGCCGACGATCACGATTCCGTGAATCGCGTTGGTCGCGCTCATCAACGGGGTGTGCAGTGTCTGCGGAACCTTCGAAATCAGTTCGACGCCGAGAAATCCTCCTAGAACGAGGATCGTCAGCTGTTGGAGCAGGTTTGCGTAGTCCATGATTTAGGCCTCAGCTGGGGTCGTGGTGGACTCTTCTTCGGGCGCTGGGGCCGGCGGCGCGAACGAACCGTCCGGCGCTTCCTTCTTCAGCGTTCCGTCGTGGGTCAGGCAGGCGCCGTCCAAGATCTCGTCCGAGAAATCGACGTTGACAGCGCCCTCTTCGCCGATCATCAGCTCGAGCAGGTTCGAGACGTTCTTCGCGTACAGCTGGCTGGCGTGCAGCGGCATCGTGGCCGGAAGATTCTTCGGGCCGATCACCTTCACGCCGTTGTGCACGACGGTCTCGCCGGCCTGAGTGAGCGTGCAGTTTCCGCCGGTTTCGGCGGCGAGGTCGATGATCACTGAACCGGGGGCCATCTGGTTGACGACCTCTTCCGGGATCAACTCCGGTGCCTTGCGGCCGGGTATCGCGGCGGTCGTGATCACGATGTCCGACTCGATCACCGTCTGGCTCATCAGCTCGGTCTGCAACTTCTTCTGTTCGTCGGTCAGCTCCTTGGCGTAGCCGCCAGAGGTCTCGGCGTCATCGGTACCGAGGTCGATCACGACGAACTTCGCGCCAAGCGATTCGACCTGCTCGGCGACTGCCGGGCGAACGTCGAATCCAGAAACGATCGCTCCGAGGCGACGCGCAGTCGCGATCGCCTGCAGTCCGGCGACGCCGGCGCCGATCACGAACAACTTCGCCGGGCGAACGGTGCCCGCGGCAGTCGTGAGCATCGGCAGAAACTTCGGCGACTCGTCGGCGGCGATCAGCACGGCCTTGTAGCCGCTGACCGTTGCCTGCGAAGAGAGCGAGTCCATGCTTTGTGCGCGCGTCGTGCGCGGTATCGATTCCATCGCAAAGGCGCTGATTTTGCGCGACGACAGTGCGCGAGCGGTGTCGTCGTCGGTCAGCGGGTCGAGGTAGCCGATAAAAATCGACCCCTCGGGCAGCTGCGCCAGCTCATCGGACGAAGGCTTTTGCACCTTGACGACCGCGTCGGCACCGGAAACGGTTGCCGCGAAATCGTTGGCGATGGTGGCCCCGGCGTCGGTGAACTGCGAGTCGGGGTGTCCGGCGGCCGTGCCGGCGCCACTTTGGACGACGACCTCGTTGCCGGAGGAAGCAAGTTTTTTGACAGTCTCAGGAGTCGCTGCGACGCGTGTCTCGCCGCTTACCGACTCCTTTGGAACCGCGATTCTCATCGATTACCTCGTCGAATGCGTGGTGGAGGGACTTTCGGTTTGCAGCGCGCAAGCGTAGCCGATAATCACCCCTATCACCGACTGAATCGGTCGGAAATAAATGGACGTTTGGCGCGGCCCGGCGAAGCGATCCGGCGCCCGCCGGTTTCTACGTGTAGAGGGGAACGAGTAAAAAAAAGTTCCTCCAGGGGCTAAAGGTTTTGCTTCACCTGCCGATAAACGGCGTAGGTGCGTGCTGAAATCGGCCCCGGCAGCGCGTTTCGTACTGAGATTCTTACGTGCGAGCCGCTGGCATACTGGCTTTGGGTCCTTGGAGAGAATGAACGCAGCATCAACCACTCGTAACGGCATCTCCGCAGCCATTGCTGTGGCGGTGGCATGCTGTTTTCTCGGCTTTACGACGAGTATTGCGATCGCCGACGGGGTTGATCCCGACCGCTTGATCGCAGTTCAGTTCAAGGGCGGCACCACCGCTGGCGAGCGCATCGCGGCGCGCAGGTCGGTTGACGCAACCTACGCGCACTCCCTGGCAGCGCCGGGCCTGCAGCAGGTCGCGATCCCGAGCGGCGATTCCGCGACCGCCGCAGCGATCGCGCTGCGTGCCGACCCGAACGTTGAGATGGCCGCCGCCGACGGACATTTCACGGCCGACGACGACCCCCTTTCTTACTGGAACGACCCATTCTTCGACCAACAGTGGTCGATTCGCAACTTCGGGCAGGTCTTCCTGACGGAGATCACGCCTGGCGGCTCAACTGAATACAGCGGCACGCCCGGGGCAGACATCAACGCCGCAAACGCTTGGCCGAACGCTCTGCCCAGTGGCGATCCGGGTGGCGATCCAGTCGGCGTGATCGATACCGGCATCGCCGCCGGACACGAAGACCTCGCCGACTCGCTGCTCGTCAACAGCGAAGAGCGCGACGGCTTGGAAGGGGTCGACGACGACTCGAACGGGCTGGTCGACGACGTCAGCGGCTGGAACTTCTACGACAACAACGCCGACCTACGCGATTTTTACGGCCACGGAACGCACGTCGCGAGCATCGCTTCGGCGACGACCGACAACGCGAAGGGCATCTCGGGCGTCAGCGCGTGGTCGAACGTCCTGCCGCTGAAGGCCGCCGACGATGCTGGATTGTTTTCGTGGGCGGCGATTCGCCAGTCGGTCACATATGGATTGGAGCGCGGCGTCCGCGTGTTCAACGGCAGCTTCGGTGGGCCCGAGATGGACCAGGCCTTCGACGCGATCATCGCCGCAAACCCCGACGCGCTGTTCATCTTCTCTGCCGGGAACGGTGGTTCGGACAAGGTCGGCGACGATCACGATGATCCCGGCGGGCTGAAGCACCGCTACCCATGTGACGTCGGCCACGACAACGTGATCTGCGTGGCGGCAACGGATTGGAACGATCAACTCACGAGTTTCAGTGATCACGGCGTCGACTCGGTCGACATCGCCGCTCCCGGCGCGCGCATCTACGCCGCCAAGCCCTGCCAGAACATCTCATCTGAAGAGGAATGCCCGACCGACGAACCCGAGGAGGCTCGTGTCGGTTACGCGGGAGGGCCGGGTGCCTACCAGTTGCTCAGCGGCACCTCGATGTCGACGCCGATGGTGGCCGGCGCGGCTTCGCTGCTCTGGGGCAGTTATCCCGCGCTGCACAGCTCTCAGATCAAGAACGCGATCGTGAATTCCGGCCAGCCGCTGAGTGAGTTGACCTCCAAGATCGCCTATGGATCACGACTCGATCTCGCGGCCGCGCTGACCGCCGCCGGTGAGTTCGAGACCGTCGAGGAGGACTGGCCGGTGCCGCCGCCGCAGCCGCCAGCTCCCGATGACGGCGATGAGGGCGATGGATCTGGCGGAACGCCTGCGACGGTGCCGCCGGCTGCGCCCCCTGCGGTACCGGCGCCACTCCCGACTCAGCCGACTCCGGCTACGAAACCGTTGAAGTACCGGGTCTATCGTCCGCGCGTTGCGCGCATCGGCCGCTCGAAGCGAATCAAATTGAAGCTGCGCTGCTCGGCTCGCTGTTCGGCGATGGTGACGATGCGGCCTGAGGTTTCGAAGCTGAAGAAGTTCCGGCGACGCGGTCCCGGTACGCGAGCGATCAAGGTGAGAATCCCGACCGGTCGGCTGAGGGCATTGCGTGCGCTTGTACGCGAGGGCGTAAGGCCCCGCATCTACTTCTCCGTGGTTGTCAAGGATGCGACCGGCGCAAAGGGCGAGCCTGTCGAGTTCAGCGTTCGCCTCAAGCGATAGCTGCTGGATCGTCCGCATCGGTCGGATCGGCCTCGCGGGTCGCATCGACGGCATAGGTGGCATCGGCGGCACGGGTGGCATCGGCGTCACGGATAGCATCGGCCGAACGATGCCCGAGACCCGAACCGACGCAAGCGCCACCGCCGGGCAGTTGAATCTGCCGAACATGCTGACGGTCTTGCGGATCGTGCTCGTGCCGGTCGTGCTTTTTGGACTTCTACAGGAGACCGCCAACGGCGACGTGATCGCCGGCGTCGCCTTCGCTGTGGCTGCGTCGAC
This sequence comes from Solirubrobacterales bacterium, assembly GCA_049608465.1. Lineage (GTDB taxonomy): Bacteria > Actinomycetota > Thermoleophilia > Solirubrobacterales > JACPNS01 > JACPNS01. Next base: position 1,291 of record JBMYXO010000044.1, on the reverse strand, counting down.
CGACTGGCTCGACGGCTACTACGCTCGCTCGCGCGGAATCATCACGACGTTCGGCAAGGTGATGGATCCGATCGCCGACAAACTGCTGATCGTCGGCACGTTGGTCACGTTGAGTGCGTTGGATCGGATGAGTTGGTGGGCGACCGGCCTAGTGCTCGGCCGCGAGTTCGCGGTCACCGGCCTGCGCTACGCCCGCAAAGAAGACGGTGTGATGAGCGCCAGTCAGTACGGCAAGCTGAAAACGGTGCTGCAGTCGTTCGTGCTGTTGATCGTGATCGTCGCGCAGCCGTCCACCGCCGTCTACGTGCTGATCTGGGTGATGGTCGCCGTCACCCTGCTGACCGGGCTCGACTACTTCGTGCACACCGGGCGTCGGATGGACGAGAAATCCAGTGCGTCCGCTCCCAGCGACTGACCGACGCGCGCGCTTCGTTCGAAAATTCAGCCACCCCATTCCCAAGCCGCATTCCGCCGCATGCCCTGTCCATGCGGCGCGCTGCATGGACAGGGCATGCAGCAATTTGCCCCATTGGAAAAGGGCACCGGACACTCAGATTGGGCGGTAGGGGTGAAGGTTGGGATCGATTCCCGCGGTGATCAGCTTCTTCCGGACGATCGAGGGGCCGACTCTGTTCATGTGTTCGCGGTAGCCGCCCAATCCGTCCAATCCGCCGAAGACGCGCAGCATTCGATCGACGTCAAGCCAACTGCACGCGCGGTCGCCGCAGAGCACGCGATGGCTCGAAAACGGATTGTCGAACTGAAGAATCGGATCGTTCAGTTCGACGTAGGCGATCATGTTCTTCAGATAGTCCGGATCGGCCTCATCGAGTTGCTTTGCGGCGTAGCGCCCGTCGAACACCGGACCGCGCCAGCCGCGCTCCCTGTTGAAATGGCGGCCGTAGCTTGAGAGCACCCGAGTCATGAGCTGCCTGATTCCATCGTTGCTGAACTGATGCAGCACCAGGTGCAGGTGATTGTCGAGCACGCAGAATGCCAGTACGGCGACGGACTCGGTCAGTTTGAAATGCGGTCGACGCGACGCGTCCACGGTGCGTTCCGGACTCAAGTGGTTGCGAAATCGCGCGAGCAGTTCCGACTTGTCGTGCTCCGAGCCGAACACTTTTATGCGATGAACGCCGTGAACTGTCACGTGAAAAGTCGAGTTCGCAGCGTTCAGCGGTTTCAGCTGAAATCCAGAGGCCATTAACTGGTTAAGGGTCCGAGCCCGGAATCTTTACCCCCCTTCAGCAGAACGAATTTCAAACGCGATTCGCAGATCCCCATTCCC
>JBMYXO010000043.1:0-16085 GCA_049608465.1 Solirubrobacterales bacterium | reverse complement strand
GGTGACGGCTTCTTCGGTCGCGCTGCCGCCGGCGTCGAGGAAGTTGGCCGGCTCGCCGCCGTGTTGGGCGACGACATCGAGCGTGCTCATCACCAGCCCGGCACCATTGCCGAGAATGCCGATGTTTCCGTCGAGCTTGACGTAGACGACGTCCTGCTCCTTCGCCTTGACTTCGATCGGGTCGGCGTTCTCCTGGTCGCCGAGCCCTTCGTGCTCGGGGTGGCGGAAGGCGGCGTTGCCGTCAAGTGAAACCTTCGCGTCGAGCGCCTTGACTTCGCGATCCGGCGTGATGATCAATGGGTTGATCTCTGCGAGCGTCGCATCCTCCTCGATCCAGACTTCGTAGAGCGCGACCAACGCGTCGGCGACGCCTTGGATCACGTCGGCATCGGCCCGGCCATCAGTGGCGATGCGTACAGCCTCTTCTTTGGTGAGGCCGACGAGTGGGTCCACGTGATGCTTGATCAACTTCTCGGGGGTGTTCTCGGCGACCTCTTCGATGTCGATTCCACCTTCGACCGAGAACATCACGAGCGGGCGCTTCTCGGAACGATCGAGCAGGACCGAGGCGTAGTACTCGGTGTCGATATCCGACGCGTGCTCGATCCAAACGGTCCGGGTGATGTGACCCTTGATGTCGAGCCCGAGGATGTTCGTGGCGTGCTCGCGCGCCTCTTGCTCGGTCGCTGCCAACTTGACACCGCCGGCCTTGCCGCGGCCACCGATCAAAACTTGCGCCTTCACGACGACGGGATAACCGATTTCGTTGGCCGCGGCAACGGCATCGTCGACCGTGGTGACTGCCTTGCCGTCGGAAACGACCAAGCCGTGTTTGGCAAACAATTGCTTGCCCTGATACTCGAGAAGATCCATCTTGGAGATACCTCAGTTAGGTGTAACGCGAATGCGGTATGCCGAAAGCAATTCGTAGTATGTAGCTCAGCTCCGGCGCGCGCAGAACCGTATCAGGGCAACATCGCCCATTCAATGCACCTTTCAGCTAGGAATCAATGGCACTACCAAAAGACATCAAGTGGGTCACGTTCGACGTTTACGGCACCCTCATCGACTGGGAAACCGGCGTGTACGAGGCTTTTCAGGCGGAGGCGGAACGATCCGACTTCGCGCTGCCGGACAAAGCGACGGTGATCGAGCTTTTCAACACGCACCAGGCCGAGATCAAGTCTGGTTCTTACGAGCTCTACGCCGAAGTACTTCGGCGTATCGCGTTGAAGGTTTCCGAAGACCTCGAGTGGGATCTCGAACCGTCACGCACGAACTTTCTGCCAGACAGCGTCGCCCGCTGGAAGCCGTTTCGAGAGGCAAACGCAGCGCTCGACCGGATCGCCAAGAAGTACCAGGTAGGGCTGGTCGTCAACATCGACGACAAGCTGCTGGTCGCCAGCCGTCGCCACATCCGCAGCGACTTCGACATCGTCGTGACGGCCCAGCAGGTCCGCAGCTACAAGCCGGAGGCCGCCCACTTCACAGAGACCGCCCGCCGCATCGGTGGCAAGAAGGGCTGGATCCACGTCGGCAGCTCGTACTACTACGACGTCGGTCCGTCGCTGAAGGCAAAGCTGCCAACGGTGTGGGTGAACCGCAAAAAGGAAAAGCTGCCCGAAGCGAAGTCAAAGAAGCCGGATCTCGAAGTCAAAAACCTTCGCGAGCTGGCAGACAAGCTGAAGGCGTAGCCACTCGTACGACCGGCGTTCAAAGTGTTGCCGAGCGGGTGGCTCCGGCGTTGATCCAGGTCACACGGGAGCCACTTGCCTTGAGTGACTTGATGTCGATTCCAGAGCCGCAAACTGCCGCATGACCTGTCCATGCAACGTGCGCATGGACAGGGCATGCGGCAAAAAGTCGCTTGGCTATGCGGTTGCTGTTGATTCTTTCGGGCGCGAAGGCACCTTCGCCATCACCCACGCACTTGCCGCCATTCCGATGATCATCCACGCGCCGAGCGCTCCATAGCCGGCGACGTCGACCACGATTCCACCTGCGGCAGCGCCCACCAGGTAGCCGATCTGCACGGCGAACGTGCGCGCCGCCATCATCGCGCCGGGTTGGTCGGGGATCTGGTCGAGCGCGAGCGTGCTGGATGAGGCGGCGCGCAGACCGGCGAACACGCCCATGAACAGACCAAGGCACACAGTCACTGCGACTACGGGGTGGAAGTTGAAGATCAGCGCCGCCAGCAGGCCCATCCCGATCGAGGACACGAGCAGCGTCGTTCGTCTTGAGAAGCGCCGCGCCGTGCGTTCGGCGATCGCCGAACCGATCAGGAATGCGAGCGAACCCGTCGGCAACAGCAGTCCGACGACAGCAGTGCTGAGGTCGAACGTTTCGATGTAGAAGGCCGCGATGTATGTGATCTCGCCGGTCCACACACCGAACGCGAGCAGCTCACCGAGCGTCCACCTGCGGCCGTTTCGGTCGGCGAGTACCGCCAATAGTCCCGATCGCTCGTCGATCGCCATCGGCCGCTTCGCAACCTTCGGCGCAAACAGCAACGCACTGGAGGCAGCAATCAGGCAAAACGCGATCGGGACCGCGAAACCGGCTCGCCAGTCGAATGAGTCTGCGAGCAGTCCCACGAGCGGAACACCGACGATCCATGCCAGCGACTGCAGCGCGACCACCCAGCCGATCGCCCAGTCTCGCGCTTCTGGTGAAAAGAATTCACCGGCACCGGCGAAACCGGAGGACAACAGGCATGCGATGCCAACGCCGACCACAGCCTGACCGGCGCCGAGCACCAACAGGTTTGGCGCCAGTGCGCTGATCAGCGCGCCGGTTGCAGCAAGCAGGCCCCCGGCAATCATCACCACGCGCGCCCCGTGTCGATGGATCCATCCACCGACGAGCAGCGCGGTGAGCACGGCCGAGAAGGCGCTGACGCTGCGTACCTGACCAACCGTGCCGATCGAGGCGTTGAATTCATTGCCGATTCCGACGAACAGTGGCGGCACGCTCGCCATGCTCGATTGCGAAGCGATCGTCGCGATCGGAAGCGGAAACAGCAGGCGGATATCGCGATCGGGGCTGCGGGTCACCGGCAAAGTTTGGCGCAATCCATACTTCGGTTTTTGGTTACGCATTTGAGGAATACCGAAAATTCGCCGAAAACTTTGTTCAGTCATGTTCCTGCCGCTCAAGGACAACCTGCCCAAGGCCAGTTTTCCGCTGATGACGTTCGTGCTGATCGCTCTGAACATCGCGGTCTATCTGATGGCATCGAGCACGCCGATGGCAGCGACGGACGCGGCGATCCTCTACGGAGTGATTCCCTACGAGTTGATGCACAGTGGCGTGCAGTGCGTCCCGGTCGAAAACATGACGGCGATGGCATGCGGGACCACGGCGGAGATTCAGGCGATCTATCCGGGAATCGATCTTCCGCCGACCTGGTTGACCGTGGGAACGTCGATGTTCCTCCACGGCGGGCTGGCTCACCTGATCGGGAACATGCTCTTCCTGTTCGTCTTCGGCGGTGCGCTGGAGAACGCACTCGGGCGGCTCAGCTTTCTGCTCTTCTACGGCGTCGGTGGCACAGCTGCAGTACTCGGGCAAACGCTGTGGGACACCGGCTCGCCGATTCCAATGGTCGGCGCGTCGGGCGCAATCGCGGCGGTGCTTGCGGGATACCTCGTGCTCTTTCCGAGCGCCAAGGTCTGGTCCTTGTTCATCATCATTCCCGTGCACGTGCGTGCGGTATGGGTGCTGGGCACCTGGCTCGTCATGCAGATCCTGTTGGCTTGGCAATCGGCTGGGGCGGGGCAGTCAGGCGGCGTCGCGGTATGGGCTCACCTTGGTGGTTTCGCCGCCGGCGCGGCACTGACGTACGTTCTCGTCAACAGCGAAGAGATCTCGGGGTTCAGGCGAAGCGCGCGAATTGCCGGCGGGTTGTTCGTCGATCAGGTCGTCGCACCGCGCGAAGTCGTCGCCGTCCCAACCGGTCAGCGCTACGTTGCGCCGCAACCGGCCCAGCCTCAGCAGTTCGTCCGCGCTCCGGTGCCGGATCGCGATCCATTTGCGCCGCCGCAACAGGCCTCGCAGCAGGCGACCGGCTAGCCAGCCGCTTTGCGAAGCACGTAGACATCCTGATTGCGCTCGTTTCGGCCCGGCGCGTATTCAGCCACCTGCCACTTCGGCCTCAGATTGTCGAGCATCCACTCGGCGCTGACGAACGAGGTTCCCCAGTCGGGATTGACGACGCCCCAGTCGCCGGCCTCGCCGAACTCGGGCGCATACCAATAGCCGCGCCTGTAGATCGCATCGAGAATCTCGCTGAGCTGAGCTGTCGTTCGCAGGCCCTGCTCGGAGTAGAACGCCACCGACTCCGGACCGTGCGTAGTCGAGATCAGATGGCCGCCCGGCTTGACCACGCGGTGCATTTCGTCGTACCACTTCAGTGCCAGACGTTCGGAGTAGTGCGACCAGATCGATACTCCGAAAGCCGCGTCGAAATGGTCGTCTGGATAGTCAAGCGGCGGATCGTTCTCGCTCTTGGAAAACTCAGCCATCAACAGGTTCGACGCAGCCCATTCGATCGCCTGACCGTTCGGATCGCAGCCGAAGACGTCGGCCCCCGGATAGGCCGCGGCGAGGGCACGTGCGACGCGGCCCGAGGAGCAGCCGAAGTCCAGAACCCGCTGCCCGTCGGCGATCGGAGCACCGACGGATTCGAGCGCCCCGGCAATCAAGTCGGCTTGATAAAACCCGCCACCGGCCGCGAATGGCGTGTGCGACATCGCGTGAACATCGGCGGGTGGCTGCGCCGTGGTCAGTCCAGTCGCCGAGAGCAATTCAGGGACTTCGAGGTAGGCACCCAACACCAAGTCGAGACGCATGCGCTCGATCCCCGTGGCGGCGTTCCATCGATCGTTGAGCGAAACCCGTTTCGGAGCGGCACCGGGCGGCACCGGAAGGTTCACCTCGTCGTCCGCGGCACCGATCGCGGCTCCGATTGCCGACAGCGCAGCTTCGTCGAGACGGGCGTGGATCAGCTTGGTCGCCGGGTTGTTGTCGGTCGTGTACTCGCTCGGACCGACCTCGCGCGTGAATCGACCGTCGTAGGCGTCGTCGGAGGGGAACAGCTCGGCCTTGGCGTTGAGCAACCGACGCTTCGCCACACCGGCCTTGCGTCGCAACTCGCCCACGGTGCTACTTGATGATCGCGAGCGTGTCGCCAGCCGAGACCGAGTCGCCCTCACCTGCGCTCAGCGACTCAACCTTGCCCGACCGATGCGCAGTGATTTCGTTCTCCATCTTCATCGCTTCGATGATGAAGAGCACGTCGCCCTCGGCCACTTCGGCGCCGACCTCGGTCTGAACCTTGAATACCGATCCCTGCAATGGCGATGTGAGCGCCTCGCTCGACGCGCCGTTGTTGCTTCCGCCCGCGCGCGCGGCGCGCTTGGGGGCCTTCTTCGCGCCCGTAGGTGCCGCGCCGCCGCCGAATCCACCGGCCTCGCCTTCGACTTTGACGTCAAATCGCTTGCCGGAGACTTCGACGGTGTACGCCTTCTTGACCATCTCAACCGGCTCTTCACCTTCGGCCGGCTTGGCTGGTTTGGGTTGAGCGAACTGTTTGAGCCACTTCTTGTCCTCGGTGAGGTCCTTGCAGGTCTCGCCGTTGTTCCACTGCTCGCTCTCGAGCAGGCCGATGTGGAACGGGATCAAGGTGGTCGCGTCGATCTTGTACTCGTGGAGCGCGCGGATCATGCGCTTGGTCGCCGCCTCGCGGTCCTCGGCCCAGACGATCAGCTTGGCCGCCATCGGGTCGTAGAGCGGCGAGATCTCGCTGCCGATCGTCACGCCGGAGTCGACGCGGATACCGGGGCCGCTGGGCTCAACGTAGGCGCCCACGAAGTTGCCGATCTTGCCGGGCGCGGGCGCGAAGTTCTTGGCGGCGTCCTCGAAGTTGATGCGGCATTCGATCGAATGCCCGCGCAGTTCGATGTCCTCCTGAGTGACCGACAGCGGCTGGCCGGCGGCTACGCGGATGCCTTCCTTGACGATGTCGATGCCGGTGACCTCTTCGGTCACGGTGTGCTCGACCTGAACACGCGTGTTCATCTCGAGGAAGTAGTACTCGCCGTCCTGCAGCATGCCCTCGATCGTGCCGGCGCCGCGATAGTTGACGGCCTTGGCGGCGTTCACGCCGATCTCGCCGATGCGAGCGCGCAGTTCGGCGTCGACAGCCGGAGCAGGGGCTTCTTCGATCAGCTTCTGGTGGCGACGCTGCACCGAGCACTCACGCTCGCCGTAGTGCACAACGTTGCCGTGCTTGTCCGCCATGATCTGGATCTCGACGTGGCGGGTTGGGCAGGTAGCGCTCCAAGTAGACGGTGCCGTCGGCGAAGAACTTTTCGCCCTCGCGCGAGGCGCCCTCGAAGGCCTCCTCAAGCTCGTCGGCGGTCAGTGCGACGCGGAAGCCCTTGCCTCCGCCTCCGCTTGCGGCCTTCACGGCGACGGGGTAGCCAATCTCGGAGTCGATCAGCGCGCGCGCGTCGTCGACTGTCTCGACGGGCTCGGTGGTGCCCGGAACGATCGGAACTCCTGCGGCGGCCATCAGCTCGCGGGCGTTGGTCTTGCTGCCCATCGAGTCGATCGCGCTCGGCGGCGGGCCAATCCAGACAATGCCTTCGTCCTGGCAGCGCTGCGCGAACTCGGCGTTCTCGGCGAGGAAGCCGTAGCCCGGGTGGATCGCCTCGGCGCCGCTTCGCTTGGCGACGTCGATGATCTTGTCGATCACGAGGTACGTTTCGCTGGCGGCGCCTTCGCCGAGAGCGTATGCCTCGTCGGCGTGCTGGACGAATAGGGAGTCCTTGTCGGCGTCTGCGTAGACGGCTACGGACTGGACGTCAAGCTCTCTGAGCGCACGAAACACGCGAATCGCGATTTCGCCGCGATTCGCGACCAAAACTTTCGTAAACATTGGGCGGGGAGTCTAGCTACATGGCTGTGGCGCGGTCTCTGCGGGGGGATCCGTTTCCGTCCTCGGCGGAGGGCCGCCTGCGGGCGGGAACGGATCTCCCCGCGCGCCGCGAACGGACGGGTTGAGACTCCTCGACCTATGACTGGGTTGAGGGGGGGAGTAGATCGGATAGCTTGGGGCGGCATGGGACTGTTCAAGAAACTCACTGATCCGAGTCCGGGTGGCGGGAAGTCTGGGGATGAGCCGGAGTCGATGCCCAATGGGTATGACCCTCGGGAGCAGGTTCGATCGACGATGGCTGCTCGTGAGGAAGCCGCGGGCGGGAAGATTGTCGATGCGACTGCGGTGATCATGGGCGGTGTGGCGGCTGCCGGGCGGATCGACTCGATCAAGCGGGCAGCACAGGAGATCAATCTTCAGGACACGTTCGATGTCTCTTTGACCGTTTTCCCGGCAGGCGGTGAAGCCTTCACGGCGCGCGTGATTCAACCGGTCGCCGAGCAATACGTCGAAGTCGCCGAGGCCGGGCGGGATCTGAAGGTCAAGTACAGCGAGGACGACCGCTCGCAGGTCTGGATCGACTGGGCGGGGTCGGCCAACCTCTGATCGCCGAATCGGCGTCGTCAGGCGGTGGTGGCGTGACGCGGGCCGGTGCCGAACTCGGATTCGAGGGCGGCCTCGAAGAGCTCGTCTTCCTTGGCGGTGGCCTTCCATGGGTTGGCCAGCAGCCCACGCTTCATGGCGGCGAGGAAGCCGATGAAGAGGACCGCAGTGGTGATCAGCAGGACGTACGGGATTACCGGCACGTCGGCTTTGGTCAGCGTCGCTGAGGCCGAGGCTACGAGGACGACTCCGAGCGCGGTGCGCAAAGTTGCCTCGGGGACCTTCACGGAGAAGTGGCTGCCGAGCCATACGCCGGGGATCGAGCCGAGCAGCAGCGTGCCCATCAGGCCGAAGGCGATGTTGCCGCTGGCGAAGTGGGCGATGCCGGCCGCCCACAGCAGGATCGCCGCCTGGAAGACGTCGGTGCCGACTACGTAGCGCGGCGGGATCTTGAAGATCGCGATCAGCGCGACGGCGATGATCGTGCCGCTGCCGGCTGAGGTGATGCCGATCACGAAGCCGGTCGTGAGTCCGACGAGGATCGCGACGGCCTTTTGCCACGCGTGCAGTTCCTGGTGCGGCTGACCCTCGCTCGATTTGAACTCCGGGAAGAGCAGCGACCGCGTGAGCGTGAAGATGCCGACGATCGCGAGCACCGCGCCGAGCGCGATCAGCGTGAAGGTCTCGACATCGTCACCCCAGGCGCGCGTGAGCATGCGAATCACCCAGACACCGAAGATCGCGCCTGGCACGCTGCCCAGCGCGAGCCACAGGACCGCACCGAAGTTGACCGTCTTCAGCTTGAAGTGCTTGAAGCCACCGACGGTCTTGGTGATCGCCTGGTATCCGATGTCGGTACCGACTGCCAGCGTCGGCTTGACGCCGAACAGCAGCACGAGCAGTGGGGTCATCAGGGATCCGCCGCCCATGCCGGTCATCCCGACCATCATGCCGACGCCGAAGCCGAACAGAATGAGCAGCGGATCCATGACTTAAGAATTCCCCCAAAGCCGCGAGGCTCCGGTTTAGGCGGGAACCTCCGCGCCGGCCATCGCCGCGATCAGCACGTCCGCGACTTCCGGACGGGTGAACTCGACGGGCGGGCGCTCGCCGCGGGTGAGCATTTCGCGAACTGCGGTGCCAGAGAGGAAGACCTTGTCCTCCGGGCCGGCCGGTGACGTTTTGCTGGTCGCCATCGAACCGGTCAGGTTGCACCAGAAACTGTGTTCGAACTTCAGCGGCTCGATACCGAGCTCACCGGGTTCGAACTCATCGAAAATGTGCTGCGCGTCGAAGGTTCCGTAGTAGTCGCCGACGCCGGCGTGGTCACGGCCGACGATGAAGTGAGTGCAGCCGTAGTTGCGGCGGACGAGCGCGTGGAAGATCGCCTCGCGCGGGCCGGCGTAACGCATCGCGGCGGGGTTGACGCCGAGCAGCACGCGCTCCTTGACGTAGTAGCCGTCGATCAACACCTCGTAGCAACGCATACGCGTCTCGGCGTCGATGTCGTCGCTCTTCGTCTCACCGACGAGCGGGTGCAGGAAGAGGCCGTCGACGCTTTCCAGCGCGACCTTCGTGATGTACTCGTGGGCGCGGTGGATCGGATTGCGGGTCTGGAACCCGACGACGGTTTTCCAGCCGCGCTTCGCGAACTCGGCCTTGGTCTCGGCCGGGGTCAGCAGGTACGGCTTGACGATGTCGATGTGGTCCGGAAGTGTGTTTGCCTCGATCGGACCGGCGATCACACGCGAGCTCTCGCTGTAGAGCGCGGCCACGCCGGGGTGGGCGTCGTCGGTCGTGCGGTAGACCTTCTCGGCCTCGTTCTTGAGGTCACGCTCGAAGACCTCTTCGATCGTGATCGTGCCGAGCGCTTCGCCCTGGCTGCCGATCAAGTCAACAGTCTCGCCGACTTCGCCGGTCTCGGCGCCGAGGACGACCGGGATCGACCACGGCGCGCCGTCTGCGAGACGCATCGATTCGACGACAGCGTCGTAGTCGGCCTTGCCCTGAAATCCAGTCAACGGCGCAAATCCACCGTTGGCCAGCAGCTCAAAGTCGGCCGTCTGCTTGGAAGAAAGTTCGATTCCGGGCATTACGCGACAGCTCCCTCGAGCTCAGAAGCCAGGAAGCCGTTGGCCTCGAGGTATTCAAAGATCTGGTCGGCCGACTCGTCGGGCGTGGAGCCCTCTGTCTGGATCGTGATCTCCGGGTTCGTCGGCGCCTCGTACGGGTCGCTGATGCCGGTGAATTCCTTGATCTCACCGGAACGCGCCTTGGCGTACAGACCCTTTGTGTCACGCGCCTCGCACTCTTCGAGCGACGTCGCGACGTGGATCTCGATGAACTTGTCGTCTCCGATCAGCGCACGAGCGGCATCTCGCGTCTCTGCGTAGGGCGAGATCGCGGCGGTTATCACCGGCACCTCGTTGCGGGCCAACAGGTTGGCGACGAAGGCGATGCGAGCGATATTCGTGTCGCGGTCCTCGCGCGAGAAGCCGAGACCCTTCGAGAGGTTGGTGCGCACGACGTCGCCGTCGAGTACTTCAATCTTGCTGCCGCGTTCCTGGAGGCGTGCCTCGACGATGTCGGCGATCGTGGTCTTCCCTGCGCCTGAGAGGCCGGTGAACCACAGGACGAATCCCTTTTCGTTGTTGCTCATTCTTGTATTTCCTTGGATTGGGGTTGGAGTCAGCCGTGCAGGCCGCACTCGGTTTTGTCACTGCCGGCCCATCGACCCTCGCGACCTTCGCCGGGTTGGGTGCAGTTGGTGCAGCCGATCGACGCGTAGCCCTGGTCGTGCAACTTGTTGTAGGGCACGTCGTTTTCGAAGATGTAGTTCCAGACATCGCGCTCGGACCAGTCCGCCAGCGGGCAGACCTTCCAGAGACCGTTCTTGGCGTCCCACTGGACCTTGCGGGTCTCGGCGCGGGTGTGGCTCTGCTCGCGGCGAAGGCCGGTGATCCAGGCGTCGGCGCCCAGCAGGGCGGCCTCGAGCGACGCAACCTTGTACGGGCCGCAGCAGTCGTCCGGAGCACCTGCCCATGCGTTCTCGGGTGTGGCCTGCTCGCGGATCGAAGCCGGCGCAAGCTCGAGCGAACGAAAGACTTCAATCTTGATGTCGTACTTGGCCTCGATCGCACGCCAGACGTCGAGCGTCTCCGGGAAGAGGTTGCCGTTGTCGATCGTGAAGAAACGCTGGTTCGGATTGATCTTGATCAACATGTCGAGAATCACCGACGCCTCCTTCTGGAAGGAGATCGCCTGGATCAGGCGGTCGCCGGGGAGTTGGTCGCTGAACTGGTCGACGGCGTAACGGAGGATGTCCTCCGCCTTGCCCGTGTCGAGGTCGACGGTGGGACTACCGGGCACATCCGGCTCGGCGTCGAACAACGGCGTCGTGAGCTCGGGCTCGATGGCCTCGACCTCGGGCAACTGCATCGCACTCGCTTCTGACGGGTTCATACCGCGCACTCTCCTTCGCCGCGCTCCATCTTGTAAAGACCGGTGCGCTGCCAGTCGACAAACAGTTCCTTCGTTTCGTCGTTGAAGTCGACAGCGAGCGTGAGGTCCTTCGCGAGGTCTTCGAACGGTTCGGTTCCGACGCGGTCCACGAAGTCACTGAACTGCTCGCCGTCCTGGCGATCGCTCTCGTAGAAGCGCAGCCAACGCTCGACGGCGTCGGGGACGCGCTTGGCCGGCAGGCGCAGCTTCAGTCGCTGGCCGAAGTTGACCTTGCCTTCTGCGCCGCGGCCACCGACCTGCACGAGGTAGGCCGGGACCTGCTTGCCGTCGAACTTCATCGACGCGCCGTTGAAACCGATCGAGGCGATGTGGTGCTGCGAGCAACCGTTCGGGCATCCACTCATGCGAACGACGGCCTTCTTGGTCAGCGGGTCGGTGATGTTCATCTCCTTGATCCGCTCGTGAACCGCCGCGTTCAAACCCATCGAAGCCGTGATGCCCAGCTTGCACGAGTCGGTTCCGGGGCAGCTGACGATGTCCTGGAGCGTGTCTGCGCCAGGGTCCCCGAGCTCAAGCTTGAGCAGTTCCTGCCAGACCTCGTAGAGCGCCTCGTTCGGGACGAAGCGCAGGACCAAGTTCTGTGTGACCGTCGTGCGGGCGAAGCCGCTGGTGTACTTGCGCGTGATGTCGGCAACTCCGTGCCACTGCTCGGGCGTGAGGTCGCCGCGGTAAACCTTGAGCATCACCGCGCTGTAGCCGTCCTGCTTCTGCTCGAAAACGTTGTGTTCGCAGAAAGCGTTGAAGTCGGTGAGGTCGCCGTTGGGGCTCGAAAGACCGGAGACTTCGGTCGGCGCGCTGGCTTCCTCGTCCGGGACGAACAGCAGCGGCGTCGGGTCGAAGTCGCGGTCGTTGATCCAATCGCCCTTCATCTCTTCGATCACTTCTTCGCGAAAGGCGTCCATCCCGATGCGGTCGATGTAGACCTTGATGCGCGCTCGGGCACGGTTCACGCGAAGCTCGTCGCAGCGGTCAAAGATCCGCAGCACGGCCTCGCTGACCTTGAGAAATTCATCGAAGCTGACCCACTCGAAGAGTTCTGGCGCAAGGCGGGGGAAGATCGACGTACCGCCGCCGACGAGCATGCGGAATCCCTGCTCGCCGTTTTCGTTGATCTTCGACTCGAAAGCGATGTCGTGGATGTCTGTCAGTGCACGGTTGTCGGGGTACCCGCTGAAGGCGACTTTGCACTTACGTGGCAGCAGCTGCGTGGCCTCGTTACGGACGAAGTAACGCACGAACGCGCCGGCCCACGGCGACGGGTCGAAGACCTCGCCTTCGAGAATGCCGGCGAACGGGTCACCGGTGACGTTGCGGACGGTGTTGCCGCAGCCTTCGCGACTGGAAAGGCCGCTCTTGCTGATGTGGCGAAGAACCTCGTGCATCTTGGCGAGGGGGATGTGGTGGATCTGCACGGCCTGGCGCGTGGTGATGTGTGCCTTTTTCAGCGGGGCGTGCGTCTCGGCGACATCGCCGAAGGCGTCCATCTGATCGGCGGTGATGCCACCGAACGGGAGCTTTACGCGAGTCATGTTGACGCCGGGTTGACGCTGGCCGTAGACGCCCTGCTTGAGGCGGAAGCCGATGTACTGCGGCTCCTCGATCTCGCCGCCGATGAATCGATCGGCCTCGCTCTCGAAGTCGTCGAACTCCTGCGCGATGATCGGGATCACGTGCCCAGGGACGTTTTCGAAGTACTCTGGATTCTCGACGGTGCCGAGCTTGTGAGTCTTGGTTCCTGATTCCGACGTCAGCTGCATTGCTGGCCTGTTGCTCCTGGTGTGAGAGGGTCTGTTGAAGATTCTGAAGCGGCATTTCCCTAAACCCGACCTAATCGACCGGTTTTAGGGTATTTACAGCATAGCGAGATTGTCGACATTCCGCCACGTTTTCTCAAGCGGTGTCCGGTACTCTGGGTTTCTCATGTCTGCTGACGCCAACTACTCGCTGCTGCCGAACCCCTCGCCCGAGGAGGCAGCAGCAGCGATCGCAGCGATCGAACGCTTTTTGGCGGACACGAGTGCTCCCGTCGGCGATGCAGACGAGGTCGTCTCTGGTTGGTTGCGTGCAGCCCTCAGCGAGGGCGTCGGCAGCGCAGACAAGAACTCCGTCTGGTGACGCTAGAGATCGAGCGCTTCTGACCGGAACAATCCGGAGTTCTTCATACGGCTCTCGGACGCACTGCCGTGATCGAAGGCTTCAAACAGATCTTTTGCTTCGGCCTGCCTCGCGGTGGTCGGACCGTCCATGATCTCCATCGCCGGGTCGTCGGTGCCGAGCGTGAGGAACGGAGTGAGTGTTGGGCTCATGGAATCGCTGGCTTCTTCGAGAATGCCGTCCATCATCTCGTTGGCCTCGAACTCCATCGCTTCGTCGAATGCGGTCATGCGTAGGACCTCCGGTGCGTGTGTTGACGATGCACCTCCAACGTAGCGAGAATCGACACCGCGCGTGCTGTTCGATGTCCAAACATCTGGACGGTCGATTGTGCATGCGGCCAACTGCGTTGAGACGACTGGATCGGCGAGCTTTCCGAAGCGGGGTTTATGTCAAACTCAGGCGCGTGCGATCGGCCACCGAATTGCCGGCGATTGCGACCAAACAGTTGAACCCCGGATCCCAGAAAGGGCCGCCATGTCTGACCAACCCGATGCTGTAGTCGGCGAGATGAACGAAGAGAGCGCCGGGGGCTGCCCCGTTGCGCACGATCGGTTCCCGCACCCCACACAGGGCGGCGGCAACACCACTTGGTGGCCGAACCGACTCAACCTGAAAATCCTTGCGAAGAACCCCGCCGAAGCGAACCCGCTCGACGAAGACTTCGACTACGGCGAGGCGTTTGAGTCACTCGATCTCGCGGCCGTGAAGCGAGACATTGAAGAGGTCCTGACCACGTCGGTCGACTGGTGGCCGGCCGACTTCGGGCACTACGGACCGTTCATGATTCGGATGGCTTGGCACAGCGCCGGTACCTACCGCATCTCCGACGGTCGCGGCGGCGCGGGCGCCGGTCAGCAACGTTTTGCGCCGCTCAACAGCTGGCCCGACAACGCGAACCTTGACAAAGCCCGTCGCCTGCTGTGGCCGGTCAAGAAGAAGTACGGCCAGAACATTTCCTGGGCCGACCTCTTGGTGCTCGCCGGCAACGTGGCGTTGGAGTCGATGGACTTCAAGACCTTCGGCTTCGCTGGTGGACGCGAGGATGTCTGGGAGCCCGACGAAGACGTCTACTGGGGTCCGGAGACCGAATGGCTCGGTGATGAGCGCTACCACGGCGATCGCGAACTCGACAACCCCTTCGGTGCTGTCCAGATGGGTCTGATCTACGTCAACCCCGAGGGCCCAAACGGCAATTCGGACCCGATCGCCGCGGCAAAAGACATCCGCGAGACGTTCGCGCGCATGGCGATGAACGATGAGGAGACCGTCGCGTTGATTGCCGGCGGGCACACGTTCGGCAAGACCCACGGCGCGGGCGACCCCGATGCCCACGTCGGCCCCGAGCCCGAGGCCGCGCCGCTCGAGGAACAGGGTCTTGGCTGGAGCAGTTCGTACGGCAGCGGCAAAGGCGCCGACGCGATCACTTCGGGCCTTGAGGTCACGTGGACGTCGTTCCCCACGCAGTGGTCCAATGACTTCTTCGACAAGCTCTTCGGCCACGAGTGGGAGCTTGAGAAAAGTCCGGCCGGCGCGAATCAGTGGGTGGCCAAGGACTCCGATGCGACGGTTCCCGGACCGACGCCCGACGCGCCGCCGCGCAAGCCGACGATGCTGACCACCGACCTGTCGCTGCGGCTCGACCCGGAGTACGAGAAGATCTCGCGACGCTTCCATGAGAATCCCGACGAGTTCGCCGACGCATTTGCTCGCGCTTGGTACAAGCTGACGCACCGCGACATGGGGCCGGTCGCCCGCTATCGCGGGCCGGAAGTGCCGGATGAGGTCTTGATCTGGCAGGATCCGCTCCCCGATCGCGACTTCGAGTTGATCGGCGAGTCGGAGATCTCCGACCTCAAGCAGCGGATCCTCGACACGGGACTGAGCATCTCGCAGCTGGTGTCGACCGCTTGGTCCTCGGCCGCCTCGTTCCGCGGCAGCGACAAGCGCGGCGGCGCCAACGGCGCACGCATTCGCTTCGCGCCGCAGCGCGACTGGGAGGTCAATGACCCGGCCGAGATCGCCGCTGTGATCTCGGCGCTCGAGACCGTGCAGGGCGACTTCAACGGCGCCCAGAACGGCAGCGGCAAGCGCGTCTCGCTGGCCGACCTGATCGTGCTTGGTGGCTGCGCCGCGGTCGAGAAGGCGGCCAAGGACGCCGGCTTTGACGTTGCCGTGCCGTTCACCCCTGGCCGCGTCGACGCGAGCGAGGAGCAGACCGACAGCGAGTCCTTCGAGGCGCTTGAGCCTTCGGCCGACGGCTTCCGCAACTGGGTGCGCGAAGGCCACCCGCTTCCAGCCGAGTACCTGCTGATCGACCGCGCGAATCTGCTGACGCTGACCGCGCCGGAGACGACCGTGCTCGTCGGCGGGCTCCGCGTTCTGGAGGCCAACCAGGGCGGGTCCAAGCTCGGAGTGTTCACCGACCGCCCGGGCAAGCTCACGAACGACTTCTTCGTGAACCTGCTCGAACTCGGCACGACGTGGGTGCCGACCTCGCCGTCCGAAGACACGTTTGAGTCCTCGGACGGCAAGTGGACCGGCAGCCGCGTCGACCTCGTGTTTGGTTCGAACTCAGAGTTGCGCGCGCTGGCGGAGGTCTACGCCAGCGACGACGCGAGCGAGAAGTTCGTGCGCGACTTCGTCGCCGCCTGGGACAAGGTCATGAACCTCGACCGCTTCGACCTCGCCTGAAGTCTTCGCGTTCAACGTCAAAAAGAGCCTCGCTGTTGATGCAGCGAGGCTCTTTTTATGTGTATGGAAACCATAAAAAGTAACACATACACAACCTTCCCGTGTTTGTAGAAACAGAGGCGCCAATACCCTCACTACATCAAACCCGGGAGACTTCCTTGAGCAACGA
>JBMYXO010000042.1:0-16265 GCA_049608465.1 Solirubrobacterales bacterium | reverse complement strand
TGCGCTCGGATTCGTGTTCGATGCGGTTCATCGACCGCTCGACTTCCGCAACGTCCGCGGTCGCGCCCATGCGATGAAGTTCGGCATAGCCTCGGATCGATGCCAGAGGCGTGCGCAGCTCGTGCGATGCGTCGGCGAGGAATTGACGCAGACGGTCCTCGCTGGCCTTGCGTTCGTCGAAGGCCTCTTCGAGGCGATGCAGCATACGGTTCAGCGCAAGACCGAGGCGGCCGATCTCGCTGCGTTCGTCGGCCGGCACCACCCGGTGCGATAGATCACCGCCGGCAATCGCGTCGGCAGTCTCGCCCATGCGATTCAGTGGGCGAAGTCCGATCCCGACCAGCAGCCAAGCGAGCACCCCGAGAAGCGTCAGCACTGCAACGATCACCACGAGCTCCACAACGACGAGCCGCTCGAGCGTTTGATCCGTGTCGTCGAGCGGCAACGCGACGATCGTCGCCGTGCCGTCACGGAACACTCTTTTCGCTGCGCGATACTCCAGGTGATCATCACCTTGCGCCTTGACCGTCCGCGGCTCACGGGTCAGGTCGATCCCATCGAGCTCTGGCTCCGGCGGCAGCTTTCTGCCGAAGCCGATGATCCGCGTGTCGATCACCTCGCCGTCGGCGTCGAGACGTTGGCCGAACGTGCCGGGCGGCAGATTCAGCGCTCGTGCAGGCGGTTCGCCACCGGTGGGCTGTTGCGCGGGCCTCCGCGGCCGCGCGCGCTCGTCGGAATCGTCGTCGTTGCCCGGTCCGGAACTGTCGTCATTTCCTTCGAACTCGCCGAACTCACCGGGATCGACCTCTCGCTCCGCACTGCCATCCGGCACGGCAATGCCGTCGGGTCGAACGGTTCGGTTGTTGCGGGCATCCTCGAACTCGATTGCCGCCGTCACCGCGCCGAACGCAGCCTCGACCTGCCGATCAACTCGCTCGTAGAGGAACGAGCGCTGCTCGGCGTACGTGATCGCAGCGAGTGTTGCCAGGCCGACAGCAGAGACCAGCAACAGGATTGCGACGAGGCGACCGCGCAACGAGCGCATTGCTCTAACCCTTGTTGGCGCGCCGCAGCGCGTAGCCGGTTCCGCGCACGGTCTGAATCAACGGATCGCCCCCGACGTCGACTTTTTTCCGCAGGTAGGAGATGTAAGTCTCGAGCACCCGCGCATCGCCGTCGAAGTCGTACTCCCAGACGTGGTCAAGGATCTGTTGGCGCGTGAGCACGCGGCGCGGGTTGAGCAGCAGATAGTGCAGCAGGCGGTACTCCGTAGCGGTCAGTTCGATCGGTCTGCCGTCACGTGAGACCTCGCGCGTGGCTTCATCCAGCTCGAGGTCCTCAAACGTGAGGCGGTTGTCACCGTCTGCATCGGCGTCGCCGGTTCGACGCAGAATCAACCGAACGCGCGCGATCAATTCCTCGAGACTGAATGGCTTGGTCACGTAGTCGTCGCCGCCGATCGTCAGGCCACGGACCTTGTCCTCGGTTGCGTCGCGCGCGGTTAGGAAGATGATCGGCGTCCGCGAACGTTGAGCGCCCAGCCGTTCGGCCACGTCAAAACCCTCCATGTCGGGGAGCATGATGTCGAGCAGCATCAGGTGTGGTTTGAAGCTCGCCACCTTGGCGATGGCATCGCTGCCGTTGGCGGCGGAGTCGACCTCGAAGCCTTGGTAGCGCAGCGCCATCGTGATCACGTCGACGATGTTCGGCTCATCGTCGACGACGAGAATGCGCTGGCCGTTCGGCTCGGGGGCGTTCATCGCCGGGCTCTCTTCAACTTGAAAATCTCCATCGCGACCAAGTATCGACGAGAAACCTGAGAGTTTGCTGAGAAGCCGCTCAAAGCCTTGCGTGAGCGGCGCACACTTCAGTTCTTCTCAAGCGACTCTCGGTCGGTTTTGGCCCAGGTTCGACGATCGGTCAGTTGCCGAAACGTGGATCGCAGCAGAACTGGCCATATCAGCCAGGTGTAGAAGGCGTAGACCTGAGCGATCAACAGTCCGAGTAGAGCGTGTTTCCACCCTCGCGCAGCACGGGCGGCAACGCAGCCCATCAAAATCCCGCCGAAGCCCAACAGGTAGAAGAACGCCAGTTGCCAGATGTTGCCGCCTTCCCAGAACGCCGCCTGGTCGGTGATCAGCAGGTAGACGGCAACGAGAATCGAGACGCCGATGATCGACTGCCAGAACGGCATCATGATGTACGCGGCAGATTCGACGCGGGCAATCATCGGGCGCGGCGATCGCAGGACCGCCCCGAGCAGACCTTGACACTGGAGATTGCCCTGTGACCAACGAGTCCGTTGGCGCAGCAGCGGCCGTAGCCGAGACAGCCCCTGCTGCTCGACCGTCGCTCGCAAATCCTGCTTGCCGAGCCAGCCTGCGGCGATCAGACGCAGGCCGAGGTCTTGATCTTCGGTCAGCTTGTCGCGCCACGGTCCGGTCTCGTCGGCAACGTCGTCGAGTGCAGTCAGTCGATTGAACTGGCCGTTTCCACCCATTCCGGCGGTGCCCCAATCGTTGCGCCCCGCCTGGAACAGCGCCCCATACACGCCGAATTCGACGTCCTGGAACCAACCGAGCAAGTTCTGGCGATTGTAGATCCGCACCTGCGACTGAACCCCGCCAACTTCAGGGTTCCTGAAGTGACCTGCCATGAACGACGGTGCGTCCGCCAGCAGTCGTCCGTCGGCATCGACCACGCAGACGATCGTGTTGGCGCGGTCGATAGCACCGAGCCGTGCCGGCAACTCGCGGTATGCGTAGTTGAGCGCGGCGGCCTTGCCCTCACGCGCCGCCGGTGGGTCGCGGCGGACGACGACCAGTGTCGAATCATCGAATTCGGCAAGGATCTCGGGAGTGCGGTCGTCTGATCCGTCGTCGATGACGACGATGCGTTTGTCGGCAACGTTCACCTGCCGCAGTCGATCGATGCTGTCCGCGATCGTCACCTCTTCATTCAATGCCGGGACGAGGAAGATCCACGTCATTGCATCGGCCAGTTCCTGGTCGGGATCGGGAGCGTTGCGCCGAGCGTGCTGGCCACGTACGAACAGCACGAAAGTCCACAGAAACATCGCGATGATCGTCCCCAGCGCGATCGTGAGTATCACTCGCCACGGCGTGGCGAGCCCATCAAACGGCATACTCAGTGCCGGAGCCGGAAACGGCGTGACGATCTCGCCAGCTCGCACCGTCAAAGAACTCAAGGCGGCCACGAGCCGCTCGCGAACTGTTCGCGAGCGTCCAGCTCGGCATGCTCGCTCGATGTCGACTCGTCCGCAGTCACGCGCTCGAGGTACTCACGAAGGTGCAATCCAGATGCCGCGCCGATCTCGCGCCGGTTGAAGCCGGAACCGAAGGGAACCGGTGGCGACTTACCGGTCAACAAGAACTCCATCGCCGAAACGATCCGTTCTGCGGCGAAGCCGTCGCCGTAGGGGTTGTTCGCAGACGAAACCGCAGCATATGCAGCCGGGTCGCCCAGCAACTTCGCGGCCTCCGCTTCGATCTTCGTGGGGTCGGTGCCCACCAGCAAGAGCGTGCCGGCCTCCACACCCTCGCCGCGTTCGGTCGAGTCGCGCATCACCAGAACCGGCTTGTTCAAGGATGGCGCCTCCTCCTGAATTCCGCCCGAGTCGGTGATCACGAGGTCGCAGCGGCCCAGCAGGCGTGCAAACGATGTGTATTCCAGCGGCTCGGTCAGCACCACGTTCGTGCGCGAGGCGAGCGGAGCGCCAAGTTCCTCGCGCACCCGCGGGTTCGGATGCAGCGGCACAACGAAGTGAACGTCTTCGAATCGATCGGCCAGGCGCCCGACGCCTTCAGCGATCGATTTCAAGCCTTCGCCCCAATTCTCGCGGCGGTGAGCCGTTACGACGACGATTCGCTTGCTCGGGTCATCCACAAGTGCCTGCACGGAATCGTCAACAAACGGCGTCTGAAGACCTGCGGCCCAGCGCAGAGCGTCGATGCCGGTGTTACCGGTGACGAAGATCTGCCCGACCGGGACGTTCTCGCGCACCAGATTCTCCAGGTTCGTGAACGTCGGTGCGAAGTGCATGGTCGCGATGCAGGTGATCACCTGCCGGTTCAGTTCCTCTGGAAATGGACTGAGGATCGATCCGCCCGTGCGTAGGCCGGCCTCGACATGCATCACGGGTATCCGCATATGGAAGGCGGCAAGCGCCGCCGACATCGCCGAGCTGGTGTCGCCATGAACGAGCACCGCTGCCGGATATCGGCCGGCGAGAATCTCGCCTGCCACATCGTCGTCGGACGGCCGCGGTCCGAACCATTCGAGCAGAAAATCGTTGAAACGACGCATCACGGTCGAAACTCGCTCGGTGAGACTTGCGCGGTCGGCACCGGCCCACAGGTGAACGTGGGTGCCGATTTCGGCCTCTTCGAAGATCTCCTCAACCATGTGGTGATGCTGTCCCGTCGAGACGACGATCGGCTCCACCAATTCACTCTGCTTCATCGCCAGAATCACTGGCAGCATCTTGATCGCCTCGGGGCGTGTGCCCACGACCGCCGGGACCAGCAGTTTCGGTTGGTCGCCGTCTGCATTGAGGATCGAGAGGGCCGACGCAAACTCGCGTTCGCTGGGTTCCACCGGAAGCTCGCCGTTGTCGTCCCTGGCATCAATCATTCCAGCCAGTATCGGTCATCCGGCGGCGAAACCTTTGCCCGGCTGCGATCGAGTACCGGGCGAAGGC
Source organism: Solirubrobacterales bacterium (assembly GCA_049608465.1). Lineage (GTDB taxonomy): Bacteria > Actinomycetota > Thermoleophilia > Solirubrobacterales > JACPNS01 > JACPNS01. The sequence goes on along the minus strand of JBMYXO010000042.1, from coordinate 11,545 downwards.
CGTGCATTGGGACACCTGTCCAATCGCGACAGGATGTTTTTGTTCAAACGTCCTGCCGTGATTTGGCGATGCCGGTTACTTTTCTTGCATGGGCACGAAGCAAAAACCCGCCGCGCAACACGGCGAAAAAATGACCAAGTCCGAGTTCGAGAAGGAGCTCAAGCGTCTGCAACGCGAACTCGTGATTCAACAGCAGTATTTGATCTCGACCGGCCAGCGCGTCGTTGTGATCTTCGAGGGCCGCGACGCGGCCGGCAAGGGTGGCGTGATCAAGCGGATCAGCGAACGAGTCAGCCCGCGGCACACCAGAATCGTCGCGCTCGGCACACCGACCGAACGCGAGAAGACCCAGTGGTACTTCCAGCGTTACGTTGAACACCTGCCGGCGGCCGGCGAAATGGTCCTGTTCGATCGCAGCTGGTACAACCGCGCCGGCGTGGAGCGGGTCATGGGATTCTGCACTGAGGACGAGTACCGCGAGTTTCTGCGCACTTGCCCCGAGTTTGAGCGCATGCTCGTGCGATCGGGCATTCAGTTGATCAAATACTGGTTCTCGGTCAGCCCCGACGTCCAGGAAGAGCGCTTCCAGGCGCGCGTGAACGATCCGATGCGGCAGTGGAAGCTTTCACCGATGGACATCGAATCGCGCGACAAATGGGTCGAGTACTCGCGCGCCAAGGACGAGATGTTCGCTGTCTGTGACATCAAGCAGGCACCGTGGTGGGTCGTGGACGCCGACGACAAACGCCGGGCGCGCCTCAACTGCATCGCGCACTTGCTGGCCACTGTGCCGTACAAGAACCTTCACCCGGAAAAGGTGGTGCTGCCGCCGCGTCCCGACATTTCCGGGTACGTACGTCCGCCGATGGACGAGCAGACGTTCGTTCCGAACATCTACTGAACTTCCCGACCGGCTGACGTGCCGCCAGACCTTTGGTTAGGATGCGCCGCATGGAAGCCAGCACTCCGCCGCCCACGCAGCCGCCCGCTACTCCGCCCGCCGATCCTGTTGCGAAGAGCAACAAGCAGGCGATGTACATCCTGCTTGGCCTGCTGGTGATCGTCGGCGTCGTCATCGCGGTGGTGCTGTTGCGCGGTGAGTCGAAGGAAGAGAAGGCGCTGCAGGCTGTGTGCACGGCGCGCGCGGACATTCAGTCGACGATCGACAGTTTGATCGCGACCGACCTTTCCGATTTCACGCTGGACCAGTTCAAATCGGATGTCGCGTCGATCCAGAGCGACATCAAGACGATCCAGGACAACGAGAAGGATCTCGGCGTCGATCGACGCGAGGCGATAAAACAGGCGACGGCGCAGTTCACCTCGACGCTGCGCTCGACCGCCGGCAGCCTGCTGACGAGCACGTCCCTGACCGACGCCGGCGACACCCTTCAGGCTGCGTCGGCGGATCTTGCAACCGCTTATCGCGCGGCACTTGAACCGGTCGACTGCAGCGGCGTCGACGTCAACAATTAGATAGTCAGCCGATCGGCCGTACGGCTTCGTCGGCCGCTTCAGCCGCCTCCGGCCACAGCACGTACGCGCCGAAGAAAAAGCACAACGCCCCGATGAACGTGCCTCCGTTGCTGGCGGCAGCGTTGAGCAGCGCGCCGTTGACGGGAATCACGTAAGCCCCGATCGCCGAGATACCGAAGGCGATCGAACCGACGAGGTTGAGGTTGGTGATCCACGACTCGCTGCTGTACTCAGGTCGTCCTCGCCAACCATTTCGCACTTCCTTGTAGGCCAGGCCACTTGCGATCAGGAACGCCGCCGATCCAACAACATCGGGCGTCCAAACCAGTCGCTTCATCGACTCGGCGTCGAGCGCGGCGAACATCGCAAAGAACGTGCTCACGTTGAATGCGAGCGTGCCGAAGAACTGAATCGCAGTCGAGTGCCACTCGATCAGGCGCGGTTCCCATGCGAGCAGCCGAACAGTTCCCTCGACGCCGCTGCCCCGGTCGCCATTGATCACTTCCAGAAACTGTCCGTATGCGGCGCAGGTGAAGAAAACTGAGCCGACGAAAAACACGATTCCCGCCGGTTTGGGGTTCGCCGATACGGCGATCAAAGTGCCGGCGGCGAAGCAGGCAGAACCAACCATGAACAGCGAGCCGATCCACCAAGAGAAGTTTCGGGCGGAGAAATAAAGAAACCCGATCCGCCTGATTGGCGCGCCCTCTCCGCCGAGCATGCGCGTGACCCTGTCGCGACGTTTGCGTAGCCGTCGACTTCGACTGAACGATGTGTGGGATTCTGCGTCCAAGGCGCACCAGCATACGACCCGAGTTGCCAGTAGAGTGCGCGCGATGGAAGTCGAACGGCGCGCGCAATCGACCAGTGAGACGCCAGCTCGCGCGCCATTGGTGCTGCTGACGCTGATCCTCGTCGCGGCAGTTGCAAACCTCAACCTCTCCGTTGCCAACGTCGCGCTACCCGAGATCGGCAAGGATCTGGATGCGTCGCAGACCGGTCTGAACCTCGTCGCAATCGGATTCTCGCTGGGCCTTGCGACGAGCGTGCTGTATCTCGGCGCGCTCGGCGACCGCTACGGCCGAAAACTGATGATTCTGCTTGGCCTCGGGCTGTCGATTCCTGCATGCATTGCCGCCGCTGAGGCGAACTCGGTTGAGCTGCTGTTCTTCGCTCGGCTTGTCGGCGGAGTCGCTGCCGGAATGGCGTTTCCGACAACACTTGCTTTGATCACCGCCCTTTGGGCGGGGGGCGGGCGGACAAAGGCGATTGCACTTTGGTCCGGTATCGGCGGCGCCGTTGCGGCGCTGGGCCCGTTGATCGCGGGCGCACTGCTTGAGAAGTTTGCCTGGGGGTCGGTCTTCCTCGTGACCCTGCCGCTGGCCGTGGCCGCGTTCGGCCTCGCCGTCTGGCTCGTGCCTTCGCATGTGAACGAATCCGTGGATCCGGTGGACAATCTTGGGGGAATTCTCTCGGTGCTGATGGTCGCTGCCGTGGTGATGGCAGTCAATTTCGCACCGGTCGAGGGGGAAGGAACGCTGGCGATTTCGTTTGCGTTGGTGGGGGCTGCAGCGACCGTCGCATTCTTCGTGCGCCAACGCCGCGCCCGATCGCCGCTCTACGACCTCGATGTTGCCGGCCGAGTGATCTTCTGGGTGGCGGCGGTCGCCGGTATCATCGTCTTCGGATCGTTGATGGCCGCGATGTTCGTCGGCCAACAGTTCTTGCAGAACGTCCTCGGCTACTCGACTCTCGAAGCCGGAGCCGCGATCCTCCCGGCGGCAGTGCTGATGGTGCTCGTCGCGCCACAGTCAGCAAAACTGGTCGACAATCTCGGCTCACGATTCACTTTGCTCGCCGGTTACGCCAGCTGCTTCGTCGCATTCGCCTGGATGTTCGTTTTCTGGACCGAGGGAATCAGCTATCTGCACGTGTTCATCGCCTTCGGATTCTTGGGAATCGGCGTTGGCCTCGCTGGAACGCCGGCGTCACATTCATTGACCGGCTCGGTGCCACGCCGCCGCGCGGGTATGGCCTCCGCCACCGGCGACCTACAGCGTGACTTGGGCGGGGCGATCATGCAATCGATATTCGGCGCGTTGTTGACCGCCGGCTACGCAACGACGTTCTCGAAGGCGATCGCCGCGTCACCGGGCGGCGACAAGGTCAGTGAGTCCACTCAATCGGCGTTGACGAAGTCCTTTGGAAGTGCCGAGAACGTCGCCGAGCGCTACCCCGAATACTCGACGGTGATCATCGACACCGCGCGCGAGTCCTTCCTTTCCGGGCAGAACTGGGCGTACGTCGCCGGAATGGCCGCGGTCGCGCTGGGCGCCGCGCTCGTGTTCTTCAAGTACCCGCGACGCGAACGCGAGGGTGAACTGCTCGCCCTCTACGCGCAGGAGGACACGGCGGAAACGTCGCCGCCAGCAAGCGCCTAGCGCACGATACGAATTTTCTCCGTGCGGGTTTTGCCGCGGCCGAGCGTATCCGTGATTGTCACACGCAGCCGTGCTCGAATTTCACCGCGAGCGAGCGCCCGACGGAATCGCTTTCGCAGTGCCCGGCGAATCGTCACGCGCACGGCACCACGTTTCCCCGTCGGAAGCATCATTGTGTCGGAACTGAGCCGCAGCAGTTTGCGTTTGCCCGGGAGTCTCACGATCGCGCTGCCATAGGCATTGCAGGGCTCCGCCGGGCAGCGCAGCCGGGCAACGATCGCGCCGCTGCGGTGTGACCGCTGCTTGTTGGGGATCGAGACGTATACGCGCAGTGCGTTCGGATCCTGCTTCTGTAGGTTCGGGCAAGTTGCCGCGACCAACGCGCGAGCCTCCCCGAGGCGCTTTTGGTACCGGCCGCGATACTGCGCCGCCGGACGCTCGACGTCGGCAATCCAGACGCCGTAGCTTGCCGGATCGTTTGCGGGGTCGGGTCTTCCGGCGATGATGTACTGCAGGCGGACCTTGGCTGCCGTGTCAGTGAACCATTTGAGCTGAAGGTTTGGTTTCTGCAAATAGCCTTTGTACTCGCCTTTGTTCCAGATACTCGTACGCATTTGGAAAAAGCCGACGCTGTCTCGGTCGCCGTAGTTGAGGTTCTTCAAGCCGGATTCGACGAGCGCCGCCATCACCGGCAACTCTCCGGGGATACCTCGCACCACCGCGCCGTTGGCCATCCAGTTTGCGTGTTGCTCCTTCGTGGCGTCGTCACCGGGGTAGGCGACGGTACGACCGCAAACTGCCGCGCTCGCGGCAGGTGCCAGCACCAAGAGCAGGGCAATCGTCGTTGTCAGGGCGGCCAGGCAGAGCGGCAGTGCTCGAGACTGCTTGACCGCGCGAATCGTGGTTCGGTTCATTGGGGGCTGGTTACTCGGTTGAGGGTGAGTTTTGCTGGACATGCAAAACGGAGCCGTCACTGGACATCCAACCCAGTGACGACTCCGCAGTTGCGAATGATCTGTATGGAGCTTACGGTCCGCCGGTCGCGCCGCCCCCGTTGGAAGCCGCGGTGGTGGTGCAGACGCCGTTCCCGGAATTGCAGATCTTGTAGAGAATTCCAACCTGCATCTGGGTGCGACTGTCGACCGCTGATGGCACTTGCTGGCTCGGCCCATCCTTCATCTCGACGATGTAGGGAATGTCTGTGGACCAGCCGGTCAGGCCTCCGAGTGCCGCTGAAGCGCCGTCTTCCTGGCCCTGCTGCTCACCCTGTTCCTGGCCCTCCTTGATGCCCGACTCCTTGCCTTTTTCGGTGCCCTCAGCCACGCCTTCTTTTTTACCGGCTTCGGTCCCGGATTCTGTTCCGGATTGTTGACCGGCCGCGTAGATCTCGTTGTAGCCGTCCTCGCCAGCCTCGTAGTTCTTGGCCTCCATGCTCTTCCCGAGGAAGAATGAGCCGACGATGAGGGCAAGCGCAACCACTCCGAGAATCGCGAGATTGCGGTTTCCACGCTTCTTCGCCTCGGCGACAGGGTCGACGGGCGCAGCGTATGGCTGTTCCGGCGGCACTCCTCCGGCTGGCGGCTGAGGAGGGGCCGGTGGTTGCGGCGGTCCCTGCGGTGGATTCATGCTCATGGTGGGGTGTACCTCCGTTGAAGTTCTTGAGTAGTTCCACGCTTCGATCAGTCGGCTGTCGATCCTGCGCGCGTCTGCATCGCGGCAAGTAGCGGCCCACGCGAAATCCGAATCGCGTATCTTCTTCCGAGTCGCTTATTGAACATGACGTCGGCAATCTCGGCCGTAGTCCAACCATGTGCCAACCGGGGGCGGATCGAATTGACCAAAGAAGCTTCAACACCGCGGGCAACGACGGCGATTGATTCCGGCACTTGGCATCCAGCCGAAGGACTCGCCGAGCAGGCGAGACTGATTGCAGATGGCGAGATGAGCGCGGTCGACGCCGTCAGCGCAGCGCTCGATCGAGCTGAACGCTCGCAGTCGACGATCAACGCGTTCAAATTGATCATTCGCGATGAGGCGCTTGCGGCTGCCGAAACTGCCGACAAGCAGCTTGCCGCCGGCGAGCGCAGACCGCTGCTTGGCGTGCCGATTGCGGTGAAGGACGACATGGACATCGCCGGGCACCCCACCGCTTTCGGGTGCCCGGGCGAGTTCGAGCCCAAGACCGAGGACGGCGAGATGGCCCGTCGCCTGCGCGAGTCCGGCGCGATAATCATCGGCAAGACGAACTCGCCGGAGATTGGACAATGGTCGGTGACGGCCGGCCCGGCATTCGGCATCACCCGCAACCCCTGGAATCTCAATCACACTCCGGGCGGGTCATCCGGCGGCGCCTCGGCTGCCGTTGCCGCTGGCGTTCTACCCGCCGCGGTCGGCTCGGACGGCGCAGGATCGGTCCGAATACCTGCGTCGTGGACGAATCTCGTCGGGATCAAACCGACTCGCGGGCGCGTTTCGTCATCGCCCGACTACGAAGCCTTCAATGGCATCGCCGTGATCGGGCCGCTGGCTCGCACGGTCGGGGATGCCGCGTTGCTGCTGGACGCAATCACTGGAAATCACCCGAACGAACGTCATCAACTATCGCCCCCCGACCGTCCGTTCGCCGACAGCGCATTGACGGCGCCGCGCAAACTGCGAATCGCGCTGTCTTTCAAGATTCCCTTCAGCGGCGTTCCGGCCAAACTGGATCCAGTGGTGCGCGGTCGTGTCGAACGACTTGCCGGCGTGCTCGAGAATCTCGGCCACACGGTCATACCTGCCGAACCGAACTATTCGTTTCCCGGACTGAACTTCTTACCCAGATCAACCAACGGCGTCGCGCGCTGGGCCGATCGCGTACCGGATTTCACGCTGCTGGATCACCGAACTCGCGAACTCACCAGAACTGGAAATCTCCTCGGCGGTCCGATCCTCAAACTTGCGCGTTCGTACGAAGGCGTATTGCGCAGGCGAATCGGCAAAACATTCCGAGAGTTCGACGTCGTTCTGACCCCGACTACGGCAGTCCCGCCATTCGAGGCCGATGCAATCGATGGCCTCGGAGCATGGGCGACGGACAAACTGATCGTCGGTGGTTGTCCGTATGCCTGGACGTGGAACGTGCTCGGTTGGCCAGGCGTCAATGTGCCCGCCGGATTTGTCGGCGATCAGCTTCCCGTTGGCGCACAACTGCTCGGACAGGCCGAAAGCGAACCGCTGTTGATCTCGCTCGCCGCGCAACTCGAAGAACACGAGCGTTGGCACGAAATACGGCCGCCGCAGTTCAGCTGACGACTGGCTCAGCCGACGACCTGACTGAGTACCGACGCGTCATCGAGAGCAGATTCGTCGCCCGCAACGACGGCAGATCGGATTGCTTGGGCGGAGTGCGCCCCGCTGTCGTAAGCGACGACGATCGATTGATCGCCCGGCCTGAGAAAGTTTGATTCTCCGAAAGGCGTGTATCGAGTCGCGCCGATCCCGATCACGATCGACGTTGGAAGCCCGCAGGCAGCCAGCAGAGCTCCAACGTCCTCCAACGGTGACCCCGCCTCGTCGCGCTGCAGGCGCAGCCGGTCGACGATCCAGTCGAGCAATTGCGCGCCGTAGTACGAATAGTCGGCGACCGCGCTGTCGACTCCGTACGTCGACACGGTGGAGTTTCTGCGCAGAAAACACGCGAGCCGCAAAGACGACGTGGCGCCGTCGCGCTCGATTTCGTCGACGGCGAAGCCGCGAGCGGCGAGTCCTTTCGAATCAGCGCCCCAGTTCTTCTTCTCGCTGATTTTGTCGGCGTTGGGGCGTCGTGCCGAGCAGTCGTTGAAGGCCGCGGCTGTTTGCGGCTTCAGACTGGTGGCTAGTCCCGTCGCGTCGTAGTCGATCGAGCAGATCACCGCCAACTCCGGTTCGATCTGAAGGTCGCCGACGGTCGTCCAGGCGATGCGCGTGCTGGAGATCGGGTAGTCGGCCAAGTAGTTGGTGGCTGCTCGCGCGTAGAACGGAAAGATTCCTTTGGGCGCCGCCGGGCTCGCAGCCACCGCGATGAAATCGCGATCCTCTCCGGCTTGTTCCAAGTGTCCGGCGAAGTTGCCGGCTACGCCGATTCCGAAACTGTCGCGCAGATCATCATCGCTGATCGCGACAAGTTGCATCGACCTTGGCTAGAGACCCTGTTCGCGCAGATCGCGAGCATGTTCGCGCTTGGCGTGGTCAATAGCCGCGACGATTTCGTCTGGGTCGGCGACTCCATCGAACGTGAACGATGAGTCGTCGGTGCCGGCGGTGTCGAAGTCAACCTTGCCGACTTGCAGGATCCGATCGATCGGGCCTTGCGACGTGTTCACGTTCTGCACGCGATCGATGCTTGCTTGTTGTACGTGTTTGGACAGGATTCCGGTACGGATGCTCAGTCGTTCGGTGGTGATCGTGTAGACGGTGAACATACGCATGATGAAACCGACGAGGACGGTGACGCCAAAAATCACCAGAAACGCGAGCACCGCCGTGGTCGTGGAATCAACGAAGTACAGAACCGCGGCAACCGCGAGCGCGCCGAGGGTGCCCTTCACGTAGAACGCGAGCACGCCCCGCCACGACGGGTGACCTTTGAAAACGGCCTCTTCTCCTGGATGCAGTTCCATCTTCTGCGCAGACTACAACGACGCGGGGGCGTCAAACAGTGGAAACATTTCAGCGGGAAACGTGACGATCTCGGCCACCTTGCCTTCGCGTAGGCGGAGCACGTCGATTGCCATCGGAACAAACGAGTCTGCGCCGGGGCGCTTGATGTAGTTGAGCAACGCCAACTGCCCGTTCGCGCGCGTCGGAATCGCAGTCGTTTCTCCCCAATCCTCGCCGCCAAAACCTCCCTCGACCCACGCGTCCACGCACGCGCGGTTACCAACAACCGAAAACGGTTCCGGCGGCATCGAGAACGTTGCATCCTCGGTCATCATTTCGACGAAAGCCTCTGCGTCGCCGTCCTGCGTGGCAGCGATGAATCGATCGATCAGTTCACGCTCCGCCCGGTCGGGGTTCGCGTCGGCAGGCCACTCGGCGTCGTCCGTCGGCAACAACTCCTGCATCGTTGCACGTGCCCGCTGAAGCGCGCTGTTTGCGGTGGCGAGGCTGACCTCGAGTAGTTCGGCGCAATCTTTCGCCGGCCAACCGAAAACATCGCGAAGAATCAGCACGGTTCGAGCCTGCGGAGAAAGATGTTGGATCGCCGTGACGTACGCGAGCGCGATCGTCTCATGCGCAATCGTCGATTCTTCCGGACCGGGATCTTCAGAGACGATGCCTTCGAGGAGGGCATCCGGATACGGCTGAATCCATGGCACCTCGGCCGCCAAGACCCTTGGTGCTTCTGACTCTGCTGATTTGACACGCCGCCCTTCTCGGTCGATCACGTCCAGGCATGCGTTCGTCGCGATCCTGTAGAGCCAGCCTCGCAAGGTGGATCGGCCTTCGAACGTTTCGCGCTTGGACCACGCCTTCAGAAACGTTTCCTGGACCAGGTCTTCGGCGTCCTGCACCGAGCCGAGCATCTGGTAGCAGTGGACGTGGAGGCGACGGCGATGTTGGTTCACCGCTGCTGCGAACGCCGCCTCGTCGCCGTCGCGAATCGCGGCAGCGATCAGTTTGCCTGTCGTTGATGTGCCGGCGCTGTCATTCATCGTTGGCTCCGATTCCTTGAAATTCTCGTATTCGATCTTCTCGATGCGGGACGAAAACGTGCCCACCATCGTTAAGACGGAAGCGGTGGCGAAAAATCATCGCGGCCGACGGCAGGGTCGTTGGGTGGGAAGTCCCCTGCCTTCGCAAAAAACTCGTCGCGTGGCAGCCCCTCGATCCCGGTCTGAGTGACGTAATTGCGCAGCTGCAAGGAAGTCATTTCGAGGTACTGCGTGAGAATCTCTTCCTCCTCCGCGTCGCTGCGTTCGGTGCGGAAGATGAACTCGAACGCACGGTCCGAGAACCAAAAAATGGCTTCGCCACCCCAGTCGGGAGCATCGTTCACGATCAAGCCCGCATCCTGCCAGCCGCGCAGGCACCAATCTCCCCACTCCTTGTAGCGTCGCTCAACCCGCTCTAGGACCGTCGCGCTCTGGCGGGCGCCGAACCACAACACGATCGCACGGCGGTGCGTCTTGAAGTGCGTGTAGTGCGCGCGCATGATCGTGTTGAAGAGAATGTCAACAGTCACCACTTCAAGCTTTTTCAGTTCGGCGGCGATCGCGATGTCGATCTCGTCGGTTTCACGATCGATCAGCGCGGCGATGATCGCCGAGCGGTCGGTGAAATAGCGGTAGATCGTCGCGACCGGCACGCCCGATCGCTTTGAGACGGAAGTTGTCGTCAAATCTTCTGGCTTGCCTGACTTTGCCAACAGGTCGGCCGAGGCGAGCAGGATCTGCTCGACTCGCTGGCGGCTGCGTTTCTGAACCGGTTCGCGTCGTGTCACGGGTCCAACTTAGTCGACGGAATCTGCGCCAAAGCGCGCTGCGATGGAGAACCCCGGAGGCGGCATGCAATACGCACCTCGCCCCCGGGGAAATCGCTGTCGTTAGCGGACGACGACCGTAGTGCTCGCTTTGATCGCACGGCCGTTGCGCGTGTAGCCGCGGTGATCATTTGCATTCAGTGTCACGACCACTTTGTGCGAACCCTTGGCGAGGTCGCCCAGGTAGTAGGCCGATCCGTACAGCCGGGTCACTTTTTCCCCGTCAATCATCAGGTGCGCGTGACCTTCTCCCTTGCGGTGCTTTCCACTTGCGTGTTCTGGTGCCCAGCGAAAATCGCGAGTTTTCACGAAGAGGTTGTAGCCCTTCATCTTGTCCTTGCGGACCTTCACCGAAACCCGCATCTTTTTGGTCGCTGACACCGATTTGCCGTCGTGTCCGGTATGGGACTGACGAATCGGCGCAGCGTTCACGGCTGCAGCGGCGACTGCGGTAATGCAGATTGCGAGCACGGCAAATTTGATCAGTTTCATGATCGAAATACTCCTTGGTTCGAAATTGATGGGTGTTGTCAAACAGCCATCAAGCAGGGCGGCGCACGACCCGCAGCGAGCTCGATCAACGGTCGTCGGCAGCGCAGCCCTGTCACGAGCGGCAGCCGCAACCGCAGAACACATCGAATCCGGCGCAGCTTGGCCTTCGTCCGCAGGCTCGTGACGATGCGGGCCGTCGTGCGTAGGGCGATACGCGCGATCAACAACGTCGCAAGGCCGACCAGCATCTGCACCGGAAGGCCGGCGGCGAACAGTTCGATAAACGAAACATAGGTCTCGGAGGCGTAGGCGCGCTCAACGTTTTCGGCAACGAAGAACGTGATCGATGGCACCAGGGTGGCGATCAAAACCTGGGACCTCGTACCGAGCAGCCCGCCTCGCCGGAGCCAAGCTGCAGGTGTGCCGGTCGCGAAAAGTGCGCGAACGATAAGCCCGAATGCGATCACGGCGACGATTGCCGCCCCACCGCGCGCGAAGGGCAAGTATCCGTGCACACTCGCCGCTGGCATCGATCCAGCGAGCCCGAGTACGTCATAGGTCAGTTCGTGACCCGCCGTCCAACCGATCCAGCAGACAGCGCCAGCGAACGCCGTCGCCGGCAGGGAAATCTTGA
>JBMYXO010000041.1:0-16330 GCA_049608465.1 Solirubrobacterales bacterium | reverse complement strand
TGGCGGCCGCCCCGGTGACGGACACCATCAAGCGCGTCGACCAGTCGAATGTCGTGATCGAGACTCCACCGCGAGAATCACTCTGGGCGGTGCAGACTCCGCAAGCATTTCGCAGCGAAACGCTCGAACCCGCGCTCGGAATCTCCGCAGACGTCGCCGATGAAGTGCTGGCCGGTGCTTCAGACGACGCCTCGCTGGTCGAGATGTTCGGCGGAAGCGTTGCCATCTACCCGTGGGCAGAACCGAACTTCAAGGTCACGACCGCGGCTGACCTGCAGTCTGCTGATCGGTGCCTTCGATCAGTCGATTGAGTGTTGCTCCGAGTACCTCGATGTCGAACGGTTTGATCAGGTAGTCGTCGGCACCGAGATCGAGCCCGAGCAGCCGGTCTTCTTCTTCGCCTCGGGCAGTGAGCATCACGATCGGCATCGCAGCGGTGCGCGCGTCAGACTTCAATTTCACGCACAGCTCGTGACCCTGGATGACGGGCATCACCCAGTCGAGCACAGCGATTGCCGGGCGATGTTCGAGCGCGGCGTCGAGGGCGGCCTGCCCGTCCGCTGCCGTCACCACCTCAAATCCTCGCGAAGCAAGGCGAGTTGCGAGTAGGTCGCGAATGTCCTGGTTGTCGTCCGCGACGAGCACAAGCGGCTTGTCGGGGTCGAATTCTGTCGTTGGATCGATTGTCACAACCAGTACCAACTGTAAGAATAGGGATTGACGATGGCGATTGACGATGTCAACACTGGGGGCACGCGCGAAAAGCAGAGCTTTCGGCGGCTGATTCGATTCAGTATTTCGGCGCAAGTCACCGTGATCGTGGTGATCGTTGCGTTCGCGATCTGGGGAGCGTTGCAGACCACCGATCGGTCGAACGATCTCAAGCAGGCGTCCGGAAACGTTCTGTTGATGCAAGGGCTGACCCAGGAGTTCGATCGCTCGCGCGCATCGCTTCGTCAATACGTTGCGAGCGGAGATGCCTTCGTGCTCGGACCGTTCACGCAGTCGCGTAGGCAGCTGACGGTTATCTCCAACGTCCTGTTCGCCAATCTCGACCAGCCGACGCTGACTCGCGCCCGGGAGTACAACCAAGCGTTGCAGTCGTATCTGGTGGACATCGGGGACAACGCAGTGGCGGCTGTGAAGCGTGGCGATCGCGGTGAGGCACGCGAAATACTGGTTTCGCCGGAGGCCGCCAAACAGTTCGACACCGTTTTGACGAACGGCAGCACCTTGCGCGACGAACTCGCCGTCGCTCAAGTCGAGGCGGATCGCGCGGTGGCGCGTCGCCAAGCGATCAACGTCGCACTTATTCTGGTTGCCGCGCTGATCATGCTTGGTTCTGGCCTTGGCGTGTTGTTCTGGATCCGCAGGAAGATGATGGTCCCGCTGGAGAATCTCGCGGTCGCGTCGCGAAAGCTGGGACACGGTGACCTCAGCGCGCGAGTCGACCCCGGTGGAGTGCAGGAGATCGCATTGACGGGGTCTGCCTTCAACCAGATGGCTGACGAGATCGAGCAACACGTCGGACAGATGCACGATCTCTCCGCCGCCCGCAGTCGCTTTGTCTCGTCGGTCTCACACGAACTACGCACTCCGATCACATCGCTGCGCGGATACCTCGAACTTCTGGAGAATGGCGAGGCGGGGCCGCTCGAGCCGGATCAGGCAAGGTACGTCGAGATCGCCGGTCGAAACGCCCGTCAGCTCGACGACCTGATCAACGACCTGCTGACCATGTCGCGCGTGCAGAGCGGCAAGATCACCGTCAAGCCAGAACCGGTGAATGTTCGCGAACTGTTGCGCGACCTGAAGGCCGAGATGCTGCCGATCGGCGCCGAACGCGGCGTCGACGTCGTGCTGGTCGACACCGGCGACCTGATCGTCTCGGGCGACCCGTTGCGGCTCAAGCAGGCCTTCGGCAACCTGCTCAGCAACTCGATCAAGTACAGCCGCGACGGCCAGGCGGTGATAGTTCGCGCGTTCGCGGTCAACCGCCAAGCAGTGATTTCGTTCGTCGACTGGGGCGTCGGTATTCCGCGTGAGGACCTGCCGCAGATCGCCGAACCATTCTTCCGTTCGAACTCGTCGGACCGCATCCCGGGCACGGGTCTGGGATTGGCAATCGCAAAGCAGATGGTTGAGTTGCACGGCGGGCGATTGGCGGTCGAGAGTGAGTTCGGTTCTGGCTCGACCTTCACCGTTTACCTGCCGTTGCAGGGAACGGCGGGTGACGTCCCGCCGAACGATGGCCAACCGGACGGTGCCCGACCAGACAACGCCCAGCCGGACGATGCTCCGGGGTCGGCGGACGCTGCGCAAGTTTCGGAAGGCTTTCAGGAGCCAGAGGCCAGCAAGCCAGTTGAGAGTTGAGGAAATCGGAGTGGGGGAGTCGTTCGCTACAACTATCGCCCGCCGATCCCCAACCACCGAGGACGATTCACGAACGATGCTGACCGATTACCACGTCCACCTGCGGCCGGATGCCTTGGACGCGACCTTCGACGAATACATGACCAGTGAGAACGCCCAGCGGTACCGCATTGCCGCCGAAGAAGCCGGAATAACCGAACTCGGCGTCAGCGAACACATTTATCGCTTCACCGAGGCCTTGAACATCTGGGATCACCCGTACTGGCAGAAGAATGCGCTCGACGATCTCGATCGATATGTGGAATTCGTCCGTGAACAGACCGACCTGAAACTCGGAATCGAAGCCGACTACGTGGCGGGGCGCGAAGAGCAGATCGCCGAATTGCTCGGAGAACACGATTGGGACTATGTGGTCGGCTCGGTGCACTTTCTCGCACAGGCGGCACTTGACCACGAGACTTACGACATCTGGCGCGAGCGCAGCTCGGCCGAAGACATCTGGTCCGAGTACTTCAAGACCTTGGCGGATGCTGCTCGCACGGGCCTGTACGACATCATGGCTCACCCCGATCTCGTCAAGTACTGGGGCAATGAGCGTCCGGCACCCGATCGCGACCTCAAGTTCTTCTACGAACCCGCCGTTGAGGCGTTCGCCGAGGCCGGAGTCGTGGTCGAGGTTTCGACCGCCGGACTGCGCAAGCCGGTCGGCGAAATCTATCCCGCTCCGGCGTTCATCGACATGTGCGTTGATGCCGGTCTCTCGTTTGCGCTGTCGAGCGATGCACATGAGCCGATGTACATCGGCCATGGGTATGAACACGCGCGGTCGCTGCTCGCCGACCACGGCGTGACTGAGCTCGTTGTCTTTGAGGGTCGCGAACGCCGATCGGAGCCGATCGGATGAGCGCTCGCGTTGGCCTCGGCTGGGACACGCATGCGTTTGCCGAAGGACGTCGGTTGGTGATCGGCGGTGTCTCGATCGATCACGGTCGTGGTCTCGTCGGCCACAGCGATGCAGATGTGCTTGCTCACGCCGTATGCGATGCGGTACTCGGCGCCGCTGCGCTCGGCGACATCGGCGCTCATTTTCCCGACACAGACCCGCAGTGGCAGGGTGCCGATTCGATTGAACTGCTTGCTCGCTGCGCCGCGCTGGTGACGGAACGCGGCTATTCGCTCATCAACGTCGACGCGACAGTGATCGCCGAGGAACCGCTGATGGGCGCCCACCGCGAGCAGATGGTCGCCAACCTCTCGGGGGCGATGGTGTTGGGCGTCGATCAGGTCAACGTCAAGTTCACGCGTGGCGAGGGCATGGGCTATCTCGGGCGTGCCGAGGGCATCGCCGCGCTCGCGACCGCGGCAATTGAACCGGTCGAGGCCGACGACCCACGCACGGCTGGCAGCGACTGACGATGGGTCCGGTGCGCGCACGCTTCGCGCCAAGCCCGACGGGGACGCTCCACGTCGGGTCGGCGCGTACGGCGCTGCTCAACTGGCTCTTCGTTCATTCACCCGTCGCGGAGGGTCGCGGGCGGCTGCTGCTGCGGATCGACGACACGGACGAGGAACGATCCGACCCCGTGCTCGAGGCTGCGATCCTCGAGGACTTGCGTTGGCTTGGTCTTGACTGGGACGATGGCCCGGTGCGCCAGAGCGATCGCACCGCGCGCTACGAGGCAGTGCTTGCCGAGCTCCCGGTCAGCCGTCGCGACGACGCGTACGAATTCGGCGGTCGCGTGATCGCACGATCCGACGGATCCGCGCTCTACAACCTCGCGTCGGCCGTTGACGATGTTGACGACGCGATCTCTCACGTGCTCCGCGGGCGCGACCACACTGCCAACACCGAACTTCAGGTGCAAATCATCCGTGCGATGGGTGCCGAGCCTCCCGAATACGTGCATGCGCCACTGCTTGTGTTCGAGGGCGGTGCCAAGGTTTCAAAACGCGACGGAGAGGCCGCAGGTCCGGCAACGATCGCATCGATGCGACGCGCCGGTTATCCACCGACCGCAATCTGCAATGCCCTGGCACTCTCACTGGCGGACTTCGGCGTGGAAGAAGTGATGTTGACGTTGGAAGAGCTTGCTGATCGCTTCGACCTTGCCCGACTGCACACCGCCGACTCGCAGTTCGACGACGACAAGCTGCGCTGGGTGAGTGGTCAGCACATCCGTGCAATGAGCGACCAGGAACTTGCTGCTGCGCTTGCCGAACGAAGTGCTCCGAGCGATTCCGAGGCACTATTGCTGGCGGCCCGAACGGGTGGGTCGACTCTGGAGGAGTGCGCGACTACTACTCGGAATCTGATCGAGCCTCCACGACCGGACGCCGACGCAGTCGCGTTGATATGCGATGTCAACACAGCGAACGCTTTCGCTGTGCTCAACCGACTGGTCCCATCGTGGCCGGTGCCGCTCGCGGACTCCACATCCACGTTCAACGAGTTCAAATCGCTCCTGCGCGCACAGGACTTCAAGTTGGGGCCGTCGCTACGCGGCGTTCGCGCGCTTCTGACCGGCCGTACGCAAGGCGTCGAGTTTCCATTGATACTTGCCACGTTGACGAAAGATCGCATCACTGCGGCTCAGCGGAGTCTGAATTCTTAGGAACCCCTCTCGCTGTATCGAAAAGTTCGGCGACTCAAGCTCGCACCAAAACTTGTCGATCTCGCGAGGGTTAGTGCCATTGGCCTGATTCCGATGCCAGATTCAGTTACCCAAATGCGTGCCAGACTAAAGGCGATCGTTGCGTCGACGATCGTCCTCTGTGCTGTGTCGCTGGCGCTTATGGCTTGGTCGGCTGAGACCTCGCGGGCCAGTCTTTCCGTTGACCGAACGTTCGGTACCGCAGGCTTGACGAGCATCCCGGGCTTCAAGAAACCCGAGGAGACCAACGCTGGCGTCGCACTGCGTCGCCCAGGCGGCGGGTATTTCATCGCCGGTAACACGATGCGCCACGACTCGAACAATGGAATGTTCGTTGCAGCCCTTGATCGAGCAGGCTTATTGATCAAGAGGTTTGGAAAAAACGGGCGCGCGAGCGTACCTCGACGCCTTTCCGGATTCCGGTTCGAAATGCATACGGCGGACGTCAGCGCGATGGCGATTCAGAACGATGGGAAAGTCGTCGTCGCGGCGGTGGTGGACGCGATTGGGTCGGCCGATCAGCGCCAGTTCGATCGAGAAATTGGCGATGATCCGGATTGCAACTGCGGTCCAAGCCGACCAGCAATCGCCCTGATCCGGTTCGATCGGCGCGGCAGACTCGATCGATCTTTCGGTCGCAATGGCGTGGCGTTGATTCGATCCGTGGTTGCTCGCTACACGACGAACGAACTGGGCGTGGTGGATCTTGGCGACATTGCGATCGACAGAAGTGGCCGCATTCTCGTCTATGCCACTACGGAGGCATTGACTCGACGGTCAGAGGAGAAGGGCGAAGTTCATGACGTTGTGTATCGCCTTCGTGAAAACGGCGCGCGCGACAACACGTTCAGTCGACGCGGGCGTTTTGTGGCGAAGTACAAATCAAATGTCCTTGCCGCTCGAGCAGGTTCGCTGGTGCTTCGATCCGGCGGACGCATCTCGGTGAGTTCGACGGCCACTCGATTGAAACGGGTTGACGGCGATTGGAAGATCGGCGACTATAGATTGGGCGTTCGGGGTCTCACAAAGAGCGGCGCAACCGATCGGCGATTCGGCCACCGTGGCAAGGCGTACCTCGATCTTGGTGGACAAGGCGGGGTCATCAGAGAAGTGGTCGCTGGTCCGAACGACTCGCTGTATATCGCCGGCGCACGAGTTTGGGTCGACCCGAACGAAGAACTTCATGCTGATCCATTCGAAACCGGTGCGATAGTGGGCCGTTTGAACCGGCGCGGCAGATTGGACGCATCCTGGTGCGGCAAAGGCTATTGCGAGATTCCGAATCCTGCCCAGTATCCAATGAGCGGGGTTGATGCGATTGCAGTCAATAGCAGCGGAGGAATCTTCGCGTTGGTAAGCGGCGTTGCCTTGGACCCTGCTACGGGAACCGAACTGTTGCCTGGCGACGATCCGTCCATCGAGCGAACGTGGATAACGCAACTCAATCATTCAGGAGCAATTGACCATTCGCCGTCCCAGGATTTTGGTCTGGGCGTTGTGCCGGAAAAGATCGGTCGCGCGGGCTTTACGGCATTCGGGATGTTCGAGGATCGATCGAAATTCGCCCTCGTTGGGTTTTGCAAGTTTTCGAAACGCGCGTCGCGTGTGGCGATGACTCGCGTCAGTGTGGACACTCGGTAACGACGTAGGCTTATCGGCGCTCACGGTGAAGTACACCGCGTTCAGTCGAAATGCGCGAAATAACAATCCAAGACACCCTCAGCGGCGAAGTCAAGCCGCTCGTCCCACGCGATCCGGGAAAGATCTCGATCTATGCCTGCGGGCCGACGGTCTATTCGCGCATTCACATTGGCAATGCGCGGCCATACGTCGTGTTCATGTTGTTGAAGCGTTTCCTCGAACACGAGGGCTACGAAGTCACGTTTGCCGCCAACGTCACTGACATCAACGACAAGATCTACGTGGCCGCACGCGAAGCTGGCGTGCCGAGCGGCAAGCTTGCGCACGAGATGACCGAGGCGTATTTCGAGGACACCGGCCGCCTAGGCCTGGGACGCCCGGATGCCGAACCTCTGGCAACCGAGACGGTGCCGCAGATCGTTGAGCTGATCGAGTCGCTGATCGAACGCGAACACGCCTACGAGAGCGGCGGCGATGTCTACTTCAGCGTGCCGTCCTACGACCGCTACGGCGAGCTCTCCAATCGCGACCCCGACCAGATGGATCAAGGCGAAGAAGACAATTCGCTCAAGCGCGATCCGCGCGACTTCGCGTTGTGGAAAGCGCGCAAGGCGGACGAGGACACCTCCTGGCCATCTCCTTGGGGCGAGGGTCGTCCCGGATGGCACATCGAATGCTCGGCGATGAGCGAGACGATTCTCGGCGTGGATTTCGACATCCACGGCGGCGGTATTGACCTCGTCTTCCCGCACCACGAGAACGAGTGCGCCCAGACCTACGCAGGGCGTGGCGCGCCGCTCGCCCGGCTCTGGATGCACAACGGCATGGTGCGGTTCTCTGGCGAGAAAATGTCCAAGAGCGTCGGAAACATCTGGCTTCTCAACGAAGCGCTGGACGCCTATCCGGCATCAACACTGGTGATGTTCTTTGTCAGCGGCCACTACCGCGCACCAATCGAGTGCACGCCCGAAACGCTCGCACAGGCCGGTTCCAATGTGGACCGTCTGCGTGAGATTGCCGGAAAGCTGGATGGCGAGGCCGACGACGCGACGCTGGACGAGGTCGCCGAACGATTCTTCTCCGCGCTGGCCGACGACTTCAACACACCGGCTGCGATGGCCGAAATTTTCACGTGGGTGAGGGACGCAAACCGCAGGATCGACGCTGGCGAGACGGTTGGTGGGCTCGGTCGGCTGCGCGAAACACTCACGGTGCTGGGCCTCGAGAGCGTTCTCGATTCCGATTCGCCCGAGGCCGATGGCGAATCTCTGGAGCTTCTGAAACAACGCGAATCGGCACGCGCCGCGAAAGACTTTGCCGAGGCCGATCGCCTGCGGGATGAACTTCTGACGCGCGGCTGGGTGATTCGCGACACTGCGGACGGACCACAACTGCGTCCGTCCTGAAGATGATCGTCTACGGCCGAAACCCTGTCCGCGAAGCGCTCCGCGGACCGCGCAAGGTGTCGCGCGTGTGGGCAACCCAGGCCGCCTCACGAGAACCGTGGCTGTTGGAAGAATCACTGGCGGCGGCTCTGCCGATCGATCGTGCGGAGCCGCCGGAACTCGAGTCGTTGAGCGGCAGTTCGGACCACCAAGGTGTGGCGGCCGAAGTGTCCGAGTATGCCTACGCCAGCGCCGCGGAGCTGCTGTTGGCGGATGACGCATTGGTACTGGTGCTCGATGAGGTTCAGGACCCCCACAACCTCGGCGCGCTTGCCCGCGTTGCTGAGAGCGCGGGGGCGACTGGAATGGTGATCACGGATCGCCGCTCTGCCGAGGTCACGCCGACGGTGTGCAAGGCGTCGGCCGGTGCCGTGGAGCATCTCGCAATCGCGCGAGTTGGGAACGTTTCGGACTACTTGGTGGACGCCAAGGCGGCCGGCGCTTGGGTGTACGGAGCAGCTGCGGACGGCGAGATGGCCTATGACCAACCCGACTACAGCGGCAAAGTCGTGGTTGTGGTCGGTTCCGAAGGCAAGGGGATGCGGCCGAAGGTTGCCAAGAACTGCGACGCGCTGGTGAGTATTCCTCAGCGGGGGCGGATCGAGTCTCTGAATGTCTCGACGGCGACTGCCGTTTTGATTTACGCCGTGCTCCGTTCGCGAAGCTGACGGTTCGACTGGCATTCGAACAATCCAGGGGTGGCGACTGCAATCCATCATGCAAAACCGCACCCAACCTGCACGGTATTCATAAAAGCGCAATAATTGCCGTCCGACAGTAAACCTAAAGTCCAGCGTCAGGTAATGGAGAGATCCAGATCTTCCGGGTGACCGGGATCGCGCCGAGACCGGACCGACAGGTTCAAGTCGAAAAGCAGTTCTAAATAGCCAGTACATATGACGCAGGTTGGGAGGCATGCGTCACGACCACAATGGTGGTCCCGGCTGCGGAGTTCCGAGAAATTCGGTGTTTTGCAGGGGGATCTCCGAATTGGAGGCCACGTGACCAGTGCATCCCAGGCAGTCGCTGTCAGCGAAGATCAAGCAGTACCGGAATCGGGCGAAGTCGAGCAGGATCTCGCTCCTCGTACGAACGCCGCGCAGTATCGACAAAAGTCTAAATCTCTACCTGAGGTTGATGATCACTATTTGATCGCGCTCGCCAAGAGCGGCAACTCCGAGGCGTATGAGATGGTGTGCAAGCGCTACTACGGATTCGTCCGTTTGAAGGCGTCTTCGTACTTTTTGATCGGCGGCGACTCGGACGATCTGATCCAAGAGGGTTTGGTGGGCCTCTACAAAGCGATTCGTGACTACCGCACCGACCGTGAGTCGAGCTTTCGCAACTTTGCGGAGCTCTGCATCACCCGTCAGATCATCACAGCGGTGAAGACCAGCACCCGCAACAAGCACACGCCGCTCAATCAGTACGTCTCATTCAACAGCCCACCGGGTGCCGGTGACGACGACGGTGATCAGACGCTCGACGAAATGTTGCCCGGCAGCCACGTTCATGACCCGGTGGTTCAAGTGATCAGCACCGAGGAACTGACGAGTCTCGTCGACTGCCTATCGACCACGTTGAGTGATCTCGAGAGCGATGTGCTCCGTTTCTACCTCGACGGTTACTCATACGAGCAGATCGGTGAGAAGATCGACTGCGACGCGAAAACGGTCGACAACGCCCTCCAGCGGGTTAAACGCAAGGTCGGCGGCCACCTCGAAGAGCGCAACGTAGTCCTATAGGCAGCCACCGCGAGTTGAAGAATTAGTTCTGACCGTCGCGCCGTCGTCGATTGCCTGGGAACAGGCGTCGGCGCGGCGGGTCAGGCGCCGACGTCGCGTCGCTCGAACAACACCGCACCGATCACGGTCAGCATCACAGCGATGCCGAGAAACGCCATGAACGAAGGCCAATCGATGCCGGCATTGATCCAATCGGTGTAGTGGTGGAAGATCGACAGACTCTTGATGTCGTCAAAAAACCTGAGAAATCCAGCCAGCACGTTCATCAGGTAAAAGACCACGATCATGCCGGCTGCGACCGCGAATGCCATACCGTGGCGTCGCGATGTTCCGACCACCAGTGTTGCGATCGAGCCGGCCAACGCCCCGATCGGCAGCAGGCTGAGGCCGGACCCGCCGATCTGGCTTAAGGTGAGGTCAACTCCCGAGATTTGCGCGGCAGCCAGCGCGACGACGATCATCGTGACGATCGGAATCGTCAGGGCGGCGGTCGCCGTCAGTACGGCGGCGACCATCAACTGCCAGCGGGCGATCGGGGCTGAAAGCAGTGCGTCGAGATAGCCGCGTTCCTCGGCGCGAGAAGTCATGTGTACGACGACGCCGGTCGGCAGGAAGACGATCGCAAGCGGCAGGATGAACCCGAACAGCTCGGTGTTGAGGAATCCGATCGCGGTGTCGAGCTGCGTCTTCGTCTCGTCGAACCCGAACGCGCGAAGCAGCTCCTTCGGATAGGCCTCAAGCAATGTGTCCAGGTCGATCTTCTCGATCGATGGGAACAGCGCCACATACATGATCACCAGCGTCGCCAGCGAAACCGACCACGCGATCAACGAATTGCGTCGCACATGCAGTGTCTGCGAGACAAGCACGATGATGCTGCGGGTCACGATTCCTCGCCCACCGCGCCGATGTCGTCTCCACCGACGCCGATTGCGGTATTGCCATTGGCGTAGAGCTCCACGAATGCGCTCTCGAGGCTCGGACGCTCGCAAAGGAACTCGGTTGTTTCGTGCTTGGCCACCTCACGAAGCACGCCGTCGACGCTTCCTCTCACCTTGAGTCGCATTGAGTTTCCGTCCACCTCCACGGCGCTGACGCCGTTCAAACGCGAATAGTCTTCGGCCCGCGGCGGTGAGGTGAACACCGCGAGGACGTCTTTCGGAGAGCGCTCAAGCAGGGAGTCAACGCGCTCGATCTCCAGCAGTCGACCTTCGTGGATCATCGCGACGCGATCGCAGGCGCGTTCCACTTCGGCCATGTTGTGCGAAGAAAGCAGAACCGTTCGGCCGCTCCCGCGGATTTCGTCGACGATCCGCAGGAACTCCTCTTGCATCAGCGGGTCGAGTCCGCCGGTTGGCTCGTCCATGATCAACACGTCGGGTTCGTGAGCCAGCGCGATGATCAGGCCGATCTTTTGGTGGTTACCGCGCGAGAGTTCCTTCTGCGGCCTGTCGAGGTCGGCCTTCAGACGCTCGGCGAGCTCGTCCGCGCGCGAATTCAGTTCAGTCCGGCGCAATCGAGCAAACAACCGCAGCACCTGGCGCCCAGTCAAATCGTCCTCGTAGGCGAAATCACTCGGCAGCACGCCGATGTGCTCGTGGCTGCGCACGCGGTCACCCCAGGAGTCGTGTCCGGCCAGACTGCAACTGCCCGAAGTCGGTCTTAGCATTCCCAGCAGCAGGCGAATGACCGTGGACTTCCCTGCTCCGTTGGGGCCGAGAAGTCCGTAGACCTCGCCGCGTTCGACGCGCAGCGACACGTCCTCGACGCCGCGATGTCTACCGAACCATTTGGTCAGGTCGTTCGTTTCGATCACGGTCGTCGGCTGCACGGTCGAAGTATCCCAAATGCCGTCGCCACACCGTCAGTAGTTAGGCGCACTAATCTCGGTCGGGCGCCGGGATAGCTCAGCTGGTAGAGCAACTGCCTTGTAAGCAGTAGGTCAGGGGTTCGAGTCCCCTTCCCGGCTTGCGGATCGGTGGCACGCGAGGGTCAACGACCGGCCTGTCGTAACTCTCTGCCCAGAAGGGTGTACAACCTCGTTGTGAGCTCAGACGACCATACGACCGTGCCACCCGACGAGAAGGCGATCGCAGAACCGATCGCGACCAGTGACGCCTTGCTGCCTAAGCCGCAGATCGCTCCGAAGGTTGATGACGAGTCGACGCCGGTGAGCGATCCGACGAATCCAGACGATCCGGCCTACTACGACAAGTACCACGAACGCGTCCGCGACCGGGGCGTGAACATGGTGCTTTACCGCGTTGTTCGCTTCTTCCTGTTGCCCTTTTTCTTGATCTACTTCCGGCTGGAGCGGGTCGGACGCGAACATGTGCCGACCGATGGTCCGATCATCTTCGCAAGCAATCACCGCAGCTTCCTCGACCCGTTCATCATCGGGGCGATGACCAAGCGGCCGCTGTTCTACGTCGCGAAAAAGGAACTGTTCCGCAAACCACTCCAAGGTTGGTTTCTGAACTCGCTGGGCGCGATTCCCGTCGACCGCGGACAGTCAGATGCACAGATGCTCGAGACCGCGCGCGGATTGCTCGGGCGCGGCGACAGCCTGGTGATTTTTCCCGAAGGCACGCGTATCCGCCCCGGAGCACTTGGTCGCCCCAAGCGCGGCGTCGGCCGCATGGCGCTGGAAACCGGCGTGCCGATCGTGCCGATCGCATTGATCGGCACCGAGGACGTGCGACGTGGATGGCGCATCCGGCCGCACAAGATTTCGATCCGCGCGGGAAACGCGCTGGTGTTCCCGCACACAGAAAATCCTTCTCAAGAGCTCGCCGTCGAGGTGACCAATCGGATCTGGCCACGCGTTGAATTGCAGTGGGAGTGGCTCGGCGGTCTGCCGCCGATGCGCAGGGCTGCGGTGATCGGGTCTGGTGCCTGGGGCACCGCGGTCGCCGTGCTGCTGGCGAAATCCGGCATGGATGTTGAGTTGGGTACGCGAACCGGCGAACAGGCCGAACTCGTCGACGGCGATCGGCGTAATGAGCGCTATCTGCCGGAGGTGGACCTTCCGCCCGAGCTATCGGTGCGTGCGGCGGCAACGATCGAACTGAGCGGCCAGGACCTGATCGTTTTCGCGATTCCCTCCAAGGAACTGCCCAACGCCGTGGCCCAGGCCGCCGATCGAATCGGGCAGCGCAGCGCCGTTCTGGTGCTGAGCAAGGGATTGGTACCGCCACTCGGAACGCTGCCGAGTGAGTATGTCGGTGCGCGAGTACGCACGCGTGCGATCGCTTGTCTCGGCGGTCCCGCGCACGCTGCCGAAGCCGTGCTGCAGGGTGCCTCGGTAGTGCTTGCGACACCAGACGATGCGCTGCGACGCCAACTCGGCGACACGCTCGAACGGGCCGGCCTGGAGGTTGAACGGTCCTCCGACCTCGTCGGCACCGAACTCGCGGGCTGCGCCAAGAATGTCGCAGCCCTGGCCGCCAGTGCGGCAAGTGCGGCCGGCATGAACGCGGCAGGCGCCGCGGCGGGCCACACGTTTCGCGAAGTTGAAGTTCTTGCGCGTCGCTACGGTGCGCGCCACCGCACCTTCACCGGACTTGCAGGAACGGGCGACCTCGTGGCCACGGTTCTCGCGGCCGGCAGCCGAAATCGCCGCGCCGGCGAGCTGCTCGGCTCCGGTGTTCCGGCGGATCAGATCAAGCAGGAGTTGGGACATGTCGCGGAGGCGGTCGACACCGTCCCGCTGCTGGCGAACGTCTTCGAGACCGCGGGCGTACCGGCGCCGACGGTATTCGCGCTGCGCGACCTGATCACTGGGGAAATCGACCCCGACGAGTGGGTGACGATCGTTCGGCGTGCCGCGTGAGGCATCGGCGAGTAGGCTGCAAATGTGGGGATCGATCAACAAGCCGAGCAAGCCGAATCCGCCCAGGCTTCCGCACTCGACAAGGCGGCCATCGATCGCGCCTTTACTGAGCTTTACGAGGCGCACCTGCGCGACGTGTACTCGTTCCTCTATTACCGCCTCGGTAATCACCACGACGCCGAAGACGTCAGCGAACAAGTCTTCCTGCAGGCCTATCGCCATTTACCCAAGGCGCTCGCCGAGTCGGAAGGTCGATCGCTGCGTCCATGGCTCATCCGCATCGCCCAGAACCTCGCGATCAATCACTATCGAGATCGCTCGCGGAAGCCGCAGTCGCCGTTGGATGCGGCCGGTGAGTTCGCAGATCGCCACGACACGGAGGATCTCGTCGCGGCGCGCGCCGAACTCGCCGACGTCTTCGAGAAGGTCTCCGAACTTGCCGACGATCGTAGGGAGGCCCTGATCATGCGCTTCGCTCTGGGTATGGACAACCAAGAAATTGCCCGCGCGCTGGGTAAAACCGAGGGCGCCACCAAGGTGCTGTTGCACCGGGCGATCAAACAGCTGGGTCAGGCATTGGAAGCCGATATCGCGGAGGGGGGCGAGTGATGGCCGAGCAGGCACGATCCGGCGACGCCCGGGGCAACTTCGAGTATGAGAGCGTCGAAAGCATCCTCAGTCGTGCTTTTGAACCGGTCGATCCGCCGGCGCGGCTGTACGACCAATTCGAAACACGGCTTGAGCAACTATCGCTGGGCGCCGCCGAAGAACTCGCCGATTGGGAACTGGCCGCGATGCGCGATCCGCGGAACTGGGTGAAGCCCGCGACGGCGGTTGTCGTCGGCAGTGCGGCTGCCGGTGCATTGGTCGTGCTGGGGTTGCGTCATCGTCGCCGCGACGACGACAAGGGCGCTGCGGCGGTGAAGGCGCTTGGCGACGCACTCGGCGACGCGGTTGGCGGTGCCGGCCGCGAAGCGATCCGCTCGGCACGCAAACTTTCCCGCTGACCCAGGGCATCGGCGTCGGTCATCGGCTCGAACCGCTGCGCTCGCGAATACGCTTGGCGCCGCAGTGAGCTCCTCCACCTCGACATCCGAATTCAGCGGAAATCGCGGCCAGTCTGCCGAGTGCTATCGCCACCCAGGGCGCGAAACCAACGTCTCGTGCTCCAACTGCGGTCGTCCAATCTGCCCGGACTGCATGAATCCCAGCCCGGTCGGCATGCGCTGTCCCGAGTGTGCGAGCGAGCGCACGCGCGTGGTCGAAGCCCGATCGATCGGCAGGCAATCGATGCTGGAAGTCGCCCCAGCCACCATGATTTTGATCGCAGTAAACGTGCTCGTGTTTTTCGGCGAGATGCTCACGGGCATGGGTGCGTCCAGTGTGCAGAGCAGTTCTCAGGGCAGCCTGCTCGACAACGGCGCGTTCTATGGCCCTCAGGTCGCCAACGGCGAGTGGTGGCGAATCGTCAGCTCGGGCTTCCTGCATCTGAGCATTCTCCACGTCGGCATGAACATGCTCTTGTTGTACCTACTGGGAAATCTGCTGGAACCGGCGATCGGCACGCTTCGCTTCGTCGTGATCTATTTCACGTCGTTGGTGGCGGGCTCGCTCGGGTCGTTGATCGTCGAGCCTTCGGTGTCGGCAGCCGGTGCGTCCGGTGCGGTCTTTGGACTGATGGGAGCTGCGCTCGTGGCGTCGCGCTCGCGTGGACTGAACCCATTCGAATCTGGGATCGGCGGACTGATAATCCTCAACTTGATCATCACCTTCGCAGTGCCCGGAATCGCCAAGGGCGGTCACCTGGGCGGGCTGGTCGGAGGATTCATCGCCGGTGCGTTGATATTCGAACTCGATGAAAAGCGACAGATATTCGGCCGCAACCGTTGGCTTGCGCCGGCGATTGGCGTTGGGCTGGGCGTTGGCTATTTCGCGGCGACGATCGCACTGGCCGTCAACAAGTTTCCTTGGGCCGTGGGCATTTAGATCGATCCGGTTCGCAGGTATTCAGTCGTTCAGGTCGACTTCGAACATTCGGCCGGCGACCGGTTCAGGAAAGAGCGCTGGGTGAAGTGCATGCGCGAGCAACTCGAGGCCGTCCACGAGCCGAGGTCCCGGGCGTGAAAAATACGCCGATGCGTCGCAGGCAAGGATCTTTCGCGCGCCGGTCTCGCGGAGCCGATCGGCATATTCGAGTGCCTCCTCGGCGGCGCGTGCGGTGTCGTACCCGCACTGCATCAGCACGATCACATCCGGCTCGGCAGCGCGCACTTCGTCCCAGGTCGCTTCGCGCGAACGCTCACCGGGCATGCCTAATAGGTCGAGTCCACCGGCGGTCTCGATCATCTGAGGCACCCAGTGGCCGCCGACGAAAGGCGGGTCGAGCCATTCAAGTGCTGCGACGTTGACGCGCTCGGGGCCGCCGTCGCGACCGACATTGCGCAGCGAGATCTTCACGTCGTCGATGCGATCCGCGAGCGACTCCAAAAGGTCCACGCCTGCGTCTTTGCAGTCTGCGGCGTTAGAAACTGTGCGGATGTCACCGAGCACCTCACCGAGAGTCGTCGGGTCCAGCGAGATCACGTTTGGCTTCGACGGAAGGCGATCGGCGATCTTTCGCACGTCGTCAAACGAAACCGCACA
>JBMYXO010000040.1:0-16388 GCA_049608465.1 Solirubrobacterales bacterium | reverse complement strand
TCGATTGCGTCGACGCCGGTGCCCAGAAGCGGCACACCGGCATCCGCCAACCCCGCCGCAAGCTTCAGCGGCGTCTGGCCGCCGAACTGCACGATCACGCCCTCCGGCCGTTCGATCTCGACGATTGCAAGCACATCCTCGAGCGTCAATGGCTCGAAATAGAGCCGGTCGGATACGTCGTAATCGGTGCTGACGGTTTCGGGGTTGCAGTTGACCATCACCGCATCGCGACCAAGCTCGCGAACGGTCATGGCGGCATGGACGCAGCAGTAATCGAATTCGATTCCTTGACCGATTCTGTTCGGTCCGGACCCGAGAATCATCACACTTGGCCTGTCTCCGCGTTCGATCTCATGCCGCGGGCCTTCCGGACCGACGCGTTCGAATCCGGAGTAGAAGTACGGCGTCGCTGCCTCGAACTCAGCGGCGCAGGTGTCAACGGCACGGTAGACACGCTGTTGACCGGGTTCGATCGCCGTTCCGTCGCGTACCAGTTCCTCGAACTGGCCGAGATACCACGGGTCGATGTTCGTCGACGCGTTCAGCTCGGCGACGGTCGCACCTTTGCGGAACGCTTCAAAAACCAACTCGTAGCGGTCGGCACCGGGCCGACGCAAAATGCTGAGGATCTCGTCCTTGGAGAAATCGACCGACGGTGGCTTGTCCAGCTCGCGCGAGCGCCAGGCCTTCTCGAATGCCTGCTTGAAAGTCGGCGCAATCGACATCGCCTCGCCAACCGACTTCATCTGGCTGGTCAGTACGTCGTCGGCACCGGCAAACTTCTCGAACGCAAAGCGAGGCCACTTGACGACCACATAGTCGAGCGTCGGTTCAAATGCCGCCGAGGTCTTCTCGGTGATGTCATTGGGAATCTCGTCGAGTGTGTATCCGACCGCCAGCCGCGCTGCGATCTTCGCGATCGGAAAACCAGTTGCCTTGCTCGCGAGCGCCGACGAGCGCGACACGCGTGGATTCATTTCGATCACGACGATGTCGCCGTCGGCGGGATTGACCGCAAACTGGACGTTCGACCCGCCGGTCTCAACGCCAATCGCTCGAATGATCGCGATCGCCTGATCGCGCAGCTCCTGGTATTTGTCGTCAGACAGAGTCTGTTGCGGTGCAACGGTGACCGAATCGCCGGTGTGAACGCCCATCGGGTCGATGTTTTCGATCGAAGCGATTATCACCACGTTGTCGTTGCGATCGCGCATCACTTCGAGTTCGAATTCACCCCAGCCGAGCAGCGATTGCTCGACGAGGGTTTCACCGATCGGACTTGCAGACAGCGCGGCGCCGAGCATCGTGCGCAGTTCATCTCGTTCGTAGGCGATCCCGCCTCCGAATCCACCCATCGTGTATCCGGGACGGATAATCGCCGGTAGTCCGACCTCGGAGATCACGCGCTCGATCTCGGACTCAGGCAGGTTTCCGTCGCCGGCCCTGTCGTTCACGACGATCGACCCTGCGCAACGAAGGCCGATCGAATGCACCGTCTGTCGAAACAGCTCGCGCTCTTCGGCTCGCTTCATCGATTCGTAATTTGCGCCGATCATCTCGATACCCAGCTGCTCGAGCGTTCCGCTCTCGGACAAGTCGCGCGCGAGATTCAAGGCAGTACCACCGCCAAGCGTCGCCAGCAACGCATCGGGGCGTTCGCGTTCGAGCACCGCCGTCACGGCGCGCGGTGTCAGCGGCTCGATGTACGTGCGGTCGGCGAACTCCGGGTCAGTCATGATCGTCGCCGGATTGCTGTTGATCAGCACGACCTCGTAGCCCTCGTCGAGCAGCACGCGGCAGGCCTGCACCCCGGAGTAGTCGAACTCTGCCGCCTGTCCGATGATGATCGGGCCAGAGCCGAGGATGCAGATTTTTTCAATGTCGTCGCGACGTGGCATGGGCTAGGCACCCTCTGTATTGCTGATGCTTTGGCCGGCGAGATCGAGAAAGCGGTCAAACAAATAGAGCGCATCGTGTGGGCCCGGACCGGCCTCTGGGTGGTACTGAACGGTCGCGCCCGCGACATCCTTGAGCACCAGACCTTCCACAGTGCGGTCGTAGAGATTGATGTGCGACAACTCGGCCGCACCGAAGTCGGTTTCCCAGCGCACTGGTTCGTCGCCGTCGATCGTGCCCGAGCCATCTGGGGTCTGCACGGCGAATCCGTGATTCTGCGAAGTGATGTCGATCCTTCCGGTCTCGAGGTCCTTGACCGGGTGATTGGCGCCGCGATGACCGAACGGAAGCTTGTACGTCTCCAACCCAATCGCGCGACAGAGCAGTTGGTGTCCGAGGCAGATTCCGAATACCGGTTTCTTGCCGAGCAATCCACGCACATTCTCAACCACGTAGTCGAGGGCTGCCGGGTCGCCCGGGCCATTGGCGAGGAAAAAAAAGTCTGGATCGCGCGCAAGCAGATCTTCGGCCGAAGTCCCGCACGGATGAAGCTCGAGTCGAACACCTCTGGCGAGCAGATTGTCGATGATCGAGCGTTTGATCCCGGTGTCGATGGCAACGACTCGCGGGCCATCGCCTCGATCGTGCAATACCGCTGCAGTCGGCGTCACCTCGCGGGCGAGGTCCTGTCCACTCATTGCCGGTTCGGCACCGATTAGCGCACGTGCTTCGCCTTCTTGCATCGTGCCCGAAAAGACCCCACCGCGCATCGCGCCCTTGTCACGAATGTGTCTGACCAATGCGCGGGTGTCGACTCCGGTGATCCCGGGGATGCCCTGCTGGCGCAGCCACTGTTCCCAATCGCCCTGCGATCCGGGCATCCCAGACGGTGCGATTTCGCGCATCACCACGGCTCGCGCGTGTGCCTGATCAGACTCCATGAAGGCTTCGGACACCCCGTAGTTGCCGACCATCGGATACGTATAGGTGATGATTTGCCCGCGATAGCTCGGGTCTGTGACGGCCTCTTGGTAGCCGGTCATCGACGTGTTGAAGACGACCTCGCCGATGGCGGCTGTCTCCGCGCCGGCAGCGTAACCATCCAGTCGGGTGCCGTCCTCAAGCAGTAGATACGCCGCGGCACGTGACCGTTTTGTCGAACTCATCAAACACCAACCTCTTGCACGACAAAGCTGCGAGCGCGATGCGCCACGACACCGTCGGCGATCGTCATAAGCACCTTTGCGCGCACCCGCTTGCCGGCGAAGCAACTGTTGTCTGATCGGCTTTCGTAGCCCTCCTCGCCAACGATCCATTCCGCCTGAAGATCGACCAACGCGAGATTGGCAGGGCTGTGAACTGCAATCGTCGGTCGGTCCAGCTCGAACAAATCGGCACCGTGAGTGAGTCGGTCGATCACGAGGTCCAGACCGAGCACGCCAGGCACGACCAAGTCGCTGAAGACCACCGGAAATGAAGTTTCCAGACCTGTCACTCCCATCGCGGCCTGCTCGAATGGAACCTCTTTTTCGTGCGCTGCGTGGGGCGCGTGGTCAGTGGCGATGATGTCGATCATGCCCGACTTGAGACCTTCGATCAGCGCCTGCCGATCTGCCTCGGTTCGCAAGGGGGGATTCATCTTGAAGTTCGCGTCGGTTCCGTCGCCAACGGCCTCGTCGGTCAGCGTCAAGTGGTGAGGCGTGACCTCCGTGGTGATTTTCACGCCTCGGTCCTTTGCCGCGGCAATTGCCTCGATCGACTGGACCGACGAGAGGTGCTGCACGTGAACGCGGCCCCCCTCGTACTCGGCCAGCAACGCGTCGCGGGCGATCATCGCGCTCTCTGAAACCGGTGGGATTCCGGCAAGCCCCAGGCGCGCCGATATAGCCCCTTCGTGCATCACGCCGCCGCGCGACAGTTGAGGATCCTCCTGGTGAAGCGCGATTACGCGACCGGTCAGGCGCTGGTACTGAAGCGCCTGGCGCATCAAACCGGCGTCGGCGATCGGCAACCCATCATCGGTGAAACAAACCGCTCCCGCTTCGGTCAAGTCGGCCATTTCAGTGAGCTCGCGACCCTGCATGGCCTTGGTGACCGTCGCTGAAAATCCAACGGGAACAACCGCTTCGTCGGTTGCGCGCATTCGCAACGATCGCAGCGCTCCGGCGCTGTCCACCGGCGGGCTCGTGTTCGCCATTGCGATGATCGCGGTGAATCCTCCGGCAGCTGCGGCACGCGTTCCCGTCTCGAGATCCTCCTTGTACTCGAAGCCCGGCGTACGCAGGTGCACGTGCGGATCGACGAATCCCGGAAACAGGTGTTTGCCTTCAGCTTCAATCACCTCGCAGTCGTCGGGAGCACGCAGATCGTTCCCGAGCTCGGCGATCCGACCGTCGCGAACGAGCACGTCGAGCAATCGATCGACCTCGGCGTGCGGGTCGAGCACGTGCGCGCCTTTGATCAAGACGTAAGCCGGTCGTCCGCCTCGAAACGAAAGACATTCGTTCGTCGGAGGTCCGGTCAGACCGCCGAGCACGTCGGTCACCGGATCCGCGAGTCGAAGCTTCGGTTTGTTGTTCATCTCGAGACCTCGCTTGACGATTGGTCTGGGTGCGGCAAGCTGGCTTCGGCAGCCTTGATTTCCCCGCCGTCATCCGGTCCGCGGTTGGCCAGTAACTCGTAGAAGACCGCCATGCGAACCGCGACGCCCGCCGCTACCTGTTCGGTGATCAGCGACTGCGGAGCGTCGACCACATCGGGTGAAAGTTCAACGCCGCGATTGACCGGTCCGGGGTGCATGAGCAACTGACCGCTGCCCAGGCGGTCGCCGTTGATCTGGAAATGTCGCGCATACTCGCGCAGTGAAGGGATGAACGTGTCCTCGGGGCTCATTCGTTCGTTCTGCATTCGCAACACATAGAGCACGTCGGCGTCGACGGCCCCGTCCAGTGAATAGGCGACGCTGCAACCCAGCTCCTCTATCTGCCGCGGGATCAACGCAGGGGGTCCACAAACAGTGACCGCCGCCCCTAGTTTCGTCAGGCAGAAGATGTTCGAGCGTGCGACCCGACTGTGCAACACGTCACCGACGATCCAGACCTTCGCGCCGTCCAGCTCGCCAAGCCGACGTCGCAGCGTGTAAGCATCGAGCAACGCCTGAGTTGGGTGTTCGTGCTTGCCGTCGCCTGCGTTGACAACAGCCGCGTCAGTCCAACGCGTGATCATGCCGGGTGCTCCGACGTGCGGGCTGCGAACGACGATCGCCGACGGTCCGTATGCCGAGAGCGTCTGCACGGTGTCGCGCAACGATTCGCCCTTTTCGACGCTCGAGCTGGACGCTCTGATCGAAACGGTGTCGGCGCTGAGTCTTTTCGCGGCGAGGTCGAACGACGAGCTCGTACGCGTGGAGTTCTCAAAAAAGAGACTGACGATCGTGCGGCCGGACAGCGTCGGAAGCTTCTTGTTCTCCCTCTCGGAGAGCGTTGCAAGGCTTTCCGCGCGATCGAGAAGCCGTTCGATCTGCGCACGCTCGAGATCTGCGATGCCAAGGAGATTACGCATCGTCAAACGCCTTCCCCGCTGGCGTTCCGACTCGCTGCTGCAATCGCAATCTCGTCGATCTCGTCGATCTCGGTCACACGTACGTTCACGCGCTCGTCGATGCTGGTCGGCAGATTCTTTCCAACGAAGTCTGGTCGAATCGGCAACTCGCGATGTCCGCGATCGGCGAGTACGGCGAGTTGAACTGCGGGCGGGCGACCGAAACCAAACAGTGCATCGATCGCTGCTCGAACGGTGCGACCGGTGAACAGGACGTCGTCGACGAGGACGATCACGTGTTCGTCGATGGAGAAATCCAGCTTTGATGAGTGCACGACCGGCTGACCCGCCTGCCCGTCGCGCTGCCCGATGTCGTCGCGATAGAACGAGATGTCCAACTCCCCAACGGGTACTTCACGTCCATCGAAGTCACGTATCAGGTCGGCGAGCCGTTCGGCCACCGGCACGCCGCGACGATGAATGCCGACCAGTGCGAGCGGACGATCGCCGTTCTTTTCGACTATCTCATGAGCGATGCGCACCAGCGTGCGACCGAGATCGGCGTGATCGAACACCACCTTGGCGGCAGTGGAATTCATCTGGCTCCTTCTTGGCCTCTCGGGACCGTGTTAAAGGGCAGTGTTTACGGGCAGTTACTTGTTACTTGTGAAAGTCAGATCGTTGCTTTGAATCTGAACGTATCTAGATCGACCGCAATCGAAGTTCTCGCGACGACCTGCACCCAGACTAACACGTGACCCCGCCGAAAACAATCGGCGGCAGCGGACTATGTCAGTCGCGCTCGATGTCGAGATACGGACTTCCGCGTTCCGGGAAGGGAAGCTCCACAACGTCAAAATCTCGGGGTAACTCGGTGTTCGCAAACACTTCGCGCGCCTCAGCGCGCAGCTCCTTGCCGAGATAGCGCCCCGAGACATGGGTCAAACACAGCAGCTTGACATCGGCGTCACGCGCAATCTCCGCGGCCTGGCGCGCGGTGCTGTGTCGCGTTTCGGCGGCGCGGTCGCCCTCTTCGTCGCCAAAACTCGATTCATGCACCAGAAGATCTGCTCCACTCGCCGCCTCGCGCACGCTTTCACACGGGGCGGTGTCGCCTGTGTAAACGACGCGACGCCCACGGCGTTGCGGACCGACCACTTGATCCGCTGTGACGACGCCGCCGGATGGCAATGCAACCTCCCCACCTCGCTGCAAAGTGCCGAAGTCGGGCCCAGGCGTCACGCCGAGTTTTACTGCCGCGGCTTCGTCAAAATGACCGGGCCGATCGTGCTCGACCAACGCATAACCGACCGAGTCATTGGTGTGCTGCACTGGGAACGCACTCACCGTATATCCCTTGAAGCCGAGTTCCTCGTGCGGGGCGAGTTCGTAGATCGTCAGATCGTAAGGAAGTCGGCCGTAGAGTGGCTCCAGGTCCGCCATCGTCCGTTCAAGTCCGCGCGGCCCATAGATCGTCAACGGCACCGTCCTGCCGCGCAACTGAAAAGTCTTGAGCATGCCTGGGATGCCGAGGAAATGGTCGGCATGGAAGTGGCTGATGAAGATGTGCTCGATGTCGGCCAGACCAACCGATTTGATCAGCTGCCGCTGCGTGCCCTCGCCGCAATCGAACAGCAACTGATCGCCGCCACGACGAACCAGCAGCGCAGAGAGGCCGCGACGGGCGGTCGGCGCGGATGCGGCCGTGCCGACGAATACGACAGAGAGGTTCATGCGGCGGGATTCTACGGGCGCGCAAGATACCTTGTTTTGCATTCTAATTTTGCTCAAGTAAGTCGCCCAGACGCCCGACATGCCTTGTATGCAATCTCTTGGACGCGGCAAGGACCGCGCGCGTCGGATTGATACTGAACACGTGGCGCTGGGCAAGGAAGCCCGTCCGCCCCGAGTTCTCCGCACATTCGCCGTTTACACGGCTATTGCATTTCTGATCGCGGCGGTCGCAATCGCACTGTTGGTGCGCAACAACATTCGGGCCAACTCCGGCGAGAAAGTCGCCGAGTTGACTGGCTTCGTCGCAAAAACCGTGATCCCGGAACGAGTGCCGGAGGGATTCTGGGAAGGCGACCTCAGCGAGGTGAAATCGCTCGGAGTTGGGGCGACCATCTCGCGGCAAACCGAACGGAGTGCCGCGCGTACGGTGAGGTTCTACGACACCGACGGCAAATTGCTCTACTCGAGCAACTCACTTTCGGACGGAAACACTGCAGAACCGGCGATGGTGAAATCGGCCCTGTTGGGCGAGAAACCGTCAAAGGTCGTCCGAAACAGTTCAGTCGACAGCGACACAACGAATCAGCTGATCGAAGGGTTTGCCCCTGTCTACTACCCGGGCCGCTCGCAGCCAGCGGGTGTCGTTGAACTCGTGATTCCGTACTCGGCGGCAGCGGGATCGATCCGCTCACAGGCGGGACCGTTGGCAATTGCGTTGCTGTTGGTGATGTTCGGCCTCTACCTGGCGCTATGGCCGCTGCTTCGTCGCACCACCAACCAGTTGAGTTTCAGTTACAACGAGCTGCGACGCAGCGCAGATGAGATGCAGGACAGTCTTCGCGAGCGCGCCGAGATCGAAGCACGCCTCCGCGACACGATCGAAGAATTGGAACGGTCCGAAAACGCGTTGGCGCATTCACAGGAAGAAACGATCATGCGGTTGGCGCTCGCTGTGGAGAGTCGCGACGCAGAAACCGGAAGGCACATCGAACGGATGGGCAAGTACTGCACGCTGATGGCAAGCAAACTCGGCTGGAGCGCGCAGTCGATCGAGTTGTTGCGCATCGCCAGCCCGCTTCACGACGTCGGGAAGATCGCGATATCCGACAACGTGCTTCAAAAGCCGGGCAAACTGACGCCGGACGAACGCTTGGTGGTTGAACGTCACGCTGAGATTGGGCACAGCATTCTCGCCGGATCCGAAAGCCCCTTGCTCGACCTCGCTGCCCGCATCGCGTTGACTCACCACGAACGCTGGGACGGCGACGGCTACCCGCAAGGTCTCGCCGGCGAAGAAATCCCGATCGAGGGAAGGCTCGCTGCGATCGCTGACGTTTTCGATGCGCTGACAAGTGACCGCGTGTACCGCAAGGCGATGTCGATCGACCAAGCGCTGTCGATCATGGCCGACGGCCGCGGCACACACTTTGACCCGGATCTATTGGACGTTTTCTTCGACTCGATCGTTGAGGTGTTGATGATTCGCGATGGAAACGAGTTGACCAACGACTCCACGCAGACCGCGAATGCAAACGCTGTCCGAAGACGTCGGAACCGCAAGGTAGGCGGCAGTCGGCCAGCACCAGCCACCAGCCTCGACGACGATGACCAGCGGCACTCGATGGTAGGCTGATCGGCGCCTCGCGTCGCGGTTTGTAAAGCGCATTCCAGTGCGCGTTTTCGCCGTCCACACGAGAGCTTTGCGCACGTAGCTCAGTGGATAGAGTGCTTCCCTCCGAAGGAAGAAGCCGCTGGTTCGAATCCAGCCGTGCGCGTGAATACTGTTGCCGACGCGTGGCTTGAGACATCTCCCTCTACGTTGATTTACGCCAGTTTGCGGGCTGTTCGTTAGTTACTCAAGGGTTATGGGCGAAATCGTCCGTTGAGCGTCGTACTCTGCGTTCACTTCGGCGTTGAATCTGGATTGGGAGAGACCAGAAATGCACCAAGGCAAAGCGCAGCAAGCAAATGGCTCGACGAAACATGTGTCGACAGCGGCGTCGGCGGTCACCGTGCCCGCGTGTGTCGCGCCGGAGATCTGCGAGGTCTGCTTCTCCGACTTGGTGCAGCCGATGAACGCCGAGGCTCAGACTGGCGGCACCGTTCGGTTGACCTTGCGCTGCCCGGAGTGCCATCACGTTCGCGTCGGCGAATGCAGCTGGGACGAAGCACGCCAGTTCGGCCGCCACTTTGCGGCCGGCAAAGCGGATCTTCGAATCACTTATAACGAGCTGGCCGGAGAAAACCTGCGCAACGAGCTCGACTGCTTCGTGCTCGCTCTGCATACGGACCTGATCGGTCCGGACGACTTTCAGCCGTTCCGCTTCACCGGCTGAATCAACTTTTTCTCGCGCGGACCGGCTCGGTCGTCTGTCGATCGATCCATTTGCCACCACTTCTCACAAACAAAACCAGAGCGAAACTATGCCCCGATGCACGGCAACTGGTGCGCGCCGATGGTGTTACAAGCGCGTAGTCCGTACTCGACTGCGCAATCATCGAAGCAATCATGGCCCCGACGTCGAAATCGCGCGATCCAAATGCAAACGGCTCAGACGACGCCGAGATCAACCTGCTCCGCCGCTATCGCGACGAGGGAGATCTTGCGGCAAGAGAAGAACTTGTCGAATCGTTGATGCCGTGGGTTCGGCGAGTCGCATCGCGCTACGCGAATCGCGGTCAGGACATTGACGACCTGATTCAGGTCGGTTCATTGGGACTGTTCAAAGCGATTGACCGATTCGATTTCGATCGCGGTGTACGACTGACAACGTTTGCGGAACCGAACGTAACCGGCGAAATAAAGCGCTACTTCCGCGATCACAGCTGGAGCATCAAACCGCCGCGCGATTTGCAGGAGTTGAACGCTGAGGTCATGACCGCGACCGACGTGCTGGCCTCCGAACTCCAACGATCTCCGCGTATTGAAGAACTCGCCGACTACCTGGGAACGAACGCAGATTCGGTTTTGGAAGCGATACATGCGGGCGCCAGCTATGACTCTGCACCCCTGCTGGTCAGCACTGAGGGCGACGAGCCATTGCTGGAATCGCCGGCCTTGGCCGTCGAGGACGAGGCGATTGAACGCTTCGAGCTGCGGCAGTCGATTGGCTCGGGCATGCGAGCGCTTGACCAGCGCCACAAGGAGATAATCCACATGCGTTTCTACGAGGGGCTTACGCAGGCGGAGATTGCCGACCGGGTCGGCGTGTCGCAGATGCAGGTTTCGCGTCTGCTGCGCGCGGCTTTGAAACTCGTCAGGTCCGACCTCAGTGAACCAGAATCCTCCCGAGAAAGCGAATCTTCGAAGTGATGTTTACGAATCGACAACTGCGGGTAATCCGAATTCGATTGCAGCAATCCAAGCTGTTTGCCGTTGGCAACAGCGGCAATCAAGCCCACAAGGCGACTCCGACGAGCAACGCAGTCGCCTCGTGCCGCAATCGCAGCGAACGGCCCGCCAGCACGCAGCGGGCCGTTTCGCACTTAACCTGCGAACCAACGGCGTCATTCGGTAATGCAAGTCGAATCCGGTCGGTATCGTTGCCACGACTCAACCGTTCAACTTCACCGCTCGACGCTGGGAACCGAGATCGCGATGAATGAGGTGCAAACCCTTACCAAGGCCGCGCTGCGTCTTCGTCTCGATGCCACCGCCGAATGTCTTCTCGTCGTCCGCCAGGCCATCGAAGGTGCGGCGAAAGCGCAAAACATCGACGGGCAGCTCTTGGACGACTTGAAACTTGCTGCCACCGAGGCCTGTTCGAACGTCGTGAAGTACGCGTATCCGGAAAGCGCCGGAAAACTCTGGGTCGAGTTCGATGCCGATTCGCGCGAGGCACGTTTGGCAGTTTGCGATTCGGGAACATGGCGCGAGCCGTCGCCGAGCGGAAACATCGAGCAATCGGGGATGGGGCTCCCGTTGATCGAGGCCATAACCAGCAAATGCGAAATTGATCATGACGAGTCCGGAACCCGCGTCGTGATGACATTCGAACGGACTGCCCAATCCCCGACGGATGTACCCACCGACGATGACTGACCGCCGGGAGACAAAAATCGAAATCGCGCTCGGCGACCCGGCAATGGTTGCGGACGTGCTCGAACGTGTCGTGTCGGCTACTGCCGCATTGGCGAACATGCAGATCGACCGACTGGTGAACGCACTCACGGTCGTGGACGCGCTCGCGCCGAGCGCCGAGATCGATGTGAGCGCCGAAAAACCGCGCCAAATTGGCATCACGGTCTCGGAAGGGCGCCTGGAGCTCGCCTTCGAACAGTTGATCGACGGTGAGGCCGAGCGATTTCACGAAAACGCCTCGTTGCCGGCGGTGGGCAACGTTTTGAACACATTGGCGTCGGGGTCGGCGATCGAGGCCGACGGCGAATTCACCAAGCTGGTTGTTGTGCTCGACTGACGGCGTAAACGACCGCCGCTTCGGAAACGGTTTATGCGCATTTGGAACTACAAAACCTGGACCGCTTTCTGCGGGCTTCTCCTGATCATCGCCATCACGTTGTTGGTGTTGTTCGGTGATGACGTGAGACTTTTGTCCGCGTTGGTGTTGCCGCCGCTCGTGGCGGCGCTCACGACATCGCCGAGACGAACTGCAGGCTTTGCGGCGAGCACCGTTGCGGTTCTCGTGGCGATCGGCCTACGCGACGGCGACCTGCTTTCCACCACGTACACCGCACGCGCGTCGATCATCTCGGTCGTCGCAGCACTCACCGTACAGGTCGCAATCTTGCGCGAACGTGACCTGCGAACCCGGCGGCGACTCGCATTGATGAATTCCGCACGGCTCGAGCGTGACGCAGCCAGCGGTCTTGAAGATGATCTCGCCAGCCTCGCACGTGCTGCGGTCAATGACTTCGCAGACTGGGCTTTCCTCGATCTTCAGATGCCGGACGGTGCGTCCCGGCGAATCGTTTACAACAAGCAGAACCGCGAAAAATACGCGGGACCGCAAGCGCGCGTTGAGCCACCCGCGGAATCTGCCGACGTCAAGGACGACGAGATTCGCTCAGGTCCGAAACTTGTACGCACGATCGACTCGCAACTGCTGGACGCGTTGTTCGAGAGCGACCATCGGGAACTTGACCAAAGCTCGCTGATCATCGCACCGGTCAACGTCGACGACATCAGGGCGACGTATTTCTTGCTTGGCCCGCGCCCGCACCCTCCGTGGGGAGAGGCCGAGGTGACGCAGATCGATTCATTGGCGCGCTCAGCTGCATTGGCAGCGCGTACCGATCAGTTGATCGACCGGCTTTCATTTGCCCAAGGGGAGCTGCGAGCGTCTCGA
This sequence comes from Solirubrobacterales bacterium, assembly GCA_049608465.1. Lineage (GTDB taxonomy): Bacteria > Actinomycetota > Thermoleophilia > Solirubrobacterales > JACPNS01 > JACPNS01. The sequence goes on along the minus strand of JBMYXO010000040.1, from coordinate 3,912 downwards.
GATCAAATTTCAGCGATCGTGCATGGCATCGCAGATGGCGTCACCGCACAGAGCGTTTCCGGCGAGTTGGTGTTTGCCAACGAAAAGGCGGCGGAAATGCTCGGATTCGATTCAGCGGAGGAGTTGATCGGCACACATTTCGGCGACGTCCATCCACGTATGGAACTGCGCGACGAAGCGGGGAATCCGTTCGATCCAATGGATTTACCGAGCAAACGTGCCTTCGCCGGTGAGGAGGAACCAACTGCATTGCTGCGATATGTCGTCAAGGCCACCGGTCGCGAATGGTGGACGCTCGTCAAATCAACTGCGATCAGAGACTCGGACGGCGTACCGACAATGGCGATCACCGTCATCGAAGATGTCACTGAACATCGTCGCGAAGAGCTCGCGCAGAAGTTCCTTTCTGAAGCCAGCAAACGTTTGAGCGAATCGCTTGACTTCGAAAGCGCCGTGGAGACCCTGGCGCAGGTGGCCGTTCCTCGGGTGTGTGACGTATGTCTCGTCGACCTGGTCGACAACGCCGGCGACGCAGAGACGGTTGCCATCGCTGACGTGGATGCAAACTTCGAGTCTTTCGTCGACTCACCCTTGCGGCTGGGCGTCGATTCTCCCCGCCGGGCGATAGTCGATCACGTTCTCGCCACCGGAACTGCAGTCTGTTTTGGCGACAATGGAGTCGAGGCGCCTGACGCGTTCGCTACGGCGACGTTTCCGGCAATCGATGAAAACTCTGGCATTGTCGTCCCGATCTTTGTGCGCGGACGCCCGATCGGAACGCTGACGATGTTTCGCCGCGTCGCGGCCGTGAGCTACAGCGAATTCGACATCGAAACCGCACTGGAATTCGGTCGCCGCGCCGGGATCACGATCGACAACGCACGGATGCACACCGAGCGAATGCAAACGCTGTCGTCGCTCCAACAAAGCTTGATTCCCTCCGATCTACCGGAGTTTCCCGGCGTGGAACTGAGCGCTGCCTTTCGGCCGGCAGAAGTCGCCGCTGAAGTAGGTGGGGACTTCTACGACGCGTTCGAGCTTCCGGACGGCGAGCTCGCGCTCGTGGTCGGCGACGTCTGTGGCAAAGGGCCGCGAGCGGCTTCGGTGACCGCCTTGGCTCGATACACGATCCGCACGGCCGCGATGACCGAAAGCGACCCGCAGGCGATTGTTTCGACCCTGAACCGAGCATTGATCGAGCAGGTCGGTGACGACCGTTTCTGCACGATCGCATTCGTCAAACTGATTGGAGTGGGTACTGAAGATCAACGGGTGGAAGTGATCTCCAGCGGCCACCCCACCCCACTGCTGCTCACCCAGGATGGTCCAGTGGCGATCGGTGAAGTTGGAACGCTGCTGGGAGTTGTTGAATCGCCTCAGATCAATCTTCGATCGGCAGCACTGCCGGCAGGCTCTGCTGTTCTGCTCTACACGGATGGACTGTCGGCCGGTCAATCGACGGACGACGCTGCATACGCGGTGGAACTGCTCAGAGATTTCCGCCCGAATGGGACGATCGATCTTGCGAGGTCGATCGACGAAGTCGCGCGATCTGTTCAGCCGGCTCCGAATCGAGATGACGTCGCCGTGATGGTCGCAAAGGTCTGAACGAGCTCCACTCGACGCGCGGCAACAGATCAGCGTGCGTCGGCGAGTCGGTCGACGACGTTGATGTGTTCATCCATCTTTGTGAGTTCGAACACGCGCTTTGCCGGTGATCCGCCAGTGACAACCGCAAAGCGGTAGCCCGCTTCGCCTGCCTTGCGATTGGCGCCGATCAGAAGTCTCAGTCCGGTCGAGTCCATGAATTCGACGTCGCTGAGGTCCACCACCAATCGGTGATTGGGTTCGACCACGATTCCTGCCAACGTCTTCGTCAGGCGGTCCGCAGTGGCGATGTCGAGTTCTCCCGATACTGAAACGATTGTCGCGTCGTCCGACTCGGCGACGTTCACGGTAAATCCGCTGGCGTTGATCCCTTCAGAATGCATCCAACAAACGTATCAACGCATTCGTAGGGCGTTTGCGGCTGGATGCCTGTGGGTATATGCAACTCGATGCTCATTGCCGCAAGCGAATCAATGGAATGGCTGCTGTCGATCGTCGGCGCCAGCGTGGCTGCGTTGCTGATCTTCTTGGTTGCCCTGGCTGCGATCAGATATGCGCACTCACAAGACGATCGCCGGTCATCCGGCGATCAACGCCGGTAACGCCCGTTCGTACCAGGCAAACGTCTCTGCCAATCCCTCTCGCAGTTCCCATTTCGGCCGCCAGTCGAGACGCTTGTGAATCAGGGTCGAGTCAAGGTACTGACGATCGATCTCTCCGTCGGGCACGCCCGTGCCTCGGAAGTCAGGCGCAACGTCACTTCCAGCCACCTCGATCAGCGTCTCCACCATTTCGCGTACCGATCTCGGACGACCAGCACCAGCGTTGAACGCCATCCCGTGATTCGCTTCGTCGGCGAGCCCGTCGGCGATGGTCAGATAGGCGTCGACTGCATCGGCCGCAAAAATGAAATCGCGTTCAGGTGAACCGTCCGAGCGCACAATCGGCGCGCGCCCCTCGAGAATTGCGCGGACGGTTTCCGGAACCAGGCGCGAAAAGTTGAAATCGCCACCGCCGTAGACGTTCGCCAAGCGCGTAACCGCGACCGGGAGGCCGTACGTGACGGCGTATGAACGCGCGATCAGATCGGCAGCAGCCTTGGAGGTGTCATAGGGAAACGTCGGCTGCAGTTTCGCGTCCTCACGATATGGCAGCTCTTCGTGTTGACCGTAGGCCTTGTCGCTTGAGGCCACGACAACGCGTTTAACGGTTGGCGCGAGACGTGCCGCTTCAAGCAGGTTGTAGGTGCCGCGCACGTTGGTCTCAAACGTCGAGAGCGGCGAACGATTGGCGACGGCGACGATCGCCTGTGCGGCGAGATGGAACACGGTGGTCACTCCATACTCATTCAGAACGCGCAGTAGCGCATTGTGATCCGAGAGATCGCCCGTCGCGATCGAGCAGCGGTCCTCGATGCCCTCGATGCGTAGTCGCGACATCGCCGGTCGATCACGCTTGAGGATCACGACGTCCGCGCCGTCATCGACGAGCCTTTCGGTCAACCAGCCACCGATGAATCCATCGGCGCCAGTCACGAACGCGATCTCGCCCCGACGCGCACTCACCGCCCATCACCCCGGCCGGTCGCTGCGGCGATTTTCAACCACGGCGGTGTGCCCTCGGCGCACAGCTGATTCAACTCAAGCGTGTCCTTGTATGTGTCCATGCAGTCCCAGAAACCTTCGTGCCGATACGCCCGCAATTCACCTGCAAGGGCGAGCTCTTCGAGCGGCCTGCGTTCGAGCACGTCATCGCTTCCGATGTACTCAAGTGCGCCCGGTTCCATAAACATGAATCCGCCATTGATCCACTCGTCGAGCTTGGGCTTCTCGATGAATCCCGTGATTCGATCCTGGTCGTCGATGCGCGCCTCGCCCCACGGACTACTCGGTCGCGTGACAGCGATCGTGGCCAACGCCTGCTCGGACCGATGAAATGCGAGTTCGGCGTTGAGGTCGATGTCGGCAACGCCGTCGGCGTACGTCAATGCGAAGGTTCCGCCCTCGAGCCAGGCGCGCGCCTGCGCAACACGTCCGCCGGTCGGGGTGTCATCCCCTGTGTCAAGCAGGGTGACCGCCCATTCGCCGTCGTTCACCTGATCGAATGAATGAACTGCTCGCTCGACTCGCTCCGACTGCCAACCGGTGAGCAACAGGAACTGCGTGAACCCTTGCGCCGCGTAAAGCGCCATCACGTGCCAGAGAATCGGCCGTCCGCCGACTGTCACGAGCGGCTTTGGCAGGTCGTCCTCACCACGCGCGATGCGTGTGCCCCTGCCCCCACAGAGGATCGCGACGGTCGGGT
>JBMYXO010000039.1:0-17309 GCA_049608465.1 Solirubrobacterales bacterium | reverse complement strand
GCCCAGCCACTTCGGAGTGGCGACACGAAGTGGCCGATTTCGGCCGCTCTGGGGGGCAGGCGATGTCCCCAACCGCGACAACTTTGTGCGGACTCGCCGCAAAGGCCGTGGACGACGACACCGCGAGCGCCGCGCCGATCGCCAGCACCGCATACCGCCATCGAAAACGGCGCGGCGCGAATTTCTCTGCGAATCTCATCCGGGCCTCTGACAATAGAACCGAGGCCCGCGGCAATTGCTGCGGTGCAGGTGACCGCGGGATGGACAACTGGCCACCCGAATAAGCTGAACCAGTACCTGCCCCGGTGGCCGAGAGGATTAGGCGCGGGCCTTCTAATCCCGTTTACGCAGGTTCGAATCCTGCCCGGGGTATTTTTGGAGGGCGATTGGACGACCGCGAACTTTCGGATTCGTTGAACCGATCGCGCCAGATCGCGGCTAGGTCATTCTTGCCGCCCCGAACATCTCTCCCATTCGCACCGCAACCTGGAAGTCTCCGCGCACTTCAACCTTTCCGGACATGATCGCGTTGGGCGCCGAGAGATCACCGGTGCCGAGTCGCAGAAAATCCGCGACTCCAGACTTCACGTGCAGCCGAGCGTTGTCAGCGGAACCGCGGCGCGCCTGCGCTCCGGACGGCTGACAGTCGATCGTCCACACCTCCTTGCCGTGTGGCGTTTCGAGCGTGAACTCGATCTCGCCGATGAAGTCGCCGGCCTTGCGCGGGCGATACATCTGCGCCATCGCTTTGAAGAGCGTGCGTATGCCGAGGCGGTTTCCCATGGCCAGTTCCAATTGACGATCGCTCATTCGCTTCACCGCAGAACGCTGAAACCTGTCCATACGTTTCAGAAGCTGCTTTTTCCGCCTCACTGACGGTCGATCACGCGCGGGTCGACGCCGTTCGACGGCGGCCGCCACCGCCGGTGCACGGCGCGCGGCCTTTGTTTCAGCCGCCTGGCGAACCTCTTCATCGTCGAACTCGGGGAGCACGCCCGTTGTCAAAAGTTCGACGATGTCTGAGCCCGCACCGTACGGCAGCGAGAAAAACACCTCGTCCACGCCGGCCTGGCGGTAGCGCTCGACGAGCCCCACGATTTCGCCGACGTCCGCGTTCGCGTCACCGACGACCAGAACAACGGCGACACTCGCATTCACGTCGTCGCTGATCGGCACTGCGTCGTCCGCCTGCAAAGCGCGGTCGTACTCGACGACGAGTTCGGCGGCGTCCTCTGGGGTCTTCAGCGCCTGCACAAACGCACCAACGCCCTTCTTCGCCGCGCGCTGCACATCGACCAATCCACGACATCGAGCCCACTGCGGATCGTCGTCCAGCGAATTCCAGTAGCGATCGAACTGCGCAGCGTGCGCCTCGAACCGCCCTTCAACGTCGAGCAGCCCGAATTTCATCTGCCGCCTACTCCGCCGAAGCTTCTGCAGGGGGAACCACTTCGCTGCGCAGCGTCTTCAGCCGTTCACGAATCTGGACGTGCATCCGCCCGTCTTCGTCGCGCAACACCTGACTGGCCATGCCTTCGGCGATCATCAGTCGCCCCTCCACGACAACCTTCTCCATCTCTTCCTCCGAGAGCGCCAACTGATCGCTGCGCATCGTCAATGAGATGATTCCGTTCCACGCGGCCCACCAGAAGTGCGCTGCTTGGTCGGGGTTGATGCTCGGGCGCATCACGCCCTGCTCGATACAGTTGGCGATCGCCTCGGCCAAGCGCGCCACCTGACGGGCGCCCCGCTCTGAAACCTGCTTGGTGGTTGGGTTTTCGAGCGCCTCCTGCGGGATGTCCTCGAAGGGCACCATCAGCATGCGGAAATAGGCAGGGTGATCACGAAAGAACTGCAGGTAAGCCTCGCCCAGCGAGATCACCTTTTCGAGATCGGGCGAATCGGGGTCATCGAGCACAGCGTCGACGTAGCGTGCTTCGATCTCCAAGGCGCGAGCGACGAGAGCGCCGTAGAGGCCTTCCTTGCTCTCGTAGTGGACGTAGATCGATCCGATCGACACGTCGGCCAAACGCGCCACCTCGGTCATGCGCGTGCCGTGGTAGCCCCTCTCGGTGAAGAGCTTTTCGGCCGCGCGAATGATTGCGTCGGATGTCGACTGTGGGCCCGGCGAGTCGCCAGCGACGAGCGCCTCTGCGAATCCCGGGTCAAGAGCGATCTCACGTGCCATGCGTCGATCTTACTTCGGAGGCAAGTTTGCGAACAGGCGCGACGCCCGGCACGCGGTTGACGGTGGTGCGACAGGTAGCATCGCTGTCGATGTCCGAGGTGAAGATCTACACGCGCAAGGGCGATGACGGTACGACCGGGCTCTGGTACGGCGGTCGTGTTCTCAAGTCGGACGCCCGGACCTCTGCGTATGGCGACGTCGACGAGGCGATCTCAACGATCGCCGTTGCGCGCGCCGAGTCTCGTGAATCGCACGCCGAATTGTCCGCCGATCTGCTGGAAATGCAGCGCTGCATGTTCATCGGATGCGCGCAACTAGCAACTGCGAGCGAGCATTACCACAAGCTCGAGCCCGGCGTGACCCTTCTGACCGACGAGATGGTCGCCGAACTCGAGCAACGAATCGATTGGTACAAGGCGCAGGTCGAACTTCCGCCGAAGTTCATTATTCCGGGTGGAACGCGGCTTTCGGCCCAACTCGACGTGGCACGCACCGTGACGCGACGAGCAGAGCGGTCGGTGGTAGCTCTGAACGCGACCGAACCACTTCCTGACGAGATCGTGCTGCGCTATCTCAACCGATCATCGGACCTGCTGTTCGTGATGGCGCGTTTCGCCGACGAAACAGAGCCCACAGTTTTTGAAGGTCGTGGCAAGTAGCCGTGGCCGCTCGTCCGGTCAGTTCGACAGGCGCGCGACAACTTGGTATCGCCAAATCACGCCGCGAGTCGTATTGTTTGATGTAGATCAACCATCCCCAACGGGACCAGCACAGAGGGAATAGTTCAATGGCCACGGAAGTCAAATCGCGCATCAAAAAAGCCCTCGCCAAACGCACCGGGCACTTCGAGCACTTGGTGGTCGTTGGCGATCATCGAATCGTCACCGACGAACCGATCGACGTGGGCGGCGAGAACGCCGGTCCGTCGCCACAAGAGTTGCTTGCAGCCAGCCTCGCTTCATGCACGGCGACGACGATCGAGATGTACGCAGCGCACAAGGGCTGGGAATGCGGCGACGTCAAGGTCAAGGTTGAGTTTGAGTCGGCCAAACGCGGTGCTCCCACGACATTCAACGTGGCGTTGTGCCTGCCGCCGGGGCTCGATGAGGAGCAGGTTCGCAGGATCACGGAGATCGCGACCAAGTGCCCAGTGCACCGGACGCTTGAGGGTGAAGTCATCTTCAACGAGTCGATCACCATTCAGTGACGGCGGCCGCCCAGCTCGACTGCATCGAATCAAAGCTCCTGGCCACCGGCGAGGCGCTCGATCTCTTCGCACAGGGTCGCGAAGCCGCCGTGCTGATGCCGTTTCGCGAAACCGCGGAAGGTGCGCTTGAGCTGATCTTCACGAAACGACGCGACGACCTCCCCTCGCACGCAGGGCAGATCTCCTTTCCCGGTGGCAGCTCCGACCCCGGTGACGCCGATCACGTTGCGACCGCGCTGCGGGAATCCGAGGAGGAGCTCGGGATCCCCGAATCGGCGGTACGCGTGATCGGCGCGCTCGAACCGATGTCAACCTTCGTCAGCGACTTCGCGGTGTACCCGATCGCCGGCGTCGTCGATCCCGCGATCGTGCTCATGCCCAACCCCGGTGAGGTCGACCAAGTGTTCTCGGTCGCCGTCGCCGAGCTGATCGCCGTGCGCGAACATCGCGAGATGCAGCGTGGCGCGATGACGTTCAAGACCGAGGCCTACGAAACTGACGGCGGCCTGATCTGGGGTGTGACGGGCTACATCCTCGGGCGGCTACTGGATCGCATCGGCGCGTGCTTCCCCGAACCGACGCCGCGCGAGTCTGCCTAGCGGTAGTTCTCCGGTACGAACTCGGTGATCGCACCGACGTATTCGCACTCGGTGCATTCCATCATCGGTTCGTCCGGAAGCGGCTGGGCCTCTTCGCCCTCCAGCGGTTCCGGGTTGTACGGCTGAACGTACGGGGACATGCAGTTGGGGCAGAACATGCGGCCACTATGTCAGATCCCAAGCGATCGATTCACAGCTCCGACCAGCTGTGACCAATCCTCGGGTGTGTCGAAGCTGACATCTTCGATCGGAATGTGCCACGTGGCTCGAGCATGCTCGACGTGTCTGTTGGTCTGGTTCTTGGTTCGCTCGTAGACAAATCCGCGAACCCCGGTGTCCACGACTTTGAGCAGGACCGTTTCGAGCCATTCATCGTCGACCGATGGGTTGTCTGCGTCGGCCATCAAATAGGCAACGACGGCGACGTTTTCGAGCGCATCGAATACGTCACCCGGCAATGACGGCGACACGACGCGAACGGCATAGCCGGCTTGTTCGACCGCCGCTGACGCGGAAGCCGCTCGTGGTCCGTTTTCAACGATGAGTACGCGCGCCATTGCGGTCGAACGCTAGCGACCGCTCGGTGCGCCTAACCTTCAATCCGTGTCAGTCGACTACGGGGACGTTTACATCATCGATGCGCTGCGCACGCCAATCGGTAAGTACGGCGGGGCGCTGGCGACCGTGCGCACCGATGATCTCGCTGCTCACGTGATTCGTGCCGCAGCGGAGCGCAACGAACTTCCGGGCGACGAAATCGCTGACGTCTACTTCGGGTCCTCCAACCAGGCCGGTGAGGACAACCGCGACGTCGCCCGGATGGCGCTGTTGCTGGCAGGTCTGCCGGTGAGCGTTCCCGGTGCCACGGTCAATCGGCTCTGCGCGAGCGGGCTCGAAGCAGTTGGCAGCGCAGCACGAGCGATTGCAGTCGGCGAGGGCGACCTTTACCTCGCCGGCGGCGTTGAGTCGATGACGCGTGCGCCTTTCGTCTATGGCAAGCAGCCCATCGGATTCTCGCGAGAACCGGCGACCGTCCACGACAGCACAATCGGATGGCGCTTCATCAATCCGAATTTTCCGCATTCGACGGAAGCGATGGGTGAAACCGCCGAAAACGTTGCCGAGCGCTACGGCATAAGCCGTGAGGATCAAGACGCTTTCGCGGCGGCTTCGCACCAACGCGCGGTGCGTGCATGGAATGACGATGTTTTTGCTCGCGAGGTTGTTGCGATCGAGGCGCCGCCGCTGCGCCGCAAGGACGAAGCGCGGCTTGTCGAACGCGATGAGGGCATACGTCCAGACACGACCGTTGAATCACTCTCCATGCTCCGGCCGGCGTTTAGGGAGGGTGGCACCGTCACCGCCGGGAACTCCTCGCAGATCAATGATGGATCCGCATGTCTCGTACTCGGTACGGAAGCGCGCGCGACGTCGCTGGGCAAGGCACCACTTGCGCGCATCGTTGCCACCGCCGCCGCTGGCGTTGACCCGGCGATCATGGGAATCGGTCCAATCGACGCAACCGCGCGACTGCTCGAACGCACCGGCCTCGCCGCCAACGACATCGACCTCTGGGAAATCAACGAGGCATTCGCCAGCCAGGCCTTGGCAAGCGCGCGGGAGATCGGCATCGACCATGAGGTGCTCAACGTCAATGGGGGCGGCATCGCGCTCGGACATCCGCTCGGCTGCACGGGGGCTCGCATCGCGGGCACTCTGGCTTACGAAATGCAGCGGCGTGGCGTCAGGCGCGGCATCGCGACGCTCTGTGTAGGGGTCGGCCAAGGGTTGGCGATTCTTCTTGAGAATCCGAACGCGGGCGTCTGATCGCCACGTGGCGCTGTAACCACTCGTTCACGACATTTTCACGCTCGTACGCCTCGTGCTCGGCATGCTGTCCGACGTGGCGATCGCGCGACCGGCAAAAGACAGGCAGACGCCCACGGAACCAACCGCGACCGACGAGTTGACGCTCAGCGCCGGCGAACTTCGAATCCTGCCGCGGTCGCAGCAATTGATAAGTCCTTCGCGCCGAGTACAGCTGACAAAAAGGGAAATCGACGTGCTGCTGACACTCGTCGCGCAGGTCGATCGCGTTGTCAGGCGTGAGGACATCTACTCGTCGGTTTGGGGTGGGTCGATGCCGTACCGAGATCGCGCAGTTGACGTGTATGTGCGACGAATCCGATCCAAACTGCGTGCGGCATCGCCGGAGTTCTCCTACATTCACACGCATTTTGCGATCGGATACCGCTTCCTTCCGCAGCCTCACCCGATGTCCGACGGTTGAACGAAATTCAATACCGGCGAGAGGCGGCTAGCATCGTCGCCCGCATGATCGACTTCTCTCTCACCGACGAGCAGGAACTGATCCGCGAGACGGCGCGCACGTTCGCCGCCAAAGAGATCGCCCCGGTCGCAACTGACAATGACCACGAAGGCAAGTTCGACACGAAAATCGTCAGTGGCCTCGCCGACATGGGGTTTCTCGGGCCGATCTTTCCGGAGGAGTACGGCGGACGCGGCATCGATTACCGAACTTACGGCTTGATCGTCGAGGAGATCGGCAAGGCCGACGCAGCAGCACGTACCGTGATTTCGGTCTGCACTTCGCTATGCGGCGTACCGATTCTGAAATTCGGCACCGAGGAGCAGAAGCAGAAGTACCTGCCCGGCATCTGCGACGGCACCGCGTTGGCGTGTTTCGGCTTGACCGAGCCCGACACCGGCTCCGACGCCGCCAACCAGAAAACGCGCGCGACCAAAATCGACACCGGCTGGTCGATCAGCGGCCAGAAGATGTGGATTTCGCTCGGTAACTACGCCAATGTCGCGCTGATTTTCTGCCAGACCGATCCCGATCTCGGATACAAAGGCCTCGCCTGCTTTCTTGTGCCGACGGACACTCCTGGGTTCACGACGAAGCCGATCAAACACAAGCTCGGCATGCACGCCAGCGACGTCGCCGAGATCTATCTCGACGAGGTCGAGGTGCCCGACGAGGCAATGCTCGGCGAGGTTGGGCAGGGCTTCAAGATCGCGATGACGGCACTTGAAAGCGGTCGCTACTCGGTCGGCTCGGGCGCGCTGGGGATCTGCCAGGGATCGCTCGAGTGCTCGGTCGAGTATTCGCAGGAACGCGAGCAGTTCGGTAAGCCGATCGCGTCATTCCAACTGGTGCAGGACATGATTGCCCAAATGGTGCTGAAGGCCGACGCCTCCCGCTTCCTGCTGTGGCGCGCCGCTTGGCTGAAGGACACGGGCCAACCGAATTCAACCGAGACGTCGATCGCCAAACTCCACGCGACGGAGGCAGCCGTGGAGTGCGCGAATCTTGCGATCCAGGTGCACGGTGGATCTGGTTACGTCGACGATTTTCCGCCCGCACGCTACCTGCGAGACGCGCGCGTGCTGACGCTCTACGAGGGCACCTCACAGGTGCAGAAGCTGATCATCGGCCGGGCGTACACCGGCATCAACGCGATGGTCTAGTTAGGGTTGGCAGCGATGGCCGCCGCTCCACAGCCACTACTCATCCGTTCCGAGTCGGACGGCGTCGTAACTCTTCAGCTCAACCGCCCCGAAGCGCGCAACGCGCTCTCGCCGGACCTGCGTGCCGAACTGGGTGCGGCGATCACCGCTGCCGAGGCCGATGCCGACGTCATGGTGATCGTGATCGTCGGCGACGATCAGCAGTTCGCAGCGGGCGCCGACATCAAGATGATGAGCGAGGTCGACCTGGTCGGCACGCTCGACCTTGCACGCGGCCGAACGATCTACCAAGTTGTCTCTGATTGCACCAAACCGGTGATCGCCGGAGTATCGGGATTTGCGCTCGGTGCGGGTTTTGAGCTGGCGCTCGCCTGCGACATCATCGTCGCCTCCGAGACCGCGGAATTCGGGCTGCCCGAGATCACGCTCGGGATCATCCCCGGCGGCGGTGGCACCCAGCGCCTGACACGCATCGTCGGTAAGCAAAAGGCGATGGAGATAATTCTCACGGGCAAACGGATCAGCGCACACGAGGCCCAGGGATATGGACTCGTCAACGCGGTGGTCGGTAAACGCGAATGGCGAGAGCAGGCTCTGGAGCTCGCCAGCGTGATCGCGCGACGCGCACCGGTCGCGGTTCGGCTCGCCAAACAGGCAGTGAAGACTGCCGACGAGGAGACGCTGTCCGCAGGCCTGACTCACGAGCGCCGACTGTTCGAACTGGCGATGGCAACCGATGACCGCGTCGAGGGCATGAAAGCCTTCATCGAAAAGCGTCGCCCGGACTTCCAGGGGCGCTGAACGAAGCGCGATGGCAGCTGCGCAGGTGGCGAAGCTTCCCGACGCCCCGCTCGGCGTGGTCGGCGCCGGAACGATGGGTAGCGGTATCGCCCACGTCGCCGCCGTAGGCGGGTTTCAAGTACGGCTGTTCGACGTAGCCGACGGCGCAGCGAGCGCTGCGATCGGACGGATCGACGGGTACCTCAAGCGATCGGTCGAGCGCGGAAGAATAACTTCCGAGGCGGCCTCCGCCGCAATCGGTCGGATCGACGAAGCGGGGTCGCTCGAAGACCTTGCCGATTGCTTTGTTGTGATCGAAGCCGTCGCTGAACGACTTGAGATCAAGCACGACCTGTTCGTCGAACTGGCGGCGATCTGTGGGCCAGACGCGGTGTTGGCAACGAACACGTCCTCACTGCCGGTCACGGCGATTGCCGGGCCGGTACCGTCGCCCGAACGGGTGGTCGGCATGCACTTCTTCAATCCGGTTCCGTTGATGCGACTCGTCGAAGTGGTTTCCGGTCTCAACAGCGGCGACCGGGCATTGGCGGTGGCGCGAGCCGTCGGTCGGCAGATGGGGCGCGAGGTCATCGACGCCAGCGACGGTCCGGGATTTCTCGTCAATCGCGTAAGCCGACCGTTCGTGCTTGAGGCCCAGAAACTGCTGGCCGAGCGAGTCGCCGATCATGCCGACATCGACACGGCGATGCGCCTCGGTGGCTCCTTTCGGATGGGGCCATTTGAACTTTCAGACCTCGTCGGTGTGGATGTTGGTTACGACATCGCACAGTCGTTCTTCAGGCTCGGTCACGGTGAACCGCGCTGGCAGCCCAGCAACATCCCGGCGCAGTTGGTCGCCGCAGGTCGCCTGGGTCGGAAATCCCGCCGTGGGTACTACGAATACACCGAAGGCGGCGACTACCGCGAACCCGATCCCCCGCCGCATCCGCCAGAGAGTGTTTCCGGCGCCGTTGAGATCATCGGTACAGGTGAAATCGCGCGACAGCTGCGACGTTTGACCGAGGCCGCGGGTTACAACGTCTCGCCGGTGGCTGGCTCGCCGATCACGATCACGATCGATGCACGAGTAGATCGCGCGGGCAGTGACCTCGAGGATCAACTCGTCGCCCACCACCCGATCGCGGTGCTTTGCGCGGGCAACAGCCTCGCCTCGGCGGCGCGCGGACGCGACATCGTCGGCTTTCATTGCCTGCCGCCGCTCGGAGAATCGCATGCAGTTGAGATCACGCGCGGATCGGGAACCAGCGACGCAAGTCACGCCGCGACCACACGGTTCTTTCATTCAATCGGCAAGCACGTGATCGACGTCGGCGACGCCCCGGGTCTGGTGCTCGGCCGTATCGTTTGCCAGCTGATCAACGAGGCGGCATTCGCCGTACAGGAGCGCGTCGGAACCGCCGAGGACATCGACCGTGGCGTCGAGCTCGGGCTCAACTTTCCCAGAGGATTGCTCTTCTGGAGCGACGTGATCGGCGCCGACCAGGTCGTCGCAACGCTCGATGCGTTGCAGCTTGAGATTGGCGGGGACCGCTACCGCGCCGCGCCGATGCTGCGTCGAATGGTGCAGGAGGGTCGCATTGGCCGTTCCAGCGACCGCGGCTTCTTCGAGCATCCGCCCGTCTGAACTTGATTCAACTAGGCTGCGCGGCATGAACACGAACGCCGAAACCGCAACTGCTTCCAGCCAGATAGAACAACTTTCCGACGCCGCGCGCGAATTCGTCGAACGCGCGCCACACGGCAGCCTGATCGACAACGAATGGGTCGCCAGCGAGAACACGTTCAACACGATCGACCCGTCCACAGGCGGTGTTCTGGCGAGCGTTGCCAATGCCACGCAAGGGCACATCGACCAGGCCGTCGCCGCTGCCCGCGCGGCCTTCGACGACAGCGCGTGGTCTGCGATGACCGGCGCCGAGCGCGGCGAGCTGATGAACAGATTCGCCGACCTGATCGCCGAGAACGCTCTCGAACTCGCGGAACTTGAAGCAATCGACAACGGGAAGCCCGTGAAACTCGCCCAGATCGTCGACGTCGGCAATTCAGTTCGTCACCTTCGGTACTTCGCAGGCTGGGCGAGCAAACTCGAGGGTCGAACGATTCCAGTCGGAGCACCCGACACCTTCGTCTACACCCAGCGCGTACCGGTCGGTGTTTGCGCCCAGATCATCCCCTGGAACTTTCCGCTGCTGATGGCCTGCTGGAAACTGGCACCGGCGCTGACCACTGGCTGCACCGTCGTTCTGAAACCCGCTGAACAAACACCACTGACCGCATTGCGAATCGGCGAGTTGGCGATCGAGGCCGGATTCCCCGCCGGCGTGATCAACGTCGTAAACGGCGACGGCAAAGTCGGCGCGGCGCTGGTCGACCATCCAGGAGTCAACAAGATCGCGTTCACCGGCTCGACCACGGTCGGACGCGAGATCGGCAAGAAGGCCGGCGAGGCTTTGAAGCGCGTGACGCTCGAACTCGGCGGGAAGTCGCCGAACATAATCTTTGACGACGCCGACCTGAAGGCCGCGATAGGTGGATCTTTCCAGGGCATCTACTACAACACGGGTCAGGCTTGCAACGCCGGATCTCGGCTGTTCGTTCAGAGCTCGATGTTCGCCGAGGTAACCGAGCAACTTGCGGCGCTCGCAGACAAGGCCGTTGTTGGTCCCAGCCTCGACAAGTCATCACGCTTCGGTCCGGTGGTCAGCGCGGAACAGTTTGAGCGGGTCAATCAATACATCCAGATCGGTATCGATGAAGGCGCCAAACCATTGGCCGGCGGCGTCGCCGAGGCTTCGGACGGCGGATTCTTCATCGCCCCGACGCTGTTCACCGACGTCGACCCCGGGATGCGCATCGCACGGGAGGAAATATTCGGTCCGGTCCTCGTGGCGACCCCATTCGACTCGCTCGAGGAAGTTGCCGCGATGGCCAACGACCACGAGTACGGCCTCGCCGCCGGATTGTGGACGCGCGACGTCGGCAAGGCCCACAAACTTGCGGGCATGCTGCAGTCGGGCATGGTCTACATCAACATGTGGGGCATCACTGACCCCGGCGCACCATTTGGCGGAGTCAAAGCTTCGGGCATCGGTCGCGAGCACGGCGAAGAGAATCTCGATGCCTACCTCGAGACGAAGACGGTCTGGACGAGCCTCAACTGAGCTGGCCAGCGACGGGTTCGCCCATGCGCGGTATTTTTTACGGATGGCCACTGCAGACATAACAGTGATCGGCCTCCGTACAGGCCCTGATTCACACGCCAGCGAATACATCGCCGAAATACAACGCCGCCTTGCCAATCAGGACAAGGTCGCGTATCAACTCCACGGCATGGGAACGTCACTTGAGGGCACGGCCGAGGACATCCTCGCTCTGGCCGCCGAGCTGCACAAGGTCCCGTTCGAACTCGGTGTCCCCCGCGTCTACACGGTGATCAAGCTTGATGACCCGGCCGACCGCCCAACTCAGACGCTCGCGGAAAAGGTCGAGTCAGTCAAAAACCGCCTCTAGCTCGCGCAAGACAGAATCTCGCAAGCGGCTTCACATGTCGGCAACGATCCGGCGAGGCGGTTTTGTAGGATCGGGACCGTCCGGTCGGGACCATCGATTCCGGTCCCGGACTCGGTCGTTTCCACCCCCCACGCAAGGAGTTCCGTTGAGCACGCAGCTTTCGGCGGACGGCGTCGACACCGTCACTTCCGCTTCGGCCGTACAGGTACACGGTCTACGCAAGACATACTCGTCCGGCTCAACGTCGGTTGAAGCCCTCAAAGGCATCGATTTGCGAATCGATCGCGGCGAATTTGTTGCCGTCATGGGCCCGTCAGGCTCGGGAAAAAGCACGCTGATGCACATACTCGGCGCACTCGAATCGTTCGACGATGGCAGCGTCGAGATCGGCGGGTTGTCGCTCGGCGGGCTCGATGACAAGGCGGCCACCCTGCTGCGCCGCGACTCAATCGGCTTCATTTTTCAGTTTTTCAACCTGCTGCCGACGATGACTGCCGAAGAGAACGTGATGCTTCCGTCACTGATCGCCGGAGAACGCGCGGGCGCGTTGAAAGAACGGGCGGACGAACTCCTCGAACTGGTCGGGCTCTCCGATCGCGCCGAACATCTGCCGTCTCAGCTTTCCGGCGGTGAGCAACAACGGGTGTCGGTGGCACGCTCGTTGATGCGCGACCCAGAGCTGCTGCTCGCCGATGAGCCGACCGGCAACCTGGACACCCGGACCGGCAGTGCGGTGCTGGACATGCTGCGAGACGTGCAGACCAAGTCCGGTCACACGATCATGATGGTGACGCACGATGCGGTGGCCGCGAGCCGCGCCTCACGTGTGGTGTTTCTGCGAGACGGCCTGATCGCGGGCGAGGTGCCGGGCGGAGATCCAAATCGCATCATCGAGTTCTTCGCCGAACTCGAAACCAGAAATTAGGTTCGCACGATGATTCGTTCGCTCGCCTGGCGCAGTGTCAGGGCACGAAAGGGACGCGCATTCCTCAACGCTGCGGGAATCGTTCTCGGGGTCGCGCTGTTCTTCTCCGTGCTTTCGCTCTCGAAGACGATCGTCTCCACGTTCGACGAATTGTTCAGCTCGGTGTACGGCGAAACCGACCTGATCATCGCCGGAAACGAGGGTGT
Organism: Solirubrobacterales bacterium; assembly: GCA_049608465.1. Taxonomy (GTDB): domain Bacteria; phylum Actinomycetota; class Thermoleophilia; order Solirubrobacterales; family JACPNS01; genus JACPNS01. The sequence goes on along the minus strand of JBMYXO010000039.1, from coordinate 4,381 downwards.
CGGCACTGTTGAAGAGTCTGTGCTGGACAAAGTGCGCAGCACGAAAGGTGTCGAAGACACACAATCGGTCGTGTTCGCGATCATGTCCCTGGTCAAGGACGGTGAGGTTGGCGGTAGCCAGGCCGACCAGGTCTTCACCAACGGCGTCACCCCCGACTCACCCGAGCTCTCGGGTGCGCAGATCGTCGCCGGAGCCGACACGCTCGACGGCAATCAGGTGCAACTCGACGAGGGCTGGGCCAAGAGCAACGGACTCGAACCCGGCGACACGGCGAAGTTCGCAACTCCGACAGGCGTGCACGAATTCACCGTAAGCGCGATCTTCAAAATCGGCAAAGGACTCGATTTCGGCGGGAGCGGCTTTGGCGTCATCAACCAGGACCTCGCACGAGATCTCTTCGACTCGCCGACTGGCTACACGGAAATCGACATCGCTCTCGAACCGGGCGCCGACTTGGAAACGGTGCGCGCCGAGCTCGAAAAGATCCTTCCCGAGGGAGTCGAGGCCAAGACGCCCAACGACGTGGCCGACGACATCAATGCCCAGATTCAGGGATTCAACATCATTCTTTACTTCTTCGCCGCGATGTCGCTGTTCGTCGGCGGTTTCCTGATCCTCAATTCCTTCAACATGACCGTCGCGCAGCGGCTGCGCGAAATCGGAATGCTGCGCACGCTTGGTGCGTCGCGCAAGATCGTACGTCGGATGATCCTGATTGAGGCGCTGCTGCTTGGGTTCATCGGATCGCTGTTCGGCATCGTCGTCGGGCTGCTGCTGACCCAGTTGATGGTCTCACTGGTCGCTTCGATCGGATTTCCCGTGGGAGCCGTCACGTACGCGCCCGAGGCGTTCATCATCGCCCCGATTCTCGGTGTTTCGGCGACCGTCTTCGGAGCACTCAGACCGGCGATCCGCGCGAGTCGAATCCCACCGATTCAGGCTGTGCTCACCGAACATCGGGCCGAGCCGCTCAAGCTGAAACGTCGCTTGACGGTCGGAACCGTGCTGGTCGCTCTGGGCCTCGCCGGAGTGTTCACCCTCGCCTCTGCATCATCATTCCCGACGCCGATCCTTTTGGCCGGCGCATTCGGCGTGGTCTTCCTCTTTTCCGGCGTGATCATGATCGGCCCAGTGATCGTCCCGTGGCTCGTCCGCGGCGAGAGTTGGCCGCTGCGCAAGGTCACCCAGATCGAAGGTCGCATGGCCGCCGACAACGCAAAGGCCAACCCGATCCGCACTGCTTCGACGGCATCCGGGCTGATGATCGGCATCGCGCTGGTGGCAGCCATCGGCAGCCTCGGGTCGAGTTTCATCGGCAGTATTTCCGACGATCTCGACAAGGAACTCAAGAATGACTTCACCGTCCAGCCGAAGGGCTTCGGCCAGGGCGGACCGACGCCGACGATCTCCGCCGCAGCTATCGAACAGATCAAGGATCTGCCGGGAGCCAAGGACGCGACCGGTACGCGGTTCCTCTTCCTGACCAGCGGTTACGGACAGAATTATTCGGCCTGGAGCCTGGACCCGTCGAGCTATGCCGAGTTCGCCAACTCCGAGTTCGTGGATTCCGACGCAGATGAGGTTTTTGCGAAGCTGGCAGAAGGACAGGTGACGGTTCCGGAGGCATTGGCCGAAGGCAAGAAAACGAAGGTAGGAGACACGATCACACTCGAAGGCCCGCGCGGCTCGAAGAAGCTGACAGTCGCAGGCATTCAGACCGGTAGTTCGTTCGCGGCCCAGTCGATCACGATGTCCGACGAAACCTGGATGTCGATCTATGGCATCGATGGCTTCACCCAGGCGCTCGTGCTCGCCGACGATCCGGACAATCCCGGCCCGCTCGAGGACCAACTAACAACCCTGGTCGCCGGCGACTATCCGACCTTCGAAGTGCTGTCCAACGAAGAGATCAAGCAGCAGATCCAAGACCAGATCAACCAAGTCTTCGCGATCTTCTATGTGATCATGCTTGTCGCGATCATCGTCAGTCTGCTGGGTGTGATCAACACTCTGTTGATGAACGTTTTCGAGCGCACGCGCGAAATTGGCGTGCTGCGCGCGATCGGTTCGGGTCGCTGGCAGGTTCGTCGAATAATCATCGCGGAGTCACTGCTGCTGACGCTGGCCGGGGCAATCCTCGGATTGCTGGTCGGGATGGCCCTGGGCTACGCGTTCGTGAAGGGAATCGCCGCCTCGGGCCAGGAGGTCGCATTTCACCCGCCGATCCCCGCGATTGTGTTGGTGGCAATTCTGGCTGTGATCTTCGGAGTGATCGCAGCGCTGCTGCCGGCCAGACGCGCCGCAAAGATGAACGTCATAGAGGCCGTTTCCTACGAGTAGCCGATTGGGGTTTGCTGCGAGGCGCGGGCTGACTCTCGTTTTCGAAGTGGCGACCCTGATTGGAATGGGGTGAAATGGTCCAAGACTCTCCCGCTGGGGGACTCTTGGACCATTTCACCCCTTCAGAATCACCCGCGAAAAAACGAGCCCCCACGTCCGCGCGCTATTCCCGCTTGCAACCTCGGACCTCGCAAACCGCCTCTCGCTCCCCCCAAGATCCATCCCTCGTGGCCGCACACCCCCGCGCCGAATCAGCGGGTGTGTGTCGGGGGATCTTGTCCCCGCAGACGTTGGCACCAGTCGAGGAGACAAGAACCCCCGGCGCGCGCCCGCGTATTTCAGGCGGAGACGAGCTGTCGAAGCACGTAAGGAAGAATCCCGCCGTGCTCGAAGTAGTCGATCTCGATCGGCGTGTCGATGCGGGCGATCACCTTGGTCTCGTGGGTGGTGTCGTCGGCGCGATGAATGACCAATGTCAGTTCCTGGCGCGGCTGCACGCCCTTTTCGACGCCGATCAGGTGGAACTGCTCCGAGCCGTCGATGCCGAGTGATCCAGCGGTTTCGCCGTCCAAGAATTGGCATGGCAGCACACCCATGCCGATGAGATTGCTGCGGTGAATTCGCTCGTAACTCTCGGCGATGACAGCACGCACGCCCAGCAAACTGGTGCCCTTTGCCGCCCAGTCGCGCGACGAACCCGACCCGTACTCCTTTCCGGCAAAGATCATCAGTGACTTGCCGGCCTCCTTGTACCTGGCCGCGGCATCGAATATGTCCAACTCCTCGACTTGGCCGTTGCGATGCAGTGTCACCCCACCCTCCGTGCCGGGTGCCATCAGATTACGGATTCGGACGTTGGCGAAGGTGCCGCGCGTCATGATTCGATCATTCCCTCTACGGGATCCATACGAGTTGAAGTCGCGCTTCTCCACGCCGTGTTCGTTCAAGAACCGACCGGCAGGAGAATCCTCCTTGATCGCCCCAGCGGGGCTGATGTGGTCAGTGGTGACCGAGTCGCCGAGTACCGCCAATGCGCGCGCGCCGTGGATTGGCTGCACCGGTGACGGTTCCAGTTTGAAGTCCTCGAAGAAGGGTGGTTCTTGGATGTAGGTCGAGGATCGATCCCACTCATAGACCAGTCCGGTCTTTCCGGGGATCTCGTTCCACATCGGATTCTGCTCCGCGAAGTCACCGTACAGCCGGCGGAACGTGTCTGGCTCAAGTGCGCTGCTCAGCAACTCTCGGACCTCGTCGAGCGAGGGCCAGACGTCCTTCAGAAACACATCCGCGCCGTCCGAACCCTGGCCGAGCGGCTCCTTGGTGATGTCCTTCTCGACGGTGCCGGCAAGCGCAAACGCGACCACCAGTGGCGGGCTCATCAGGAAGTTGGCTTTGATGTTTTGGTGGACCCGCGCCTCGAAGTTGCGGTTTCCGCTCAGGACGCTGGCGGCGATGATGTCGTTCTCGGTGATCGCCTGCTCGATTCCGGTGTCGAGCGGACCCGAGTTGCCGATACACGTCGTGCAGCCGTAGCCGACGAGGTTGAAGCCGAGCTTGTTCAGGTATGGCTGCAGACCAGTCTGCTCGAGATAGTCGCTGACCACTCGCGAGCCTGGCGCAAGCGACGTCTTCACCGCAGGATTGACATCCAAACCCTTCTCGACGGCCTTCTTGGCAAGCAGTCCGGCGGCGAGCATGACCGACGGATTGGAAGTGTTGGTGCAGGATGTGATCGCGGCGATCAGCACGTCGCCATGTGCGAGTTCGACGTCCACGCGTTCGCCCTCTTCGGACTGCGTCAGATCTTCGAGCTGCAAAAGGTCAGAGGTCGGCCGATTACCGACCATTTCGTCCTCGCCAACCAGGCTGGTGTCCGCCTGGTGACCTTCTTCGCCTTCATGCGCCTGGTCGCCGCCGCCATTCGTCCCGATCACCATCCCGTCGTGCGGGAGTGCAACCGACGCGGGGTAGGTCTTGCTCAGTTCGTCGGACGCCTTGCCGTAGCCGTTGGCATCGGTCGGAGCCTCGAAGAGTTCGACG
>JBMYXO010000038.1:0-17312 GCA_049608465.1 Solirubrobacterales bacterium | reverse complement strand
ATTCTGCTGGGCCCCGGCCCTACTTGTAAGTCCCGTTATGTGGTCGAATTGATCGTCATGAATGACATGGACCACCCGACTATGCCTACCTGAAAGCGAAGCTTTGAGGCTGGCTCCAGTCAGCGGCAGACTTCAGGATCGCACGCCGCAAAATGGGCGTTTGCTCCAGTGGCATGCAGGCATAAACCCGCAACCGCGAAGTCGGCGGCGATGATAGCACGGGGGCGGCGATCGAAAACGGCGATCAGCGTCCAATTCGCCTGATTGCACGCAAAGGTGCGGTGATCCGCCAGCTCGGGGAGCTTCGGAGCGCCGCCAGGTCTGCCTGCAGCCGCGCAACCTCGGCCCGCGACTTCTCCAACTCCCACTCCGCGTCGCCGCGTCGCAACGATTCGTCGATCATTCGGTTCTTTGCGTTGAAGGCTTCTGTTTCGTGTCGCCAAGCAACTCGGACCAGTCGCTGGAGCTCGTAGGCATCCGGTCGGACCGGCGGTCGCGAACCTTCAGCCAGAACTTCTTCGGCAGCTTTGACCAGCGCGGTCGTGTGCGTCGAGGCACTGTGCAGGTTCGCGGCGATCGCGGCGTTCGATTCGCCCATCGAGCTTGAGTATCCGGCCAGGTCCGTCGCCAGTTCTTCCGCCGTCGGATTGGATGCGTTCGCGGAACCTGCGAAGTTGACGTCGGAGAGGCCTTCGTACGTATCCGGCGTGACCCAGCCGTCCGCGCCAAACACGTCGTATACATAGGCGGCGCGGCCACAGGCCATGGCCTCGACGATCACGCGACCCTTTCCGAGAACGATGTCGGCGTCGTTGATCGCGTCCTGCGGGCGCATCGACACCCCCTCACCGCCAGAGCCGACGAGCCGGAATTCCAATCCCGCGAGTTCGCAAGCGCGCTCGACGATGCGCAGTTTCTCGCCGTGCAGGTAGTTGCTGAGCGCGACCACCGTCCTTGCCCGCTGATTGATTGGACGCTGGACCCGAAAGCGCGTGAGATCCACCGGCTGTGTGAGTGAAAGCGTCTTCGGTTTCTCCGCCAGGCCGTCGATCCGGCGAAAACAGCTCGGCCAAAGCGCGACGATGCGTGCGCACGCTTGGGTGATTTGCGGATTGACGTTGAAGTCGAAGTAGCTGCTGTGCCAAAAGAACATCTGCGGCACGTCCGGGCGTTTTTCGAGCATCGCACACGACATCGGTGCGTCGTGTGCGAAGAAGATGTCGATGTCCTCCGGCAATTCCTCGAATCGATCGACCCAACGAATAGCGGATTCCTCGAGCATCGCGGTGCCGCTACCGAGCGTGGCGCTGACGTTCCAGACGTCGTGGCCGTTGCGCTGAAGAACGTCAGAAATCGTCGCCGCATAGGTGAGGATTCCGCCCGGCTTGGACAGCGAGTCGATTCCGTGGACGATGCGCACAACCGGCGATTATTCCACGTTGGCCGGGACGAACTCAGCGGGCAGCGTGGTCCAACGAGCGGGGATGCGGGATCCGGCGCGCGCGTCGACGCTGCGCAGCCAGCGTGAGGGGGCGATCACGACGGACTTTGCTTTGGTGCCGAGCCATGCCCCCCACCAGCTGAAACTGCTGTTGCTGACAATCGCGTGGTCGCATGCCGAAATCAGATGCAGTTCCTCGGCGTCGGCCAGATATCCGGACGTGATCTCCACGTCACCCGGTAGTTCGACGCGTGTTCTGCACCATTCGGGGTCATCACTGAACACGCGAAACTTGGTGACCCCGGTGCGCGCAACGAGTTCGTTCGCAGCCTCCCTGTAGTAGCTGGCGTCGAGCAGGCCGATTACGCGCTGCACCGATGTGTCCTCTGCGTAGTCCCCGCGCCGAATATGCACCGCCGCGCACTCCTCGGCGCCGATCCGCCGTCTCAACTCGGTGTACGCAGCACTTGGACGGCGAAGTTTGAAATGTGCTCGCACCGCGTCAGACACGGAGTTGAAATATCGGTCGGACTGCCAGTACCCAACCAGAAGGCTGTTCGCGGCTGTGTCGGAAAGTTCGTCGCCGAACGTTTCGTCTCGCTGGATGACGACCTGGGCATCGAATCGAGCCCTCGCCTCCGCGGCGAGCGTCTGCGGATCCGAAAACTGCAGCGGCGGCGCGTCGTTGCCGTGAAACAATTCGGCGTCGATGTTGAACTGGTCTAGTCGGAACTGACGTTTTCTGTCCCTGTCGAGAACCGTCAGGTCCAGTCGCAACCTTGAACCCGTTCGCAGCGCCACGGACAGCCCCGCCGCGTACTGGAACATCTGGTTGCCAAGCCCGCCGCGCAGCAGAACGTTGGTGTAGGCGGGTCTCTGCGTGAAGAGGCGCATCGAGCAGGTTCAGCGGACCGCGGCTAGAGCTCCTCGGCCAGATTCGGCGCCAAGCGGCGCATCGAGAAGAACCCGAACAACGCCATCAATACAACGATGCCCATCGGGATCGCCAGATAGAGCCATCCGCCGAGCGCATCGACCGCGCTCGGCGACGCCGGATCGATCGCCGAATGGCGCATTTGTTGCAGGATCGTGGCAAGCGGGTTGCACATCATCACCTGCGCAAGCGTTGCGCTCTTTTCCTGTACGAACTCGATCGTGTAGATGACCGGCGTCGCGTAGAAGAGCACCTGGGCGATGACCTCCCAGATCGGCTTGACGTCGCGAAAGCGAACGTACAACGATGAGAGCGCCAGGCTCGCAGACGCAGCCACGATGTACAGCAGCACCAGCAACGGTCCGATTTGGATCCATCGCCAGGTAGGCGTCACGCCGCTGGCAAGCGCAAACGACAGAACCACGAGGTAGTTGAGCATCAAGGTCAGGAAGACCGAAGTGACGGTTGAGATCGGTACCGAAACGATCGGGAAACTGATCTTGCGGATCAATCCCTCTCGCTCGACGACCGAGGTGATGGCACCAACCGTCGATTCCGAGAAGAATCCGAACAGCACGATTCCAGAGAGCAGCACGACCGGGTAGTAGGGCACTCCGCCGCCGATGCGGATCACCTCGGTGAAAACGAAGTAGAGAACCGCAAACATCATCAACGGCTTCATCAACTGCCAGGCATAGCCGAGCACCGAGCCGAAAAACTTGAGCTTGAACTCGAGATAGGCGAGCATCCAGGTGAGCGTGAGGAATCGTCGAAAATCTCCACTCATTGCGCGCGGCCCGATCACGCGTGTCGGCATGCGAGCAGCGAGCTCGCTGTAGTCGCCACGGCCGAGATCACGAGCAACCGGGCGGCTCATCTCTTTGGCGGCACCTATCACTGAGTTTCTCCAGCGTTCGCGGTGGGAACGGACTTTTCAACGTGCCAATCGGTGGGCAGCACGACGGACGCCCCGGATACCGCGCTGCCTTCGACGTCGAAGTTGATCGCGTCGGTGCGGCGGAAGTAGCGGCTGTAGCTCGAATCTGGACCCGCGCTGATCGAGACGCTGTAGTGACCGGCCGCGAAGACGCAGTCGAATTGTGCGACGTAGTGAGCGGTCTCTCCGGTCTCGAAGTCCCCGCTCGGCGCGGGACCCGGCCCGTATTCGGTGGGCTGAGTGGAGGAAACCATCAACAGGCGGTCGTTCTCGTCTCGAACTTGGATATCGATCCATGGGTTGGCCACGGGTTGCTCGAACGTGACTTCCGCGTGCACGGCCAAGCGACCTCCCTGGGTCATGGATTCCACCCGTTGCCCGGAGCTGTCAGCCACCCAGCAGTCGCTAAGCGTCGCCTTGCCAACCGCTGAATCAAAGGTCATGGCGTCGCTGTCGGGGGCAACGAAATTGAGTTCGAGATATCGCTCACTGATCTCCTCGGCATCGCCGATCGCAACGAGGCGACCGCGGTCGAGCAGAACTGCGCGGTCACAGAAACGACGCACCGCGTCCATCCCGTGGGTGACGAAGACGATCGTCTTGCCTTCGTCGCGCATGCGATTGAACTGATCGAAGCACTTCTGCTGAAACGCGGCGTCGCCGACGGCGAGCACCTCATCGATCAGCAGGATGTCGGCGTCGACCTGCAGCATCACGCTGAACGCGAGCCGCACGTACATGCCCGATGAATAGTTCTTCAACTTGAGATTTTCGAATTCCCAGAGTTCCGCGAAGTCCATCACCTCTTCGAAGCTCAAACGAGCGGCCTCGGTGTCCAACCCGAGCAGCGTGGCATTGAGCAATACGTTGTCGAACGCGGGAAGTTCGGGATTGAAGCCGACACCGAGTTCGATGAACGATGTCAGGGTGCCGTCGTGGTAGATCTCACCTGAGTCCGCGGAGTAAATGCCTGCGATGCACTTGAGCAACGTGCTCTTGCCCGAGCCGTTACGGCCAACAAGCCCGAAGAATTCGCCCTTTTCAACGTGAAACGCGACGTCGTCGAGGGCGGTGAAGCTGTTGCGTTCACGGCTGCGGATCGGGTGAAGCGCCCGCTCTTTGAGCGTCTGGACGCGGTCTGCCGGCAGGGAAAAATGCTTCGTCACGCCGTCAACGAGTACAGCCGGAAGTGCGTCAGCCGCAATCGACTGAGGTTGATCCACGCTAAGCATGGCGGAAGCGTAACGTGGCCTGAGTCTTCGACGAAATCAAGCTCCGCTGCGGCGGGCGGCCCCCTTGATTGCACGCAACGGCCGCGTGATGCGCCAGTCGGTTCGCAACCCCCAGCAGAGGGGCTCCGAGTGCCGGGGTGGCTACGGTGCTTTCCACAACTGACCATGATGAAACCGAATATGAAGGAGCAAGAAGTGGACGCAAACCCAGCTGTTCTACCAATGCTGGACACGGTTCCTTGGCAGATGACCCCGGGCGAGCGAGCCGCCTTCGAGGGCATCCTTGCGCAGTCGAAACCCGAGCTGGCGATCGAAATCGGTACCGCCGAAGGCGGCAGTCTCAGCCGCATCGCAACGTACGCGCGCGAAGTCCATTCGATTGATCTGGTCGAGCCACAGCTCCCGGTCGCGGAACTCGACCACGTGCACATCCACACCGGAGACGGACGCGAACTTCTCCCAGCGTTGCTTGCGGACTTCGCCGCCGAAGGCCGCAACGTCGATTTCGTAATGGTCGACGGCGATCACTCGGCGGCAGGGGTGCGACAGGACATTCTCGATCTGCTCGAATCGGACGCGATCAAAGAGACGATCATCGTCCTCCACGACACGATCAACGAAGAAGTTCGGCGCGGGATTGACGACATCGACTACGCGTCGTACGGGAAGGTCCGATTTTTTGACGCAGACGCCGTTCCGGGGAACGTTTCGGTGGCGGATGGAACCCGCGGCCAGTTCTGGGGCGGCCTCGGGATCATTTTCTGCGGCGTGGACGAACTCGAAATAGCCCGCAACGGGGTGACTCTTGAGACGATCGTCCGCCCAGATGCGCTCGCGATGGGAGCTCGGGCGCTCGCCGGCTTTGACGTCGACCGCAATACCGACCTCGCTCAGCTCGCACGCGCTGCCGGACCCGGATCCGCAACTGTTCCCGACCCGGCGCAAATACCCTGGCGCACGGTCCTTGCCGCACTCGCGACGTTTCCCGCTCGTCTTCTAAGACGGGCGACCGGTAAATCGCCGAAGTAGGGAGTTCTCTCGCAGCGGTGAGGTAACCCGCCAACTGATCGAGCCCTTGAGTTCTTCGAGGTCATGGCGCGCTGCCGTAAGGCGGGCTTCGGAGTCTGCCAGCAGCTCGTTGAGCTCGATCACTTCGGCGCCCAACTTGGCGATTTGATCGACTCGATGATCCGAGTGCCAAGACTGAAGACCTCTGAGGTATTCGTCCTGCGCCTCCCATGCGCTCAATCCACTCCTTAAATTCTACTGGCGACGCCAGCGCGGCCACCGAGTCGACGTTTGGCAGCGGAGTGTTTGACGCAACCGCCACGTCGTAGATCTCGCCGTGATCTCTGCCTGCAACCGGTTTGAGAACGCTCGGAATCGGCGATTCAATCCCCGCGGAATCGAACCACTCGTGCGTACTTATCGCCGACGCGATCCAGGCGCTTTGAGCATAAACCTCAACGTATCGAAAGCGCGATTCAAGTTCGTCGCGAAACTCCTCGCGCTCAAACTGGTGAATGTGATGCTCATTGCGGTCGCCGTATGCGCTGTCATTCGGCGTCGAGATCACGAGAATTCCGTCGCCGCTGAGAACGCGTGCGAACTCGTCCAACGTCTGGCCCCACCGCTCTACGTGCTCGATCGCTTCAAAGCAGACCACACAGTCGAAACTTGCGTTCGAGAAATCGAGCTGCTCGATGTCACCGGTCTCGAAGCTCACGTTGTCTGCCGCCTCCGCTCGCGCCGCTTCGACCACGGCGTCGGCGATGTCCACTCCGATCACCCGGCTGGCTCCGGCCGCAGCGAGCATGTTGCTTCCGTAGCCCCAGCCGCAGGCGGCGTCCAGCACTACCTTGTCGCCTGCGAGTGCTGCGGCGAAGCGGTATCGTGCCAGATGCTCGGCCTCCACGACGGCGCCCCGCATCTCGGCGGGGTCGAAACGTTCGGCAGTCTCGGCGGTCTCCCCCGTCCGACCTGCGCCTGCGGAAGTGAGTCCCTCGCCCATCTCTTCGGATGTTTCGAGCAGCTCTTCAATCGTTTCACTCATATAGTTTCACCCCAATCAGTTCTGGGTAAGTATGTACACAAGCCAGTTATAGCCCTATACCCGCGGAGTCAATTCTTGAAAATCTGTTTCGTAACCGCTAACGGTCAAAATGCGTTCTTTGACGAGTTGGTCGGCGCGTTGCGCGCCGAGCTTGCATTGATCGGCGTCGAGTCCACAGTCGCTGTGGGAAGATTTCCGGCAGTCGATGGCGAGACTGTATATGCACTTGTGCCGCCTCATGAGTATTTTGCGCTGACCGAGCCTCAAAACCACCCCGGCAAGCAGCACTTGGCGCGCACAGTGTTCATCTGCGCCGAACAGCCCGATTCGAAGTTCTGGAAGCGGAATGCCGAGCTGATTTCTCAGCACGGCTGCCCCGCATTCGACATCAACTCCCACTCCGCTCGACTGCTCAGTGCCGCAACCGGCCGAAACGTCGAACATTTTCAGTTGGGCTGGACCGAAAGCTGGGCCAAGCACGATCCCACAACGGAATCTGTTGATGATTTCGTCGGGCGCCCGATCGACGTGCTTCACCTCGGTTCGCGATCTCCCAAGCGCGAATTGGCGCTCAGCCAAGGCGCATCCTGGCTTCACAAGCGCGACTGTCGGCTGGTGATCGGCGATGACACTGCGCCGCTGACTGAGGAGAATCCGGAATGGGTCGGAGCGGACGCCAAGTGGAACATGCTCGGACGGTCAAAGATCTTGCTCAACATCCACCGCGACACGGTGCAGTACTTCGAGTGGCTGCGCGTCGTGCAGTCGATATGCAACGGATGCGTCGTGCTCACAGAGACCTCGACCGACACCGCGCCGCTTGTCGTTGGCGAACACTTTCGCGCCGGTCCGGCCTCGAAACTCGGAATGGCTGCCGACCTGCTTCTCGATAACCCTTCGAAATTGCACCAAGTCGCGATCGACGCGTGGAGCATGCTGCGAACGCAACTCCCGCTTTCAGAATCGGTAATGCGACTCTCCGAGGGCGCCGAAGGTCTGTTGAAGAAACGGTCCCGGCCACTTGCCGAGGTAAAGGGAGTCGACGTAGAGCAACCGCTCGTGACACAGCGATTCGACGACGCAGTGCAGTTGGTGAAGACGGCCGGGGAGGATCCGATAGCCGGCCTCGAGGATCTCGTCGGCCGCGCACTGCGTGACCAGAAGCTCAGCATCCACTCGCTTGACAATGATTTGCGCCGCCTGAATCACCTCGTGCGTTCCGGTGAAGAGTTGCCGATCGTCGAACGCGTTTTTCAGTCAGCCGGCCATCACGGCGCGAAGCCGCTCGTGACCGTAATAACGCCGCTGCACAACTACGAACAGCACATCGGCGCCGCACTTGCCAGTGCTTCCGAGAGTGTGCTCAGGGAGATCGAGTTGGTCGTGGTCGACGATGGGTCGTCGGACGGCTCGCAGGCTGCCGCCCATAGCTGGATGGTCGAGAACCCCCGCGTCCCCGCACTGCTTTTGGCTCACCCGACGAACCGCGGCCTCGGACAAGCGCGCAACACCGCGATAGACGCGGCGCGTGGCGAGTTCGTCTTCGCACTCGATGCCGACAACAGCGTGTATCCCCGTGGGATCGAGAAGCTGGTCGCCGCATTGCGCGGCGACCCGGAATCGAGTTTCGCCTGGGGATACTTGGAGTGCCACGATCCGCTCTTCGAACCAGTCGGCATACTCAGCAGTCACGCTTGGGAGCCAAGACGATTCGGGAACGGCAACTACATCGACGCGATGGTGCTGTGGCGTCGCTCCGAGCTACTTAGGTTGGGCGGCTATACAACCGATTCGCAGCTCTATGGCTGGGAGGATTACGAGCTTTTCGTCAGGCTCGCAGACGAGGGTGGACACGGAACACTCGTTCCTGAGTTCGTCGCGCGTTATCGCGTGAGCGACATCTCGATGGCCCAGACCACGAATATGGCTGGCGTGGCGATGCTGCGACGGCTGCTCACGCTTTATCCCGAGACGATGCATGCGGCGCGCGAGCTTGCGACGGCCTGAGCACGCGGCATGAGTTTTCCACCACGGGTGACTACAGACATCGCAGATGCCAGCAGCGTGAGTCTCAGCAGCTATTGGCGAGAACGCGTCGAGCAGCACACCAGAGATTCGTATGCAGGGATACCGCTTTCGAAGTTCCCCGAGGATCTGCGCACCTATGAACACCTGATCTGGGAACAGCAACCGGAGGTGATCCTTGAGATCGGCTGCCAACACGGCGCAAGCACACTCTGGTTACGCGATCGCATGCTCTCGTTCGCGCGCTACGCAAATCGTCGAAGCCAGTCGCCGAAGGTGGTGGCAGTCGACATTGACATCGCGAGTGCCCGTGCGAACCTCGAGGCAGCGGATCCCTCTTGGCAAGAAGCGATCACGCTACATGAAGGCGATGTTTGTGATCCAGAGTTGATCGCCCGAGTCCTCGAATCAATTCCCGCCGGCACGAACACGATGGTGATCGAAGACTCCGCCCACGTCGAGGAAACTACTTGGAGCGCACTGGAGCAATTCTCCGGCCTGGTGCCAGCCGGCGGCTACTTCGTCGTTGAAGACGGCTGCGTAGATGTCGAAGCGCTGCGACTCCAGGAGGATTGGCCGCGCGGAGTTCTCCCGGCGGTCGATCGATGGCTGTCGACGCCGGCTGGCAGCAAGTTCGAGCGACGACGCGATCTCGAGTTCTACGGCATCACCTGCCACCCGCACGGATTTCTGCGGCGGCTCGACTACCAGCGGTAGTGCGAGAAGGCGCGGTTGGCCTGCGCCATGCGGAAGATGTCTTCCTTCTTCTTGAACGCGGCACCCTGGTCGGACTGGGCGTCGAGAAGTTCAAATGCGAGACGGTCCTGCATCGTCTTCTCGCGACGGCTGCGAGAGGCCTCTACGAGCCAGCGGATGGCGAGCGTGCGAGCGCGGCGACCGGGGACCTCGACGGGCACCTGGTAGCTGGCGCCACCGACGCGACGTGACTTGACCTCAATGTTCGGAGTGATCGCCTTGACCGAGGCTTCCAGTGCCTCGATCGGCTCCTTGCCGCTCTTCTGGGCCAGTGTGTCGAGCGCGCCGTAGACGATGCGCTCTGCCGTGCTCTTCTTGCCGTCGAGCATGACCTTGTTGATCAACTGCTGGACGAGACGGTTGTTGTAGACACCGTCGGGCTGAATTTCACGGATCTTTGCGGCGTTGCGGCGTGGCATGCTGGTCGATGACTCTCTTGCTTACGTGTTGGAAAGGTGGATTCCCTGAAACTTACAGAGATGCGGCTCTAGCTGACTTTCACGCCATAGCGCGAACGAGCCTGCTTGCGGTCGGTGACACCGGCGGTGTCGAGCGTGCCGCGAATGATCTTGTAGCGAACTCCCGGCAGGTCCTTGACTCGACCACCACGCACCAGCACCACGGAGTGCTCCTGCAGGTTGTGGCCTTCGCCGGGAATGTATGCCGTGACTTCCATCTGATTCGTCAGTCGCACACGGGCAACCTTTCGCAGGGCCGAGTTCGGCTTCTTCGGCGTGGTCGTATAGACACGCGTACAAACCCCACGGCGCTGCGGCGCCGACTGCTTGGCCTGACCACCCTTCATCTGCTTGAGACCAGGGGTGGAAATCTTCTTCTTTGGCTTCTTGCGGCCCTTGCGGACGAGCTGATTGATACTTGGCATACGACGGCGGATGGTAGCAATCGGCAACTTCGCGGCCCGAACTGTCGTATACAAGGTTGCGGACGCTTATGGAAATGACGAACACCACAGCACTGGTCACGGGAGCGAATCGCGGAATCGGCAGAGCCTTCGCCGAGGCGCTCTCCGAACACTGCGCGTTGGTCTATGCCGGCGCGCGCGACCCGGAATCCGTCGCGATCGAAGCCGACAACGTCCGGGCGCTGCCGATCGACCTCTCGTCGACGGAATCGATCGAACGGTCGTTCGCGGCCTCGCGCAAGCAGCTTGAGAGCGTCGACATCCTTGTCAACAATGCCGGCGCGCTCAGCGTCGGGCTGCTCGAAGAGCAGGACGTGGCGAAGATTTACACCAGCGTGCAGGTCAACTTGACCGGTCTGATGCACCTGACCAAGCTTTTACTGCCAACGATGCTCGAGCGTGACCGCGGCTACGTCGTGAACAACGCGAGTATGAGCGGGTACGCCTACTTCCCGCTCGCAAGCGTCTACGCCGCTACGAAGGCGGGAGTGGTTGCGTTCAGCGAAGCGTTGCGCCGAGAGCTGGAACCGACTGGCGTGCGCGTGATGCACTTGGTCACGCCCGGTGTGAAGACCGACATGCTCGCGGCCACCGAGCAGGGCTACGGCAACCATTTCGACACATCGGAGTGGGACCAGGTCGAGCCAGAGGAGTGGGCGACAAAGATGGTCGAGGGGATCAAGGGCGACGATTCGATCGTCTGGCCCGGTGGGAAGACTCGACTGGCTGCGCTCGCCGGCCGCGGCCCTGGATTTCTGCTGGATCGCGCGGCTGGGCGGATGTTCAAGCGCTGAGGCGCGCGGTCATACGCTCGAACGCACGTCGTTGCCGGCCTCACCAGACGTGGCAAAGGAATCCCAGGTGTCGCGGTGCGTCGGCTTCGCGTACGTCGCCTGGCCGACGAGAATCCGGCGTTCGACGAAGCCGGCTTCGCAGTAGGCGAGGTACAAGTTCCAGAGCCGGTGGAAGCGTTCGTCGTAGCCGCGCGCTCGCAACTCTTCGAAGCTCTCGTTGAAGTTGCTGCGCCACCGCCGCAGAGTTTCCGGGTAGTGCGCGGTGATGTCCTCGAACTCGAGCAGCTGCATCTCCGTCTCGCGGGCGATCGCCTTTGAAATGAACTCGTTCGAGGGCAGACTGCCACCCGGGAAGATCAACGTGTTGGCGAAGCTGCGCGACATCTTCTCTGCCTCGTAGGCACGGTCGTCGATCGTGATGATCTGATGGCACATGCGCCCGTCGGGTTTGAGCAACCGATTGCATACGCGGAAGAACTCGTCGAAGCGGCGCCAGCCGATCGTTTCGATCATTTCGATCGAGACCAGCTTGTCGTAGGTTCCCTCGAGCTTGGCAAAGTCACATTCGACTATTTCGATGCGGTTGTCGAGACCGGCCTCGCGAATGCGCCGCCGCGCAAGCTTGGTCTGTTCACCGGCGATCGTTGCGCTCGTCACGCGGCAGCCGTATTTTTCTGCGGCATGGATCGCGAAGCCGCCCCATCCGCTGCCGATCTCGATCAGGTGGTCGCGCGGCGTCAGCTGCAAGCTGCGACATACGCGGTCAAACTTCTCGGTTTGTGCCGCTTCGAGCGTGTCATCAGGTGACGTGAAGATCGCCGACGAATAGGCCATCGTCTTGTCGAGCATCCGCTCGTAGAGATCGTTGCCCAGGTTGTAGTGGCGTGCGGTCTTCCGTTTGTGCAGATGCTCGTCATGGAGCAGCGCGCCGATCGTGCGAACGGGCTTCTCGGCCAAGCGGTAGAAGCCTCGCGCCCGGTCGAGCGCGGGCATGTTGCGAGCGCCAACGCGAACGAACGCCGTGAGATCGTCGGTGTCCCATTCGCCGTCGATGTAGCTCTCCGCAAGACCGAGGCTGCCACGGAAGAACGATGTGTAGAAGTGTGGATGATGGACCTCAACCCGCGAGGTCAAGGGGCTCTCGATTTTCGTTTGACCGAACGATCTGGTGGCAGCTGGCTCTACGAGCTCAAGTCGCCCGTCATCGATCCGATCGAGCACGTTGAACATCGCACGGCGGGAAAGCGAATCAGCGAACTTCGGCACGAGGCCGATCCTCCTCGGTCGTCGTCGGAGCATCATCTGCAACTGGATCCACGCTGCGTCGTGCCTGGTGCCCGTACCAGCGGTATCCCTGGAGTTTCATCTTCAACGCCTGCCAGAAGATCTTCGCGGTCACCGAAATCGCCATCGCCGGGAATCGCATCACGGTGCGGCGCAGTTGCCGGGCGCTGGCCGGGCGTCGACGCAGTCGCAGCGCCGCGCTGAACTCGACCGCACCGTCTCGAGAGTTGCTGACCAGCAGCCCCAACTCGTCGGTCGGCACTCCCGTTCGCAGGCGATAGGTGTAGTCCATCTCCAGAAACGGCGAGACGTGCATCAGTTTCTCAGCGGTGCCGTCGACTTCGTGCCCTCCGGCCAGTGCGGAAAAAACGTAGGCATGACTCTCGCGGTAGGGGATGTTCGTCACGTCGGCAATGACGTGGCTGAGGCGCTCGCCGGACGCATCGAAGCAGTAGTAGACCGCGATCGGGTTGAACTGGTAACCGAAGGTGCGCAGATTGGCCAGCAGTCGAATCGGACCGTTCGGACGAGTTCCGGTCTCGCGCTCGACGAGATCGCGGATCTCGGCACTCAACGGGCGGAACGAGTCGCCGTAGAAATCCTGTCTTCTGAACTGCAACGGTGCCCAGTGACGCGTGCTGAAAAGCCGCGATCCCCCGAACAGTCGCGATCCCCCGCCGGACTCAAGCTCCGACAAATCGAGGTACGTCATGTACACCGGATAGCTGAACGAGCGCCGTTTCGGTTCAAATCGCGAATGTCCGATCTTGCCGACGAAAATGGCCGATGCGGAATCCGCCGTTCGGGCACTCACGGCCTGCGATGCGGGCTTGCGCCTCATCGAGGTCACACGACTTCCATATCGGAATCGGCAAGCCGCGAACTGGTCGCGGGCTCTGCTGTGGACATGCCTGCGGTGATCGCCGCGGCAGCGCGAATTCCACTCCATACGCCGTCCTCATGAAAGCCCCAACGCCAGTAGGCGCCGCAGTAGTGCGTGCGATTCACGCCGCTTATCTCATGATGACGTTGTTGCGCTTCAAGCCCGGCGGCGGTAAACACCGGGTGCGAGAAGTTCTGTTCGCAGATCACCTCGCTGGGGTCGATCTTGTCGCTCAGATTCAGAGTTACGCAGTAGTCGACGTCGCCCGGAATCGGTTGGAGATTGTTCATCCAGTACGTCACCGTCGTTCGGTCGCGCGGCTGGTCGAGCAGATGGAAGTTCCAGCTCGATCGAGCGGCGCGGCGCCGGGGCAGCAGGGTGATGTCGGTGTGCAGCACGACGTCGTTGTCGACGTACGGGATCGCTCCGAGGATGCCGCGTTCCGCCTCGGTCGGGTCGACGAGCAGCTCGAGCGCTTGGTCGGAATGGGTTGCGATCACGACCTCGTCGAAGACTGCCTCCGCTCCGTTGCTGAGTTTGATCGCCACGCCATTTTCACCGCGCCGCACGGCCTCGGCGGCCACTCCGGTGTGGATGCCGTCGTCGAAAGCCGCGGTCAGCTTCTTCACGTACTCGGTGGACCCGCCCTTGATCGTTCGCCACTGCGGGCGACCAGTCAACTCGAGGATGCCGTGGTTGTCGAAGAACTGGAAGACGATTCGCGCCGGAAACTCATACAGCTGGGCTGGATCGGTCGACCACACTGCGCTGACCTGCGGAACGATCAAGCGTTCGACGAAGAATTCTGAATAGCCACCGGATGCGAGGTACTCGCGAAGGGAAATGTCGTCGTTGGCACCGCTGCGAACGAAGCGTTTGGCTTCACGGTTGAAGCGGACCAACTCTCCGACCATCCGGTGGAAGCGGGGATTGACAATGTTGCTTCGTGTCGCGTACAACGCGTTCGGCGAACTTCCGGCGTATTCGAAGTCGCCGCTTTCGTCGCTGACACTGAAGCTCATGTTCGACGGTACGTGTTCGGCACCGATTTCGTCCAGCAGTTCGTTGAAGTTCGGGTAGTTGCGATCGTTGAAGACGATGAACCCGGTGTCGATCGGCTGGGCACCGCTGTCGGTTTCGACGAAGATCGTGCTGCTGTGGCCGCCGAGCCGCGGCTCGCTCTCGAAGACACTGACCTCATGGGTTGATGAAAGGCGGTGTGCCGCCGTCAATCCCGACACGCCCGCGCCGATCACCGCGATGCGCGGACGCCCGCCGAGCCGGGCGCTGGGTGCTTGAAACGTCGTTTCTCTCATTGATGTGAGATACGTGCGCCAGGCAAGATTGGATGACTTCGCCCCGATTCGGACCAGCGTTCGCGCCCACACATACCCACAGAGGCGATCTTGACAGCGATCGTCCTGCGGCGCGTTCAGGCTGGCTGTGGTGCCGCTGCGACCCGTGTGGGCGCAGGCACAAGTACAGCAGCCGCACAGATCAGCACGAAGCCGAAGGTCTGCGCGACGATGCCGACGACGCCGGTTGGCATCGGATCGCCGAAGACGACGATGCCGCCGACGATCTGCACGAGACTCGCAGCAACACCAATCACCGTGATCACCGGCACTGCCTCGCCAACCTGCAGGCCGCGTGCGACCGAGTAGAACGAGATCACCGCCATCGTCACAGCTAGCGCGATCCACGGCGAAAGCAATGCGGACGCGACCGACTCGGAAGATGCAATGTTCGTCATCGCCTTGATCGCGATGTCGGACACGCCGATCAGCATCCCCGATGCGGCGCCGAACATCACCCCGTGGTGGTGAACCGGCGTACCGAAACGCGGGCCGACGAGTAGCGCCACTCCGATTATCAGTGCGCCGGCCTCGAAGGCGATCAGCGCGTCGATCGAAAACTTGTGGTTGTCGCCCGCGTGACGTACCGTCAGCGCAAGCAGCATCAACCCGAACGCCGTGAGCACGACTCCAGCCCATTGGCGGCGGCCGAGGTTGTATCCGAACATCCGCTCTGCGATCACGGCGAGGAATACCAGCCCACCTGCGATCACCGACTGGACGATCGAGATTGGTGCAAACCAGAGGGCCGCGACGTGCAAAGCGAAGGCGACCGCAGCGACGCCGTAGCCGATGACGAACGTCTTCGAGCGGAAAAGGGCCGCAGCGCTGGAAAGTGGCTTGCGGAATTCGACCGCCGGAGCGGCGCATGCGCCTTTGTGCTTGAGCAAGAACCCGAGGTTCGTTGCGAATGCACAGAGCAGCGAAAGTGCGATGCCTACTTGAAGTTCCATCCTCGTGGTTGTGCCCTAGAAAAGTGAGCGGTACTGCGACGTCCTACGCAGCAAGCTGCACCGTCGAACTGCGTCCTTGCGTGTCCTCGGTGCGTACGTCGTCTATCGAACGCATTCGGGCAAGCCTTGAGTGCAGCGGCGACATTCACCGAATTTCGTGGAGGGTCGCCGATCTTTGTGCTCACTAGAGTCGTGGTATGGCCGAGCAACCGCTCCTATTCATCGACGTCGACGGGGTG
This sequence comes from Solirubrobacterales bacterium, assembly GCA_049608465.1. GTDB lineage: Bacteria > Actinomycetota > Thermoleophilia > Solirubrobacterales > JACPNS01 > JACPNS01. Next base: position 1,504 of record JBMYXO010000038.1, on the reverse strand, counting down.
ATCAGTACTTACGGATTCGCTGGAAACCAGCGGGATCCTCGCTCGGTGGCGTCGGCGGGCCCGGTAGTGCCGGGCGAGGCAAACGGCCGCTTCCACATGGTTGATGGGGTCCTGCACCACATTGGAACAGGAATGAGCCGCAGAGTTGGCAGTCTGCTTGGTCACTACGAGTGCGTTTGGGCCACTGGCTGGGGCGAACGAGCCAACGACCACCTGGTGCACATCCTCGCGATGCCCAGCGACCTGGAGGTCGTCGAATTCGAGGTCGAGCCTTCGACAGACGGCAGCGGGCACTGGAAGCTGAACTCTCTCACCGAACGCGCCGGCGAACGACCGGCGGCATGGATCGACGACGGACACAACGAAGCATGCCAAGAGTGGGCCGCAACGCGCAAAGCACCCACCCTGCTGATCTCAACAGACCCCTTCGTCGGCCTCACCGACGAACAAGTGGAACAGCTGATCTCCTGGTCAACCGAAAACGCCACAGCTGTGTAAAACAAGTTTCCCTTCGAAGGGAAATTGTTCAGGATTCGTGTTTTTGGAGGTAGTCGAGGTAGAACGGACGGAGGGATTCGACGTGGTCGTCGCCGTCCTCGGCCTCGATGAAGTCGTGCAGCAGTGAGCCGATCTTGAAGATGTCGGCCGTGCTCTGGTCCTCGTTGCCGTAGGCAGCCTCGGCAGCGGGGAGCACTTTGAGCAGGTCCCAGTAGAACTTGACGTCGAGGTGCTTCTGTGCCCGTTTGGTGGCGCGGTCGTGCAGCTCCTGCGAGCTGAGCGCGTTGAGTTCTTCGAAGGTCGCCATTGCGTGGGAGACATTAGACGTTGCCCCCGGCGGCACCGCGTCACGACCAACCAACTAGCGGATTCGTCATCTCGGATACGCGAGCGCCAAGTGGTTCGTTCACAAATGCTCACGCGATCAGGCAACAGTGGCACAGTGGGGCGCTTCTCGAGGTGTAGTTGCGCAACCTTGACGGTGGTATGCGTAATTGAGAACCTGAGCCGACGGGTCAGAACCTCGAAAACGCCGACCGAAGGCTCGCTGCTGAGCGCGTCCATCCATGCGTCGGTGAGCAGCGCGTCGTCCAGCTACGTGCGCCGATGCTGGCTTGAAGGGGAACTGCATTTGCAATAGCGGGTCCGGACGCTATTCGAAGTTTCTCAATAGCGTTTTGTCAACTCGTCGTTTTCCGCATCCTTCCGATACCTCCATATGGACGCGCTTGGAGCCAAAACTGCAGCTCCAAGCGTTTGGCGCCCGACCAATCGCTTCGACGGCCACTAGCCGTTGAAGTCGCCGATCAGCGGTTTATAGCCGTGGGCCACGCCGTTTGCGCCCCAGTTGTACTGCCAGATCGAGCCCGAAGTCATGCCAGAACCAGTGCTCAGGAAGACGCTCCAGTTTCCCCCGCTGGGGTCGTAGATGCCGAAGTCGTCTTTGCCATCGCCGTTGAAGTCGCCGATCAGCGGTTTATAGCCGTGGGCCACGCCGTTTGCGCCC
>JBMYXO010000037.1:0-18099 GCA_049608465.1 Solirubrobacterales bacterium | reverse complement strand
GGCCGTTGAGTTGATCCTCAGCAATGAAAGCGTCGACGCGGTGCTGTTCAACATCTTCGGCGGCATCACACGTTGCGACGAAGTCGCCAACGGATTGGTCGCTGCGTTCGAAGACCTCAAGCCCGAGGTGCCGTTCGTTGTGCGTCTCGATGGAACCAACGACTTGCAGGGTCGCGAGATTCTTGAAGCGGCCGCGCTGCCAAATGTGTACGCGGCCAAAACGATGGACGGGGCGGCCGAGCAAGTGGTTGCCCTCGCAAAGGAGAATTAGTCATGTCGATCCTGATTGACAAGGACACCCGCCTTGCAGTTGCCGGAATCACCGGCCGTGAAGGCTCGTTCCACACCCTGAACAACCGCGCCTACGGCACCAACGTCGTCGGCGGTATCAACCCGAAGAAGGCGGGAACCGACGTCGAGGGAATCCCGGTCTTCGCCGACTGGGCAACCACCGTCGAGGAGACTCAGGCCAACACCGCGATGATCTTCGTCCCACCGCCGTTCGCGGCGCAGTCGGCGCTCGAGGCCGCAGAAGCTGGCGTTGAGTTGGTCGTGATCATCACCGAGGGCATCCCCGCACACGACGAACTCAAGCTATACAACCGTGTGCAGGCCGACTTCCCGAACACGCGAATCATTGGTCCCAACTGTCCCGGCATCCTTTCGCCGGAGAAGGCCAACGTCGGCATCATTCCCGCGTCGTTCTTCAAGGAGGGCAACGTTGGCGTGGTCTCGAGGTCCGGCACGCTGACCTACCAAATCGGCAACGAATTGGCCCAGAAGGGCTTCGGCAACTCATCGATCGTCGGCATCGGCGGCGACCCGGTTCCCGGCAGCTCCTTCGTCGACATCATCTCGCTCTTCGAGCAGGACGACCAGACCGAGCTGATCGTGATGGCCGGTGAGATCGGTGGCTCGGCTGAAGAAGAAGCCGCCCACTACATCGCCGAGTTCGTCAGCAAACCCGTCGTTGCCTACATCGCAGGTTTCACCGCGCCAGAGGGCAAGCAGATGGGCCACGCGGGGGCGATCGTTTCCGGCTCGGCCGGTACCGCCAAGGCCAAGGCCGAAGCGCTCGAGGCCAATGGCGTTCGCGTCGGCCACACGCCCACGCAGACGGCCGAAATCGCGATGGAGCTGATCGGCGCGCCTGCCTGAGCTCCGGCTAAACCCACGAGTCGGCCTGAACCCACGAGTCCACTTTTACGGCGACAGCTTCGTCGCAGGTTTTGGCGATCCGCTCGGCGCAGGTTGGGTCGGGCGGATTTCCGCACGTTGTGCCGAGGCCGGCTCGCCCATCGAAGTAGCAAACCACGGCGTGCCCGGCGAGACATCTGCGCAGGCCGTGGCGCGATTCTTCAACACGCGGATCGATCCGCCCGAACTGCGCGATCGCCCCGAGATGGTGGTGTTGTCGTTCGGGACCAACGACGTCATCACCCAGACCACTGCCGAACAGTCGCTCGCCAGTCTCGGGTCGGCGATAGACCTCGCCGGCCAGTTGTCGTTGCCGGCGTTTGTGGTCGGGCCTCCGCCGGTCGGCGATCTGCCGGACGCCGACGCGAAACTGATCGAACTGTCGAACGAGTTCGCTGCGATTTGCGCCGCACGCGATGTGCCGTTCATCGAAACCCACGGCCCGCTCGCCTCCGGTGGGGCGTGGTCGGAGGAAGCTGCGGCGGGCGACGGTTCACACCCGCAGGGCGGCGGCTACGACCAGCTGGCTCAGCTGCTTCACGAGGCCGGTCTGGTCGCGTGGCTGACCAAAAGTTCGCGATAGTCTGACCGGCCATGACCACTGATGTGAAGACAATCTCCTTTGCCCGCGGCGCGCCGTCGCTCGACCTGATTCCCGTGGAGGAACTCAAGCAGTCTGCCGATCGCGCTTTCACCAACGACCCGGCCGGTGCATTCGGCTACGGCACCGCCGTCGGCTACCAACCGCTGCGCGAGTGGATCGCCGACCAGCACGACGTCGACGTCAGCCGAGTGATCGTCACCAACGGATCGCTGCACGCCTGCGCGCTGATGTTTGACCGTCTCGTCGCGCCGAGCGACAAAATCGCGATCGAGCTGCCGCTGTACGACCGATCGCTCCTGATGTTGCGTCAGCGCGGTGCAGATTTGATCGGTTTTCCCCTGCAGGAAGACGGCTTCGATCTCGACGCGCTCGAAGCCGAGCTCAAGGGCGGCCTCAGGCCCAAATTCGTCTACACGATCCCGCACTTCCACAATCCCGGCGGTTGCACGATGCCGCTCGAGAAGCGTCAACGCCTGGTTGCGCTTGCCAATGAGTACGACTTTCTGATCGTCGAGGACGACCCATACCGCGATGTCTCGTTCGAAGGTGAACCGCTGCCGACGATGTTGTCGATGGACCCGACGGGTGAGCGAGTGTTCTACATGTGTTCATTCACCAAAACCGTGTGCCCCGGTCTGCGCGTCGGATATGCGATCGCGAGCACAGCGATCACCAAGGACATGGTCGTCGCGGGAACCAACACCTACATCTCCCCCGGCCAGGCAAGCGAGGCGATTCTCAACGACTACGTGCGCTCGGGCAAACTCGAAGGTTCGATCACGACGATTCGTAATGCGCTGCGCGAACGCCGCGATGCGCTCACCGCAGCACTCACCGAGTTTCTTCCTCAATCGAAGTTCGTGGTGCCCGCCGGCGGCTACTTCCTGTGGGTCGATCTTGGCGAGGGCGTGAACACCGACGAGATCGCGGCGAAGGCTGCAGAAGCCGGCGTACCGGTCACCAAGGGCAGCGACTTCATGATTGAGGGCGGTACCACCAGTATGCGCATGTCGTTCAGCAGTGCCACGCCCGAAGACATCCGCGAGGGTGTCCAGCGGCTCGCCGGCATCGTCAACGGATAGCTGAGATTCAGGCGCGCTCGCTGCTCTGGCGGCGGGGTTCGCGTTGTTCACGTTCGAGCTTGCGCGCGCCCAGCTTACGGACACGCCAGATCGAAACGGGTTTTTCGATCCCCTTGAATCGGCGCCTGCCGATGCTCGTCCAGTCGTATTCAGCCTCGAAGCGGTCGTGAAGATCACTGGAGACAAGCACCGCTCCGGCACGAGCCACGTCGCTCAAACGGCTCGCAAGGTTGACCGGCGGCCCGTAGATGTCACCGCTGCGATCGAGCGCTTCGCCGAAGTCGAGGCCCACCGAGAGTTGTGGAAAGCCCTCGCCTTCATTCTCGACTGCTTCGACCAGATCCAACGCGGCGTCAAGCAGTGATTTCGCGTCCGGTGCGGTGAGCATCACGGCATCGCCGATCGTCTTGACCATCCGCACCGGGGCTTCGATCAACTCGACGGTGATCGCGCTGAGCCGTTCAGCGATCGCCCCAAGTTGATCGGCGGGGATCTGCTCACCGAGTGAAGTGAAGCCGACGAGATCGGCGAAACATACGGCGACCTCGCGGGTGTCAGACAGCAGGTCGATCACCGCTTCATTGCCGAGAATGTCCGTGCGCAGCGAATCGCGCATGTGCAGGTTGAAGAGATGTTGGAGCACGAACGCAAACTCCGGTGAAGTCGCGCGAGTGATCGCCGCGTAACGCTTTGCCATCTCGGCTTCGTCCTCGTCGGGATCGATGAAGGTGGTGAGGAACCGACGCTCCACGGTGACTGCCAACTGCGACAGTGAGGCACCGAGCACGCGATTGATTTCGCGGATGCTCTCCAGCGACATTCCCATTTCCATGTTCCAGCGGACCGCCTGCATCGTTTTGACGTCTTCGTCGCTGTAGTACTTGATCTCTCCACCGGGGTCTGCAAGACCGAGTGAGCGGCGGAGCTCGAGAAACAGATCGAGATCAAAGTTCGAGCGTTCGGCGACTTCGGCTGCCGTGAATTTGGGCTCCCCACCGAGCGCGCGCTCGACCGGCAACAAGAACAACCGTTTTTCGGAGTGAGCGAGCTTGATCTCCTCCAGTTCCACGCCCTCCTCGTTCATCAGGTAATCGAGCAGGCGCTTACGCGCCTCGCGCGCCTCGTCGCCGACGACGTCGTCGAGCAGCCCCTCGGACTGAAAATCGATGTTCGCGGATTCTTCGCTCACGAGCGGCAACCTATCGCCGACGCGCGACACAAGATCCGGTGGCGTTCGCTAGCGGCCGTAACGTTCCTTGGCGAGCACCAGCTGCTCGGGCAGCGCGGTACGCGGCGGCGGCGATGGGTCAGCGAGTACGGAGACTGTTTCGGCGACCGACCGTGTCAGCGTGTGCGACCCATCTGCGGACATGTAGGTGATTTCTTCCTCGCCGACGGAAGTGATCTCGCCGGTCTGCCCGGGCTCGACACCGGCGTCCTTCAAGTAGTGGAGCAGATCCTCGGCCTCATTCTCGAAGCGCAGCACGGTGATCTTCGCTGCTTCGGCGCAGTCGCCGAGTGGCACCCCTTGAATGCGGTCCGCCGGGTCGATCGGGTGACCGTGCGGGCAGGTCTTGGCGTCGCCGATCGCCGCGAGCATCTTCTCCTCCATCAACGGAGACATCGCGTGCTCCATCAACTCTGCCTGTTCGTGAACGTCGTCCCACGGTATGTCGAGAACGTCCGTAAGGAAGCGCTCGATAAGTCGGTGGCGCCGCACGATCGTCTCGGCGTGCGCCAGTCCGTGTTGGGTGAACTGCCACGACTTGTCGGGGCGACGGCTTACGTAGCCGTCGTTCTCGAGTCTCGCGACCATTTCGTGAACGGTGGGCGCGGAGAGCTGCATCGCACGGGCAATGTTCGCACCGGTAATCGGGAGACCGGCTTCTTGAAGCCAGAAAATCGTCTGGAGGTACTCCTCCTCAGCAACTGTTGCATGATCGTGCGACATCGAGCGGCATCCTACCGCAGCCCTTGCAGGCCACAGCTGCCGACGACGACCGGTCGACGCGGTTACGCTGGCGCCCGATGAATCCACGCCCGGTGCTGGTTGCGCCAGACAAATTCAAGGGAACTTTCTCGGCGACCGAGGTGGCCGACGCAGTCGCGGATGGTTTGGCACGTATCGACGTGGCGGCCGACGTGTGCAGGATTGCCGATGGCGGCGAGGGCACGATCGACGTCGTTCGTGAGGTCGTCGACGGCGAGCTTGCGGAGGTCGATGCACTCGACGCTCTGGGCAATCCCACGCATGGTCGCGTGTTCGTTTTTGACGACGGGAAGTCGGCGCTTGTCGAGGTGTCTGAAGCGATCGGTCTCGCGCAGATTCCGCAACGACGTCGCGATGCGATCGCCGCGAGCTCGGCCGGGGCCGGAAGGTTGATCGTCGAAGCGGCCGCCACGGGAGTGCGCGACGTTTTCGTCGGGATCGGTGGAACCGCCACGACCGATGGCGGGGCCGGTGCGCTTGACTTGATGCGGGAAGCGCGACTGATCGGTAAGCGTGGACGGTTGAAGAAGTGCCCACGTATAACTGTTCTGTGCGACGTGCGCGCGGCTTGGGAACAGGCACCGACAGTGTTTTCGCCGCAGAAGGGTGCAAGCCGTGAGCAAGTGAGGTTGCTTTCGTTGCGAATGGACGAATTCGCACGCACGCTGCCAAACGACCCACGCGGGAAGTTGATGACCGGCTCCGGTGGCGGGCTTTCCGGAGGATTGTGGGCCGCCGCTGACGCCGCCTTGAAGTCGGGTTCCGGCTGGGTGCTCGACCGAGTGGGCTTCAGTCCGCGGATGACTGCGGCGCGCGCCGTCATCACCGGCGAGGGTTCGCTGGATCGTCAGACGCTGCTGGGCAAGGCCGTGGGCGAGGTCGCCACACGAGCACGTCAGTCGGGTGTGCCCTGCCACGCGATCGTCGGGCAGATGGGCATGACCGAATTCGACGCGCGCATCCTCGACTTCGAATCCTGGACCGAGGCCACGACCCTCGATGCGATCTCAACGGCCGCAGCCAACCTCGGCGGCCAACTCGCCCCGCGTTGACAGGCCGCGTTGCGATCGCCAAAAAAAACCGGAGGTAATTCAGCGGGTGACGAGCGTGCTGACCACGGCTTCATAGACGCCGCTGCCGTGCGTCGCTTCCGTGACGGTCACGTTTTCGAAACCACCGGCGATCGTGCCGAGTTCAGGATTGCGATCGATGGCGTTCCGCATCAAGTAGAAATGCCCAACGACTGCCGCTACCTCGAGGTCTTCGCGTGAATCTCCGCAGGCAATCACCTCTTCGCTTGCGTATCCGCGAATCTGCATGTGGCGGGCGACCCCGTTGGCCTTGCTCGCGGCGTGCGGGATCAGGTGGTAAGCGTGCAGGTGCTCGAACTCGAGCTTCTCCGACTTGCGTCGGATACGACCGTTGTCGACCAGCCGAAGGTGACCGTGGCCGGATTCGCGCAGGAAGGCATCGATCTCGGCGGTGTCGACCCAGCCGCGGTAGAGATGCGAGACGTCGCGATCGAGGTGCCAGGGCGCGTGATATTCGAGGCGATCGCCAAACTCTTCAAGCAACAGCGCCGGCACACCGGCCGCTTCAATCTGTTGGTAGATATTGCCGGTTTCGTCGGGCTCGAGACCGCCGGTCAGCCACTCGACGTCGTCGTCGATCACGATGCCACTGCCGACCTCAAAGATGTAACTGCGCTGTCCCAGCAATCGCGCATCTTCGAGCACTTGTGCCTGACGGCGACCGCTGAAGATGCATATCTCCACGTCAGCGCGAAGGCAGGCTTCGATCGCGCGTACGCCGTCGGTCGTGATGTTGCCCTCGCCATCATGAAACAGGGACGCTCCCCAGCCGAGGAGCGTGCCGTCGAGGTCAACATATACACACCTAAGCGCCATCGTTGACCTTCACCAAGCTGCTCACAGGGGGGCGCTCCACCAGCGGAACGGTTGTCAAATCGTGCCGCGAACCGGCGAGTGCCAGGAACTCGTCGCCGTCGGGTGAGAGTTCGAAGTCGAGTCGTTCCACACGCGAGAGTAAAGCGCGAGCAACGGCGAACGCCATCGGACCGAGCGATGCCAGCGACTGGTGCTGGTTGATGCGCTCACCCAAATCACACTGAGCGATCGCGTCGAGCCCGAACTTCAGATAGGTGTCGACCAGGAGTTGAATTTCCGTTCCGTAGCCGGTGCAGAACGACAGCGCCTCCAGCGCAGAACGATGCGCTGCAAACTCCCCCGCAAGTGGCTGCCGCACCGCCGCCAACTCCGGGAAGAAGATGTTCAGGAGCGGCCGCGCCATCAGCTCGTTGACGCGTCCGCCGCCGCCCTCAACACGCAACGACCCGCTCACATACGGCCGGCTGAACGCGCCCTTCACGAGTTGCAGTCGATGGTCGGCAACCAACGGCCCGGCCAGGCCGACGACGAACTGCCGATCGAACCCTTCGGTGTCGCCGTCGACGAACACGACGATCTCGCTGGTCGTGGCAGAAAGCGATCGCCACATCGCGTCTCCCTTGCCGAGTACATCGCCGACGCCGGGCATCAGGTCTGCTTCGTCCTCAACGCGTGCTCCTGCTGCCGCAGCGAGTCTTCCCGTGCCGTCCGTGGACCCAGCGTCGACGACCACGACCTCGTCGACCGCACCGGCCTCGCGTAGCGCGACACATTCATCGACGACCAAGGCAATCGTGCCGGCGACCTGCTTCGCCGGAATCACCACGCTGATCGTTGGGCGCTCCGGCACATCGTCGGCGCTGAACAGCTCGGCCGAAAAGCAGTTGGTCGTTGTCCACGCGCGCGCGCGATCAAATGCCGCGCGCTGGCTGGCGGCCGCGACGTTCTGCTCCCCCTCTTGCTGCTGCATGCGACCCATGGAAACCTCGGCGAGCGTACTATTCGGCGCGTGGTAGGCAGCCGCTGGGAGCACCTGGTCGCGGGCAGTGCCGCGGTCGAAGGTGGCGCGCGCCCGGAGCAACTCGTAGAGCTGGCGCACGAAGACGGCCAGGCGCCCCTGCTCGTCGATCTGCCGAATGAGCTGCACGCAGCGGTGGCAGACGGGTTGGCTTCGGCCGGGATCTCGCAGCTCTACGGCCACCAGTTGCAGTGCTTCGACGAGGCGATGGGCGTCGGCGACTCACTCGGCGGCAATGTGATCGTCACGACCGGTACGGCCAGTGGGAAGTCCCTGTGCTTCAACTTGCCGGTCATGCACACGCTCGCGGTCGACTCGAAGGCGCGCGCGCTTTATCTCTATCCCACCAAGGCACTTGCACAGGATCAGGCGCGCAAGATCGGCGAACTCGGTGCGGGGATGAAGCGGGGTGCGAAGACGCCGATCATCCGTCATGCGATCTACGACGGCGACACACCTAGCGGTGAGCGACGTGCGATCCGCGAACGCTCGAACCTCGTTCTCAGCAACCCGGACATGCTCAATCAGGGTGTACTCCCCAACCACAAACAGTGGGCCGAGTTCTTCGCGAACCTCGCCTGGATCGTCGTCGACGAGGCGCATGTGTATCGCGGGGTGTTCGGCTCACACGTGGCCAACGTGCTCCGACGGCTGCGCCGGATTGCCGCGGCTTACGGCACCGTTCCACGAATCATCCTGACCAGCGCAACGATCGCCAATCCGTTGCAGTTGGCCGAGAATCTGACCGGGGAGGACTTTGCCCTCGTCGACCGCGACAGCGGCCCGCGCGCCGATCGCGAGATTGCGATTTGGAACACGCCGCTGCTCGACGAGGCGAGCGGACGTCGTGCAAGCGCGCTTGGCGAGGCTGCATCTCTGCTCGTGCAGCTGGTTCGCAGCGATGTTCGCACGATCGTCTTCATGAAGTCACGCCGCGGTGTCGAGCTGATCCGACGTTTCGCCGTCGAAGCGCTGGCCGACCGTCCCGACCTTGCGGAGGCGATCATGCCCTACCGGGCCGGCTACACGGTCAAGCAACGGCGCGAAATTGAACAGCAGTTGATGGCCGGTGAACTGAAGGCGGTCGTCGCCACCAGCGCGCTTGAGCTCGGAATCGACATCGGCTCGCTCGACGCTGCGATTTGTACGACGTTTCCCGGCACGGTCGCCTCGCTGCGTCAGATGTGGGGACGCGCCGGTCGCGACGATGAAGGCCTCGCGGTATTCGTGGCCGGTGAGGACGCCCTCGACCAGTTCTTCTGCCGACATCCCGACGAGTTTCTTGCCCGGCCGGTCGAGGCGGCGATCCTCGACCCCTTCAACGACACGATCCACATGCGTCACCTGCATGCCGCCGCGTACGAGCTGCCGTTGCGCCGCGGCGACACCGAGTTCTTCGGCGAAAGCATGGACGATTTCGCCAACCGCTTGGTCACTGCCGGCGTGTTGCGCGAACAGGGCGGTCGCTATCTGCCGCGCGGCGAGGACTTCCCGGCAGCTCGCATCGCGCTGAGGTCGGCCAGCGCCGACAACTTCCACATCGTCGACTCGGAAAATGGTGAGGTGATCGGTACGGTCGAGGCCGAACGAGCGTTCACCACGACGCACCCCGGCGCGATCTATCTCCACGTCGGGAGGTCGTTCGAAATCGACGAGCTCGACATCGACGCCCGCACGGTCGTCGCGCGACCGTTCGAGGGCGATTGGTACACCCAACCGAAGTTCGAGATCGACACATTCATCGAGGAGGTGCTCGATACCAGGCGCGTTGGCAACGCCACGCTGCACTTCGGTCACGTCTCCGTGAGCGAGCAGGTGATCGCGTTTCAGCGAAAGAAGATCAGTGACCACGAGGTCCTGGCGCTTGAGGCACTCGACCTGCCGGCACAAAACTTCTTCACGCAGGCACTCTGGTTCACACTTGGCGACGATCCACTTGCGGAGGAGCTGCCGCTCAATGTGCTTCAAGGTTCACTGCATGCCGCCGAGCACGGACAGATCGCCGTGCTGCCGCTGATTGCGATGTGTGACCGCTGGGACATCGGCGGGCTGTCGACCGCGTTCCACCCCCAGACGGGACAGCCGACGATCTTCATTTACGACGGGCACCCGGGCGGTGTCGGCATTGCGCGACGCGGGTACGACCAATTCGAACGGCTCACCGCCAACGCCCTGCGATTGATCGGCGAATGCAAATGCGAGAGCGGCTGCCCAAGCTGCGTGCAGAGCCCGAAATGTGGAAATCTCAATGAGCCGCTGCACAAGGCCGGTGCCAAGCGGCTGCTTTCGTCCCTGTCTGCCGCCACTTCTACTGCAAGCTGATTCCCAGCGCCAACCTGGCCGCTGCATCGCGCCGACAATTGTGTTGAAGCCAATTGACCGCGAAACTCGGATGACGCACTCGAAATCACAACCGCGACTTGATCCGGCCAAGCACCTCGCAGTGCTTTGCGCCGTGGCGCTGGCGACGCTCGCGGGCGGTTTTGCCGCGGAGGCCTCGGCGGGCACAGGCGGCGCCAAATACTGGTCAGCGAGCACGGGTGGCTCCAATCCAGTCGAGCCGGCCGTACCGACCGCCAACGAACGTAAAACGGCCAAACGCAAACGCGCTGCGGCGCGCCGAGCGCCGGTGCTGACGGGGTTCAAACTCAGCTCGACCACGCTGCTTGCTCACGGCCGACCGCTCACATTGCGATACCGCGTCAAAGCCGGTGCCAAGCGCGTACGCGTACGGCTGATCGTGCGAACCGCACGCGGGAAGTACGTGAAGACTGCGCAACTCGGCGTCCATCGCACGACGGTCCTCCAGACGACCAAGCTCACACAGGAAGAGCTCGGTGTGAAGAGGGCTGGGCGATACAAGCTGCGCCTGGTCGTGCGCGACGGTCGCGGTCGCAAGGCGGCACGCGCCGCCGGAGTTCGGCCATGGCTTCGCTTCAACCTCTCCGCTCACCGTTTTCCGGTGGTCGGGTTGTTCAGTTTTGGCGGTGACGACGCCCGCTTCGGCGCCGGACGACCGGGCCACAAACACCAGGGCCAAGACGTCGTCGCCGACGAAGGCACGCCACTGGTCGCACCGCACGCGGGGACGATCTCATGGGTTCGCTACCAGGCAGGCGGCGCTGGCTACTACGTCGTGCTCGACGGACGTGACGGCCGCGACTACGTCTTCATGCACCTGAAGAAGGGTTCGATCAACGTCAAGCAGGGAGACGTCGTACCGACCGGCAAGTTGCTCGGGCGGGTCGGCTCGACCGGCCGATCGAGCGGTCCACACCTGCACTTCGAAATATGGACCGGAGGGCCCTGGCAGTTCGGTGGTAAGCCGGTCGACCCATTGCCGCTGCTCAAGAGCTGGTTCGCAACTGCGCCCGGTGGTGCGACGCAGCTCGGAACCGCCCGCAGCACCGAACTCTCGCGAAAATCGTCGCTCTCCCGCAGATCGTCGCTCGCTCGCAGTGCGCGGACGCGGACATCGTTCCACGAGCACAACCACTCGTATCACGATTCGTTCGATCCGCGCAACGACCGACCCGTCAGTCCGTAGCCAATCGTTTGGGTTCGCTCACGTACGCTTTGGCCATGGCCATCGTGCGTCCAGAACAGTCCGGCGACGAGCCGGTGATCGCCGCAATTCACGTGGCTGCGTTCGACGACGCCTCGGAGGCCGATCTTGTCTCGCGACTGCGCGCCAGCGAAGCCTGGGTGCCGGAGTTGTCGCTGGTGGTCCAGCAGGAGGAACAGCTCGTCGCTCATGCGTTGTTCTCGCGCGTGACTGCCGGAGAGTCAGAGGCACTTGTACTCGGGCCGGTCGCGATTCTCCCCGACCACCAGCGCGGTGGCCTGGGAACGGCGCTCGTGCGAATGGGGCTCGAGCGCGCCCGCGGCCTCAATTTTGAGTGCGTGGTGGCGATCGGACCTCCGGCATTTCTCGCCGCCTGCGGCTTCAGACCTGCCGCCGCGCGCGGGCTGACAACCGAAATGGAACTTCCGAACGAGGTTTTTCAAGTCGCGGAACTCGCGCCGGCTGGCGTCACTCCCGGCCCGGTCCTCTGGCCATCCGAGTGGGATTCCTGAACGCCACGCGGCCGGCGGTCAGCAGACAACGAAACAAGCGATTGACATTCCGTCAGAGTGTCGTGCTTATGCTGAAGCGATGAAACGCATCGGCCACAAGGGTGCCCACACCATCGAGCATGGCAACACGGTCGCGAGCTTCAATGTCGCCCGCGAGCTCGGCGTCGACATGATCGAGTTCGACATCATGCGTCATCCGTACGAAGACCGCGAGCACGGTGAGCTCGTGATCGCGCACGATCCCGACGATGCAGCTGCCCGCGCGGAGACCAGCCTATTGACGATGGAGCAGGGGCTCGATCTTCTGGCCAGCGCGCAGTTCTCGAGCATCGATCTCGACGTCGACATGAAGCACCGGGGCTTCGAGATGCAGTTGATCGACGCCCTGCAATCGCGCGATCTGATGGACCGCACGATCATCACAACCATGCACCTCGAAAGTCTGCGGCTGATCCGCGAGCACACCAAGAACGTAAAGCTCGGATTGACGATCCCGAAGGTGTCTCGCGACTGGCTCAGTATGCCGCGCGCGGTCAAGCCGATACTTGCCGCCGGAATCATCGAGCACCGTCTTCGCCAGCCGCCGCGCGTGGCGAAACTGCTTGAGGCGGGTGAGATCGACGCGGTGATGGCGTTTCACGCAGTGGTCACGCCGCGGCTCGTCAAAGCGGTCCATGAGCCCGGCGGCGAGCTCTACTGCTGGACGGTCGACGACAGCGAGACGATCGAGCGAATGTTCTCGATGGGCGTTGACGGCGTCGTCAGCAACGATCCGCGACTGTTCGACGACGTGCCGGCGCAGACCGCCTTCGCCTGAGTTTCAGTAGCTGCATTCGTCGATCCTCGGCGGACTACTGAGCAGCCGGGGCCGCTACGCGGATATAAATCGAGCAATGCCCACACATACGGATATCCCAACACAGGCCGACGTCGCCAGCTTGATGAGTTCGCCGGCCCGGACGTGCGCCTCGCTTTATCTCCCCACGTCCAACCTGCCGACCGAGGCCGAGGCAAACCGGATCGAATACAAGAATCTCGCCCACACGGCCGTCGAACGATTGACCGCGTCCGGCGCGGACAAGCACGAAGTGCACGCGATCGCTGAGGCCTTCGACGATCTCGAACACGACGAGGACTTCTGGCGACTGCAGGCCAGAAGCCTCGCGGTCTTTGCCACCGCCGACGGTCTGCGCGCGTTTCGCCTGCCGAACAACCTGAGTTCCGCCGTCGAGGTCGCCGATCGTTTTTTTGTGAAGCCGCTGTTGCGCACAGTCGCGTTTCCCCAGGCCGCATTCGTGCTCGCGCTGTCGGTCAACGGCGTTCGGTTGCTACAGATCTCGCCAGAACCGCCAGCAAAATTGGTCAGCGTTCCAAACATGCCGGCCGACGCGTTGTCCGCCGTCGGGCGAACGTCACTCAAGGACAACACACCTACTTCGCGTACGCAGGGCGACGAGGGGCGCAAACTGCGCCTCAGGCAGTATGCCCGCCGTGTCGAGTCGGCCTTGCGCCCGATCCTCAGCGGGCGCAATCTGCCGCTGATCTTGGCGGCAACGGAGCCACTCGAATCGATCTATCGCGCGACGACCACCTACCCGGGCCTCGCAAACCTGGTGATCGAGGGAAACCCCGACGAGATTCCCGACGAGCAGCTCGACCAGCGCGCGCGTAAGGTGCTCGATGACGTCTACGCCCACCAGGTGGCCGAGATCGCAGAACTCTTCGAGGTTCGCGCAAATGACGACCGAGCGACGTCCGACCTTGCTCGTGTGGCCCGCGCCGCAACCTTCGGCGCGGTCGACACACTGCTCGTGGACATCGACGTGATGATCTCGGGCACGGTCGACCCGGACACCGGCGAAGTGGAACTCGATGAGAAAGACACCGTCAGCAACTACGGAGTCGTTGATGAGATCGCCAAACGAGTGATGCTCTCCGGCGGCAAGGTGCTGGCAGTTCGACAGCAGGAGATACCGGGTGGCTCGAGCGCTGCGGCGATCCTGCGGTATCCAGTCTGAGACTCCCTGTGCCTGTACCATCACCGAGCGCGGCGAGATAGCTCAGTTGGTAGAGCACACGACTGAAAATCGTGGTGTCCCCGGTTCGAATCCGGGTCTCGCCACTTGACCGCACCACAGGGGCAGAACAATGCCCGCGCGCGACAGGTCGGCGCGAACGCCAAGTTGTAGGACCTAAAGGTCTCTACCTAATTTTCCGATTGGGCTTTGGTCGCACGGTTTAGGACACCGTGCGCGGCAGACAATCAATCCCGTTGGAGGACACACAAATGACCACGCTCACCAAGCGTCGGGGCATCGCCCTTGGCGTAATTCTTACCCTTGCACTCGCGGCTGGCGCATACGCATACTGGACCGCAAATGGTTCGGGTTCGGGCAGCGGTTCGACCGCCGCAGGTACATCGGCCGTGACGGCAAATCAGACCACCGCGCTGACGCCGATGTACCCCGGTGACTCAGCCCAGACGATCTCAGGAAACTTCGACAATCCCAACAGCGCCGCAGTCTTCATCGGCAGCGTGACCGTGAGCATCGCTTCCGTGTCAGCTCCAGGAACATGCGACGCGTCGGACTTCACCCTGAGCGGCGCAACGATGCCGGTCAACGCCCAGGTTGCATCTGGAACTGGCCAGGGTTCGTTCACAGGAGCGACTATCCAGTTCAACAACAAGGCCAGCAACCAAGATGGCTGCAAGGGCGCGACGGTCAACTTGGCTTACAGCATTTCGTAGTCAAACGTCGCAAATCAACGAAGACCTGGCGATCGTCGTGCGATCGGGCAAACAGTCTGCCCGGTCGCACGCAATCGTCTGATCTTCACGGCGCTGGTCAGGGAGAAGACTGAATGCGACGTCTCGGTGGAAATCGCCGAACGATCAAATCGGTGGCAACAGCCACCGCATGCCTGCTGCTGTTTGCGGGAGGCGCGTTCGCGTTCAATTCCATCAAGGGCGAACAGTCGGCGAAGCGAAAGAGCCGGGCGGCTGCATCGTTCGCCGTTCGGGGCAGTCTCGACCGCCGACTTGCTCCCGGAGTCACGTCGCGCGTCACCATCTCGATCGCGAACAATCGGAAGATTCCGATCTGGGTGAAGCGCCTGCGATTCAGAATGTCTGTGGATCGAGCGCACGCCAAGGCCGGCTGCTCAATCAAGCGCGACTTCAGGATCGCACAGCTGACTAGACGGACCTTTCCGATTCGCATACCGGCCAAGAGAAAAGTCAAAGTTCGTTGGGGCAAGATCAACGCCAAATCGTTTCGCTGGCGGGCACTTGCGAAACGGAAGACCAAAGGGCGTCCGTATGTGACGATGCGAAACCTCGCAGGAGTGAATCAGGACGCCTGCAAAGGCGCCACGTTCAAGCTCAAGTTCAAGGGCAAAGCGACCACGAAGCGGCCGAAGAAGCGAAAGCGGGTTCGTCGATGAACCGGTGGCCACTGGCAATGCAGACGATCCTCTTCGCGCTGGTCGCTTTCACCGCGCCGACACCTACGGCATCGGCCTACTGGGGTGCCACGGGAACGGGATCCGGTATCGGTCACACGGACACGATGCCGACGGCCGCCCAGCCGACGACGTCGGTGGCCGGATCTGCGGTGACTCTCGACTTGAATCAGAGCACGATTGGCGGGCTGCACCTCGGCGCGATCGGCGGCGGATACGAGATCCGTCGCTACCCGGCCGCCGGGGGCGCTGCGAGCACGCCGAACGGCGCGTGCGGATCCCTCGTCACCGGTTCGAGCGCGGCGATCGGATGCATCGAAACGCCCGCACCGCCGGGCGAGTGGGTGTACAGGGCAACGCCCGTGCTTTTTGGCTGGACGGGGGTCGAGGGATCGCCAAGTGCAGTCACATCGGTCGCCCCGGAATCGCCGGCGAACGTTTCGGCGACGCCTCAGCCGCTCGGGGTGGTTGCGCTTGACTGGGACTCGAGTCCCGGAGCCACTGGCTACAACATCTACCGCAGCACGACCGCCGGCGTATTCAACTACGGCACGCCACTCAACGGCAGCACGCCGATCGTCGGCAACACGTACTCGGACACATCCGCTGCGAGCGGCACAACCTACTTCTATGTGGTCCGCGCACTCGTGATTGGTGGGTCCGGTCAGCAGATCGAGAGCAACGACAGTTACGAGATTTCCGCGCTCTCGGACTCCACCAGCCCCACCGCGGTGACAATCGCGAGCCCGCCCGCGCTTTTGCGTGGCTCCATCACTCTGAGCGGAAGCGCAAGTGACACTGTTTCCGGCGTCATGGAGATCACGTTTCAGTACAAACCATCGGCGGGATCGACGTGGCTCACCGGATGCCTTGCGACCGCCGCTCCGTTCAATTGCGTCTTCGACACGACGTCCACAGCTGACGGTCTCTACGACTTTCGTGCCGTGGCCAGTGACCACGCTGGCAACGCAACCGCGTCTGCGGTGGTTACAGCGCGTCTGATCGACAACACCGCGCCTGCCGCGACGATGACGAACCCCGGGAGCCACATTCGCGCGTCCGTGACACTCTCGGGATCGTCGAGCGACGGCGGATCAGGCGTCACTGCATCAACGATCGAGTATCGCGCGCTCGGCGGCGGTGCTTGGACGACCGCCTGTTCATCGGCGACTGCCTCCGTCAGCTGCAGATTCAACTCGACGTCCGTCCTCGAGGGCGACTACGAAATGCGTGTAACGAGTACCGACGCAGCCGGAAACGTCGGGTACTCGGCTATCTGGTCACCGGTCCGCATCGACAACACACGCCCGACCGCCGCAGATGTTCAAACGGTCAACAACGGCACTCTGGGAAGGCCGGAGGCGGGCGACCTTGTGATCTACACGTTCTCTGAGGAAATGCAGCCATCGACGATCCTCGCCGCATTCACCGGTGCGTCGATGAACGTCACCGTTCGATTGAACAACCAAGCCAACAACGATCGACTGTTCATTTACGACGCAGCAAACGTGACGGTCGCAGGCATCGGCGAACTACGCACCGGCCGGAACTACGTCACGGCCAACCGTACATTCAGCAACTCAACGATCGCGATGGTGGGCAACACACTGACTCTTACGCTTGGCACGGCGAGTGGAGCGGTGAACACGGTCACCAACAACGCGACGCTGCGATGGCGGCCGGGCACGGTTGCGCTGGACCTGGCCGGCAACCGCATGCGGAACACGGCCGGTGTGGAAAGCGGCGCGGCAGACCCTAATTTCTAGTTTCGCTCACGAAATGTGGCGATGCCGCCCTCACCGGGCGCAAAGGTGACGCTGCGGAAGTCCCAAGGCTCGAACTTTTCGGTCGTCGGATCGATGTCGAACCGGTTCAGCATCCGTTCCATCACGACCGCGAACTCCATCTTCGCAAACGCAGCGCCGATGCATCGGCGCACTCCGCCTCCGAACGGAATGTACGCGTAGTTCGAAGGTCTTTCCTCGAGAAAGCGCTCTGGCCGATACAGCTCGGGGTCCTTGAACAGTCGCGGGTCATCGTGCGTCAGGGGGGCGGGAGAGGCGATCCGGGTACCGACCGGAAGTAGGTATTCGCCCAGCGCATAAGGCTCCTTCTGGACGCTGCGTACCGCGAAGATGACCGTTGGGCGAACCCGAAGGGTCTCGTCGAACACGGCGTCGAGGTACTCGCGGTCACCGCGTCGCACTTCGTCGGTGAGTTTCGTCAGCACCGCCGGATTTCGCGTCAATCGCTCAACCGCCCATGCCAGCGTCGAGGCCGTCGTCTCGTGACCAGCAACCATCATCGTCAGGAGTTGGTCGCGAATCTCTTCGTTGCTCATCGGCGTGCCGTCCTCATGCGTGGCCTGCACGAGCAGTGCGAGGACATCGGCTCGGTCCTCAAGCTTTGGATCGGCCTTCGCCTCAGCGATGAGCGCATCGAGCTGCGCGTCGATCTCGCTGCGCATACGCAAGAACTTGCCCCACGGGCTGCGCGGGCCGAGGTCGTAATGGAGGAACCGCAACAGCAGGTATTTCGTTGCGTGGTTCACCATCCGCGGGATCAGCTCTTCGAGCGTCTCGAGCGATTCGTCGTGCGCGCCGAAAATCGTGCGCAGAATCGCCCGCAGGGTGATCCGCTGCATCGGCTCAAGCGTTCGCATGGGTGCGCCCGTCTGCCAGGTGTCCATCTCGGCATCGGCGATTTCCGCGAAAACGTCGGCGTACGACTGCATGCGTTCACCATGAAACGGCGGCAACAGC
>JBMYXO010000036.1:0-18758 GCA_049608465.1 Solirubrobacterales bacterium | reverse complement strand
GCGGGGACGATCATCTCCCCCGCAGCCAGTCTGCGACGTCTTGGATTTAGCCTTGCGCGAGCGGGGCCATTGTTAGACCCTGATCGGCCAGTTGTTCCCAGTAGAGCTCGGCCGGCTCTAGCTGGCCCGACCAGACGGTGGCGCTGCCCTGGCCGTGGATCTCGTCGGCGAACTTGTAGCCGCCGTCGAGCGTGACCCCTGGCAACGTCCGTGAGAGGGCGTGAGCGACGCCATCAAAGGTGTTGTGGTCATCGTTCTTGACGATGATGTGCCAGAGGCTGCCGAAGCCCGAACCCGGTCCCTTGGTGCGCGGCCGCTCGATCGTCTCGGACGACATCCTCTTGGGAAGCGTTGCCGGAGTCATGTCGAACATTCTAAAACGCGGAGCTGGCTCATGCCAGCTCGCCGGCTTCGAGCTTGCTCCAATAGCGCGTCAATCCGGCGTGATTCTGCCCGAGCGGCGGTAGTGCCGTGACCAGCGATTCGGCGATGTCGGCTGGGACGCCTTCGAGGATCTGTTCGCTGTCGCGCACAAACGTCGCTTCGTCGACCTGTTTTGCGAGTTCGGCAACGCGGCGCAGTTCTCGCTTGGCCGCCTCCATTTGGTCGATCACATTCGGGACGCGGCCGAAATGGGTCAAGCCCAGCGTTGACGGAGAAGGCGTTCGCTCGGCCAGTTTGTCGATCGACTCGATCCACAGCTCAATGTTCACCTCGGGCGGCGGCGTCGACACGAGCAATGCGTCGAACGGGTGCACGGTTTGGCCAACCAGGTCTCCGATACAGACGAACTCTGTTTCGAGATGGAAATAGGCCATGTGGTGTCCGGAATGGCCGGGCGTGTGGATCGCCTCGAAGCCGCCAACGACGTCACCGTCGGAAATCGTGTGGACGTTGGCCTCCGGAACGCCAATCGTTTCGCCGAACTTGGAGATGTCCTCGCCGTAGACGCGCTCGGCGCTGGCCAGCAGCCGGGATGGATCGATGATGTGCGGCGCGCCGACTTCGTGGATGTAGACCTGCGTGAGCGGGTAGTGCTCGACGAGCTTGCCGATCCCGCCCGCATGATCGAGGTGGACGTGCGTGAGCAGCACAGCCGTTGGCACGATGTCGCCCAACGCCTCGATCACATTATGGATCGAGCTGGCCGGACCGGGGTCGACGAGAACGTCGCCGGCGCGATGGCAGGCGATCGCGTTCTCGATCCCCATGAAACGGGTGTCTATTACTTCGACGCTCATCTGGACGAGAAAACTACATGGCGAGCAACGCATTTGCGGCGGCAACTACCTCCGCAGTGTTCTTCGAAGGCAGCTGATGGTCGCCATCAACGACGATCAAGCTGCTGTTCGGCAGAGCATCGGCAAGGCGCTTTCCGTTGCGAAGCGGCACCGTCTCGTCGCGCTCGCCGTGGACGATCACGGATGGGACCGCGATGCGCTGAAGGTTGCCAGAGACGAGACGCTCGGCGTCGTTGAAGATCAGTCGGTCGTTCGCCAGCGCCGCGATGCTGTTGTGGCGGGCGAGAACGGATTCAGCCAAATAGCGCTGCTTCTCGGTCTCGGGATTCTCTCCGTACGACGCGGCGGCGCCCTGTCGTGAGGCGGTGCGACGCAGCAGTCGGAGGAAGACCAGGTCGGCGATCTGCCTGATCACAGGCAGCTCAAAGAACTGAATCATGCGTGCCTGGCGCATCCTTGGTTCGCCGATCCGCGTGCCGCCCGCGGCCGGTGCCAACAACAACATCCGATCGACGAAGTCCGGGTGCCTGATCGCCAATCCGAGCGCCGCCAGGCCGCCGAAGGAATGTCCGACAACAACCGCTCGTTCGATGCCGAGCGTTGTTGACGCCTCGACAATCGCATCGAGCTGTTCGGCAAACGGCAATGGCTTGCCCTTCGACCACGCGTAGCCGGGGCGATCGAAGGCGATCATGTGACGACTACCGATTGCCGTTCGTACCGGGTCGAACTCGTTTGCCAGGCCGGGCATGCCGTGGATGAAGACGATCGGCAGCGCCTCACCGTCGGTTTCGGAGCCGACCGTCTCCAGGTAGTGCAGCTCGCCGTGTTTGGTCGTGACGCCGCCACCCTCGGCCGGTGGGCGTTTCGGTAGGCGTCCGGCGATCAGATTGATCAGGGCGAGAGCGACGAAAATCGCCAAAAGGATTGTGAGCGCGATGGTCAAGTTGTGGCCTCGTGAGTAGTACGAAGCCTAGGCGCCGGTCGGTTCAGCGTGCCGCAGCGCTGATGGCGCGGGCGACGGCCGCCGGGTGCGTATATGTCGCCATGTGACCGCCGCTGACGATCTGCAGCTTGGCTCCGAGAATCTGACGCGACACGGATTCAACCTGCGACGTGGTCACGAGCTTGTCATCCCTGCCCTGGATGATCCAGACCGGAACGCGAATAGACGGGTACTGCCGCGAAAGCCGATCTGAGATCTCGCTGAACGCCGGTATCTCGTCGCTGAACGCCTCTAGATCCTCTGACTTCATGTTGAGCTCAAGCAGCCGCTGCTTGTGGCCTTCATCGACTGGATCAGGCGCAAATGCCTCCTCGTCACCGCGGTTGGCGGCCGCGGTGCGCATCGCCTGCGAAAACGTGGCATTGGCGATCGGTTCGATCACCGGTAGTTGCAAGAATCCGACTGCGCGAGCCTGGATGCGTTCCAACGCCGAGATGTCGGAGCCGCTCACGGCCGGATCAACGGCGACGACGCCTTTCGTCTCGTTGGGATAACGCTTCGCGTACGCGAACGCCAGCGCTCCGCCGTAGGAATGCCCCGCGATCACGGGGTCCTTGACGCCGATCTCCTTTGAGAAGGCGTGGATTGCACGCACTTGATCGTCGAACTCGACGTATCCGGCGCTTGAGTATCCGAATCCAGGTCGATCGATCGCGATCGTCCTACGACCCGGCAACGCCTCGGTCACCGCATCCCAGTCGGCCCAAGTGCCGGGAAGTCCGTGCACCATCACGACCGCCGGTTCGCGGCCAGGCTTTTCTACATAGTGAATTCGTGTGTCGCCGACTTGCGCAAACTTGCTGCCCGACGGCGCCGGTGGCTCGGCCGGGAGCTTGCCCCACGTCCAATTGAGCACGACCACGACAACGATCGCGGCGAGCAGCAGTCGTCTGATTGTCTTGCGCGGTCTCATTCAAGTCTCTCCATTCCGGCAAGACGATACCCCTTGGAGAGGGTCGAATCTGGCCGCGCCGACGGCTGGGCCGTACAATTTGTCACATATGAGTAACCACGAACTCCCCCATCGCCTGGATCAGCCCGATCGCCCGTGGGTCATGCGCACCTACTCCGGTCACAGCAACGCGAAGAAGTCGAACGAGCTCTATCGCAAGAACATCGAGAAGGGCCAGACCGGCCTCTCGATCGCGTTCGATCTTCCGACGCAGACCGGGTACGACCCGGATCACGAACTTTCAAAGGGCGAGGTCGGCAAGGTCGGCGTGTCAGTCGCGCATAAGGGCGACATGCAGACGCTGCTCGATCAGATTCCGCTCGGCGACATGAACACCTCGATGACGATCAACGCCACGGCGATGTGGTTGCTCAGTCTGTACATCGCGACGGCCGACGAGACGGGTGTGGACCAGGCCGAGCTCTCGGGCACCACGCAGAACGACATTCTCAAGGAGTACCTCTCGCGCGGCACCTACTCGTTCCCGCCCGGTCCGTCGATGCGCCTGATCGCCGACATGGTCAGCTACACCGTGAACAACGTTCCCAAGTGGAACCCGATCAACATATGCAGCTACCACCTGCAAGAAGCCGGCGCGACGCCCGTTCAGGAGATCGCCTACTCGATGAGCAACGCGATCGCGGTGCTCGACGCGGTGAAGTCGCGCGGTCAGGTCTCTGACGAGGACTTCCCGAAGGTCTTCGGGCGCATCAGCTTCTTCGTCAACGCCGGAATTCGCTTCGTCGAGGAGCACGCGAAGTTGCGGGCGATGAACAAGCTCTGGCAGGAGCTGGCGGATCGCTACGGCGTGGAGGACGAAAAGCTGCGTCGTTTCCGTTATGGCGTGCAGGTCAACTCGCTCGGCCTCACTGAGGCGCAGCCCGAGAACAACATCCAGCGAATCGTGCTCGAGGCGCTGGCAGTGACGATCGGCCGCGATGCGCGTGCGCGTGCGCTACAGCTGCCGGCCTGGAACGAGGCGCTCGGACTGCCGCGCGCCTGGGACCAGCAGTGGGCGTTGCGCATTCAGCAGGTGCTGGCGTTCGAGACTGACTTGCTTGATTACCCGGACATCTTTGAAGGCTCGATCGTGATGGACGGCCTGGTCGACGAACTGGTCGATGGCGCAAAGGCCGAGATGGCGATCGTCGCCGAACACGGTGGCGCGGTCGAAGCGGTGTCATACATGAAGGCCGCTTTGGTCGAGAGCCACAGCAAGCGCGTCAGCGACATCGAATCCGGTGACCTGACCGTCGTTGGCCAGAACAAGTTCACCACGACGGAGGAGTCGCCGTTGACGGCAGACGCCGAGGGCGGCATCATGGTCGTCGACCCCGCCGTCGAGCAGGAGATCATCGACGAAGTCGTCAAGTGGCGCAGCGCACGCGACCAGGCCGTCGTCGATGCGGCCCTCGCCGACCTCGCGGTCGCCGCTGCAGATGAGGGCGCCAACTTGATGCCGGCCTCGATCGCCGCGGCCAAGGCCGGCGCGACTACCGGCGAGTGGTCACAGACGCTGCGTAGTGTGTTCGGTGAGTACCGAGGACCGACCGGGATTGGCGACGCCGCGATGGGCGGCGACACCGAGGTGCTCGAGAAGATTCGCGAGCGCGTCGAAGACGTCTCCGAGACGCTCGGCAGGCGCCTGAAGATCCTGATCGGCAAGCCCGGCCTCGACGGTCACAGCAACGGAGCCGAACAGATCGCCGTTCGCGCGCGTGACTGTGGCATGGACGTCGTCTACGAGGGCATCCGCTTGACGCCGTCGCAGATAGCGACCAGCGCGGTCCAGGAAGGCGTACACGTCGTAGGCCTGTCGATCCTCTCCGGTTCGCATCGCGAGCTGATTCCCAGCGTGATCGAGAACCTGCGCGATGCGGGAGTCGACGTGCCGGTCGTCTGCGGCGGGATCATCCCCGACCACGACGTCCAGCCTCTGCTCGACGCCGGAGTGGCTCGCGTCTACACCCCCAAGGACTTCGAGCTGAACCGCATCATGGGCGACATCGTCGACCTGGTGGCCAATCGCGCGAATGCCGCCGTCCCCGCCTAAACCCTCGCAATTTGCATGCAACCTGTGGCACCTGGTGCCACAGGTTGGTCGGAGTTTGCGTGGTTTTAGGTGGTTAGGAAGATGACGCAGGGTGTGGCCAGCCAGGCGAACATCGCCACGTAGAAAAGGCGCTCGACAAGGCCGAAGTACTGCTTGAGGGCGACGCGGTGGGTGATTGCCGTGCCGATAGCGGTCGCGAAGACGACGATGCCAAGGCCTCGCATCGTCTGAAGATGGTCGGTCCAGAATGGGTCGTCGCTCAATTCGCGCGGCAACAGCGCCGCGGCCAGCGCGAAACTCGCGAAGGCGATCGTGGCCAGCACGGTGTGAGATCGGCCGGTCTGGGTCTCGTCCGCTCCCGGCAGGTCAACCGGAAACAACGTGATCGCACCGCGTGTCGCGGCGAACACAAGGAGAAGGAGGATCACCAGCGTCGGCTTCGGGTAGAGCGCGTCGCCGAGCATCACGGCCGTCAACAACCCGGCGAAACCCATCCAGAAGGCCGTCAGGCGATAAAGCATCTTGTAATCGCGGGCGCCGTAGTCCGAGACCGCATCGCTGATCGGATTGACGCCGCGGTCGAGCAAGTGCGCCGCAACAAGCGATACAAACGCGCCGATCAGTAGTGCGAGCACCATCGCCGCAAGGGTTTCGGTGGTCGATGAAACCGTCGTCAGGTGCTCGATCGGCGTGATGTCGAATGTGGTGCCCTCGTTCACTGCTGGCGCAGATTAGCCACCGCTCTCGCGCCTAGACTCCCCTCGCGTGGGTCCAACCAGCATTGAACAAGCAGTTGAGTTAGGAAAGCGGCTGGCTGCGCGCGATCGATCCGCAGCCCCGGCTGCCCTGAACCTTCTGGAAGAACGCGGCGCGGCCAGCGCCGAGCGTGCTGACGCGATGTTGCGCGAAATCGCTCCCGGAACGGTCGGCAGCGAAGCGCCTGGTGTGATCGTCGGCATCACCGGACCGCCCGGTGCCGGTAAATCGACGCTTCTCAGCGAGTTGATCGCGCGGTGGCGCGCTCGCGAAAAATCAGTCGCGGTTTTGGCTATCGATCCATCTTCGAAACGGTCCGGCGGATCGCTGCTCGGTGACCGCGCGCGTATGGCCGTCGACTCGCGCGACGCAGATGTACTGGTTCGATCAACTGCCACCGCGACGCGACTCGGCGGACTGGCTCCCGCAACCCGCGAGGCCGCAATCGCGCTCGCCTCCGCCTTCGACGTCGTGATCGTCGAGACCGTCGGCGTCGGGCAATCAGAAACCGACATCGCCGAATTGGCCGACACGATCGTCGTGATCGTCCAGCCCGCCAGTGGGGACGTGCTGCAGTTCATCAAGTCGGGGGTGATGGAGATTCCCGACGTTCTCGTCGTCACCAAATCCGACCTTGGCGTCGTCGCCAAGCGAGCTGCGCGCGATCTCGAATCCGCGGTCAAGTCGCTTGGCTCGAATACCGCCGTCCTGCAGGTTTCTTCGCTGCCGCCGGCGGTTGGCGTCGACGAGTTGATCGACGCTGTCGAGGACCATTTTTCTTCGTTGAACCTCACCAAGCACCGTGCGCGCGCGCGCAGGTTGGCCGCCCTGGATTCCTTCACGTTCGAGCATGGTGAGCGCGGCGTCCGCGCTCTGGGTGGGCGGCGTGCCGCGGAGAAACTCTTGGCACAGCAGGACGAGAAACTCGGGCACCGCGAGCTTCGACAACTGCTGGACCGCGCCCTGGCAGACGCTTGAGCTGTTTGCGGGCATGAAAAAGCCCGACCCGCAAGTGCGGATCGGGCCAGTTCAAACTCTGGATTCCGACCCTACTGGCCGAGAATCTGAATCTTCCACTCGTTGCCCTCTTTGACGAGCGAAAGCTGCTGGGTCTGCGGGTCCGGCGAGACGTTGGATGTCACGCTGACGTTTGCCGTGGCAGTCTTGCCATCCTCGCCCACCTTCACGTCTTTGATCGTCAGCTTGAAGTCCTTCAAGGCCTCGCCAGTCTGCGAGAAGGTCTTTTCGCAGTCACCGCCGATATTGCTGGCTTCCTTGGAGAGCAGTTCGCCGCACAGCGCCTTGTAGTCCTTGTTCGCCGTGGCGTCGCCGAATGCCGTGATCTGATCGATCACTTCCTGCTGTTGCGCGTCGAAGGAGTCCTCGGACTCAACTACGACCTTGCCTTCGTCGCCGAGTGCCTGGTCGGATTCAAACGTCTTGCCGTCTCCGCCGCCCGATGCATTTCCGCCGTTGTCGTCACCGCCGCAGCCCGAGATCACGAACGCGCCGAGCGACAGAACGGCCACGATCGCGAGCAAACGCGCCACAACTCCAAACTGCTTCATCAAAAATTTCCTTTCAAGTCTGCGAAATACCAAAGTTCTCTTCGGCATGTCATGCCCGGTTCCTTACGGCCACCGGTTCCCCTTAACCAAGGTTTCATACCGTATTGCATCGCGAACGGTGCCCATCCAACCGCCATCGACCTGCTCGTTCATCTGAACACGACTGCTCGTAGACTGTGGCGCGATGGAAGCATTCGGACAACCAGAAGATGTCGGCGCTTGGCTTCGCTGCTATCGCTGCTGGTCGCGTAGCCTCGAGGTTCAACTTCACGTCGAGGGGATCTACAAGGTCGACCCGGACACCGCCGAACGCGCCGAAACCGTCGATGAACTGCACGAGGCGGTCATCCAGTGCGTTGACTGCCTTCACGATCAGCCGCACCTGACGTTGATCGACGGTCGAATCGCGCCCGTGGAGGACCGCTGGGAGCGCATGGTCACCGGAACGCCCTGGGTCGCATCGGTGATCGTCGCTGTGCCGGAGGAGGCAGTCGAGGTCTGCGCCGGCCCCGAAGCCGCCGAATCGCTCACTCATGCGGCGTTCGGCGATTCCGGAATCCGCGAGTTTTTCGCACACGTGCGCTTCCACAAGCACGAGGACGGCCAGATCGTCATCCACATGCTGGTCGAGCTATATGCCCGTAACGCCGACGAGGCCGCCGGTGTGCTCGAAGATGCGTCGCGCGGCAACTTGACGATCGCGTCATTGGCAGAAGAGTCACGCCCGCCGGCGACGACGCCGCACGGCCCGCACTGATCCCCGGAATCGCAGCACCTTGACGAAGTGGTCCTACAGCAAGGAATACGTGATCGAGGCACCGATAGCGATCGCCTGGAAGCACTACCTCGACCTCGACTCCACGTTGGAGTGGGAGGAGTACATGACCGACTACCGGCCGGTTGCCGGCGAACCCGGTGCGCAGGGCTCGGTGGTCGACATCGATTACGAGATCGGCAAGCAATCGCTGACCTGCCGAATGACGACGATCGAACGGAGTGAGTTCGAGCGCGTCGTGCAGACCGCCGAAACCGACGGACAGCTCGTCACGAGCGTCACAGAGGTCGAAGCATTCGGCTTCGACGTGACGAAGATGCGCTGTTCGCTGGAGACAGATCTGTCGAGCGTTTCATTTTGGAAGCGACCGGCTCAGAAGCTTGCGGCCAAGGTCATGCTCCAGAACTCAATGACCGGCTACATCGAGTTCACGGAGGCGATGGCGCTGAAGGAATTGAGCGGTGCGTTGGAGAACTCGGACTGATGGTCGTTGAGCATTCGGTCGAGATCGATCGCCCCTTCGACGAGGTCTGGGCGATCTTCAACGAGCCGGCACTGCAGCCCGAGTGGCTCGACATGATGAAGTCGTTCAAGCAGGTCAAGGGCAAGAGGAACGCCGAGGGAGCTGTGCAGTCGGTGGTTTTCACCCGCGACAGCGGCGACACCGAACTGACAGTGACCGTGCTCAAGAACGATGGCGCCGGTCATATCGTCACGCGTTACGAGGGAATGCAACTGCCTTTCGTGCTGACCAGCACCTTCAGTGCGGCCGGCGACGACTCAACTCAATGGCATGCCGAGATTGAAGTGAAACTGAGCCTTCTGCAAAAGGCCCTCGCCCCGATCCTCAGCGGCGCAATGCGCGAACTCGCCGAGAACATGGGCGACGACTTCAAGCGGTTCGTCGAGTCTCGCTAGGTCGTAAGCAGATAGACCGCAAACGCCACGGTCCCGATACTCATCAGCGAGAACGTGAAGATCTGCCAGCCGATCGCCAGTGCATCCTTCGGCTTGCGCTCGTAGAACGCAAGTGGCACGAACGACAACGCGTTGGTGAAGGCACCCAACACGAGGATCACCGACCACGGCGCCGGAAAGTCAGGCGCAGCAACGCCAACAGCGATCAGGATGATGCCCATCATGATCAGATCGATGTGCGCCTGAAGAATCCGCCGAGGCTGCTTCACCCCCAGCTTCCGCAGGACCTGAGTGTCCGTACTCAGCCAGACAATCCATCCACTCAGCGCCCCCAAAGCGAGTTCAACCGCCCCCGCCTGCGTTATCCAGGAAACCTCGTTCATGACTCAACCGACGATTGAGAGGGCGCGGCGGAATGTTTGTCCCCGCAGACGTTGGAACCAGTCGAGGAGACAAACATTCCGCCGCGCCCAACCCCAAGCACGAGTTAGGAAGGGTTCTTCTTAGGAACGAGAACCTTGCGCTCGAACGTAGTCACCAGCTCATTGTGCTGATTGAAAACATCCGTACGAACCTTCACGACGCCTCGGTCATTCTTGGTCGACGAGGGAGTCTTCTCGAGAACCT
Source organism: Solirubrobacterales bacterium (assembly GCA_049608465.1). Classification (GTDB taxonomy): domain Bacteria; phylum Actinomycetota; class Thermoleophilia; order Solirubrobacterales; family JACPNS01; genus JACPNS01. Next base: position 8,862 of record JBMYXO010000036.1, on the reverse strand, counting down.
CGGACTCCGTGTAGAGCGTGTCACCGTGGAAGACCGGCTTGGTGTGCTTGAGACCGTCGGTCGCGAGGTTGGCGATCGCCTTGCCCGAGACGTCGCGGACGCTCATGCCGAGCGCGAGCGAGTAGACGTAGCTACCGACCACGACGTTGCGGCCCTGCTGGCTCTCCTTGGCGTAGCGGTCGTCGAGGTGCAGCGGGTGGTGGTTCATCGTCATCAGGCAGAAGAGGTGGTCTTCGCTCTCCGTGATCGTCTTGCCGGGAACGTGCTTGTAAGTCGCTCCGAGCTCGAACTCCTCGAAGTAACGCCCGAAGGGCACGGAGCCCGAGTCTTCGCGGCTCCGTAGGTCAAAAGTTGTGCCAGTCTGTTCGGAACTGCCCTGCGCTTCAGCGGTCTCAGCCACCGTGTCTCCTTTGTTGTTTTTCAATCACCTTGGCGACCAACTTGACCATGCCGCCTTCGCCGCTGATCTTGATCTTGCCGAGGTCAAACGCTTCGATCCATTCGTTCATCCCGTTGCGCGGATCGATGATGTCGTTGAAGTCTTGACGCATGACCAGCAAGTCGATCATCGCCGGCTTCCCACCGTCTTTGGAAACTTCTGGCCCGGGGAAGTCGAGCCGGTACTGCTGGTGGTCGCCCTTCGCCTGAAGATCAACCCGAACCGACAGCGCCAGCGGCGCAAGCGCCGGTACCGCCTCGATGAAGCGGCGACCGGCGTCTTCCAACTGCGACTTGGTGTCGGTTTGACTCAAGAGCCGCCGCGCCTAGATCTTGTGCTTTTCGATCAGCTTGCGGCCGATCACCATGCGCTGGATCTCGCTCGTACCCTCGCCGATCAACAGCAACGGTGCGTCGCGGTAGAGCCGCTCGATCTCATACTCCTTCGAGTAGCCGTAGCCGCCGTGGATGCGGAACGCGTCCTCGACGACCTCTTTGCCGACTTCCGACGCGAACAGCTTTGCCATACCGGCCTCGACCTCTGAACGCACGCCGGCGTCCTTCAGACGGGCGGCCTTCAGAACCATCAGACGCGCGGCTTCGAGCTTGGTGCCCATGTCGGCCAATTTGAACTGGATCGCCTGGTGCTGCGCGATCGGCTTGCCGAAGGTCTTGCGCTCCTGGGCGTACTTGATGCCGAGCTCGAACGCGCGCTGCGCGATGCCGACGCCTCGGGCGGCGACGTTCACGCGGCCAACTTCGAGCGCGTCCATCATCTGGATGAAGCCTGCGTTGAGGCCGACTTCTTCGCCGCCGAGGATGTTCTCGGCCGGACATCGGTACCCGTCGTAGACAAGTTCGGTGCTCTCGACGCCCTTGTAGCCCATCTTCTTGAGCTGCGGAGGAACGGTCAACCCGGCGTACTCACCGGTGTTTTCGTGGGCGCCCGGCTCCTTCTCTGTGATGAAGCACGTCATGCCCTTGAACGGCGGCGATGCCTCCGGGTCGGTCTTGACCAGCAGGAAAACAAGTCCGGAACGCAGGCCGTTCGTAACCCACATCTTCTGACCGTTGATTTCGTAGTCGCCGTCGGCGGTCTTGGCCGCCGCGGTCTTGATCGCCTGCACGTCCGAGCCGAGCTCTGGCTCGCTCATGCTGAATGCGGCGCGGATCTCGCCGGTCGCCATGCGCGGTAGGTATTTGTCCTTCTGCTCGTCGCTGCCGAACTTCATCAGCAGGTACGAGCCGATGAAGTGCGTGTTGACGATGCCGGCGACGCTGATCCAGCCGCGCGAAAGCTCTTCAACGATCATCGCGTACGTGGTCAGGTCGAGCCCCATTCCGCCGTACTCCTCCGGGATGGTCACCCCAAAAAGGCCGAGTTCTTTCATCTGCTCGACGACTTCATCGGGGAATGAATCCTCGTGGTCGTGCTTTTCGGCGACAGGTAGAACCTGCTCATCGACGAACTGGCGCACCATCTCGGTGATCGCCTGCTGCTCGTCGGTCTTGTCAAGAAAGTGCGTTGCAGTAGTTGTCATGGCGCTAAGGATAGACCGTCGCGAATGCTGCTCCGGGCACCCCGAAACCCGCGTAATCATCGGCCTTCGCGCCCTTGCCGACGATTGCCCTTCGGCTATCATCCCGCGCCATGCGCAACCCACGAGATTTCCTCCAACCACAGGCGATCGGTGCCCCGGATCCGCTCAAAGAGATCCCCATCAAGCCGTCGCGAATGATCCACTTCTTTGATCCGTCGAACGAGAAGATGTTGGACAAACTGCCCGACATCGCCACCAAGACCGACATCCTGCTCGGCAACCTCGAAGACGCCGTTCCGGTGGACCGCAAGCTCCCCGCCCGTGCCGGATTGATCAAGATCGGCAAAGAGGTCGATCTCGGCGACACGGCCCTTTGGGTGCGCGTCAACAGCCTCGACAGCCCGTGGGTGCTTGACGATCTGACTGAGTTGGTCACGGAGATCGGCGACAAGCTCGAAGTGATCATGGTGCCGAAGGTGGAAGGCGCATGGGACATCCACTACGTGGACCGCCTGCTCGCGCAGCTCGAGGCAAAGGCCGGTCTCGACCGTCCGATTCTCGTCCACGCCATTCTTGAGACCGCGCAGGGTGTGACGAACGTCGAGGAGATCGCCGCCGCCAGCCCGCGCATGCAGGGAATGAGTTTCGGCCCGGCCGACCTCGCCGCCTCGCGTCGCATGAAGACCACTCGCGTCGGCGGCGGCCACCCCGGCTACCGCGTCGTTGAAGACCCGAATGCTGACGACCCAGAGGCCGCCCGCCCGTCCTTCCAGCAGGACCTCTGGCACTACTCGATCGGCCGCATGGTCGACGCCTGCGCCGGCAACGGAATTCTGCCGTTCTACGGTCCGTTCGGCGACATCGGTGACGATGTCGGCTGCGAGGCCCAGTTCCGCGCCGCATTCCTGATGGGCTGCGTGGGAACGTGGTCGCTGCACCCGCGCCAGATCGCGATCGCCAAAAAGGTGTTTTCGCCCGACCCGGACGAGGTCAAGTGGGCGCTGAAGGTGATCGAGGCGATTCCCGACGGCCGCGGTGTGCACATGATCGACGGCAAGATGCAGGACGACGCAACCTGGAAGCAGTGCAAGGTGATGGTGAACCTGGCCGAGATGCTTGCGAAGAACGACCCAGAGCTGGCGGAGGCCTACGGCCTGACGCCCGCCAACGCCTAGGCCCGTTCGGCCTGGGTAAACGACCCCCGAGGAGTATTTGACGTGAGATTTTTTGAGTACGAGGCGCGCGAGATTGTCAAACGCGCCGGAATCCCGGTGACCGACTACGGCTTCACCCGATCAGCGGATGAGGCCCGCGAGATCGCCGAGCGCATCGCGGGGCCAACCGTGATCAAGTCGCAGGTGCTCTCCGGAGGCCGCATGAAGGCCGGCGGTGTCCAGTTCGCCGACACGCCGGACGAGGCCAAGGCCCACGCCGAGACCGTGTTGAAGCTGGAGATCAACGGACACATGCCGCGTGGCATCCTCGTTGACCCGAAGGCCGACCTCAAGCATGAGTACTACCTGGGCGTGGTCTGGGACGGCATCCGCAAGAAGCCGGTGATGTTGTTTTCGGACATGGGCGGAATCGACATCGAGGAAGTCGCCGAGCAGCATCCGGATCATGTGGGACGAGTTCACTTCAGCAGCAGAACGGAGCCGCTCGACTATCTCGCCAAGGAATGCATCGCGCAGACCGGTGTGACCGGCCGCGCGCTGCAGCGCATCACGCCGATACTTTCGCGCCTGGCCAAGCTGTTTCTCGAGCGCGACATGACGCTTGCCGAGATCAATCCGCTGGGCGAACTCAACGACGGCTCGTTCGTCGCGCTCGACGCGCACATGGACATGGAGAACGAGGCGCGTCCGCGCCAGAAGGCGCTCTTGAAGGACTTGGAGATCGGCGACGAGGAGACCCGCGAAGCTCGCGAGGCCACCCCGTTCGAGATCGCCGGCGAAGAGGTCGACGGCATGGACCACCGCGGTGTGGCCGGAAACGTCACCGAATTCGACGGCAACCTCGGCCTCGTGATCGGTGCCGGCGGCGGTTCGTTGACGCTGTTCGACGCGGTCCGCAAGTTCGGCGGCGAGCCCGCCAACTACTGCGAGATCGGCGGCAACCCGTCGGTCGCGAAGGCCTGCGGGCTCGCCAAGCTGGTGCTGCAGAAGCCGGGGGTCGACAAGATCGCCGTGATGATGAGCATCGTCTCGAACACGCGTGTGGACATCGTCGCGCGTGGCGTGATCAAGGCCTGCCTTGAGCTGGGCTACGACCCGGCCGAGAAGATCGCGATCTTCCGCATCCCCGGGGCCTGGGAGGACGAGGGTTACAAGATCCTCGACAAGTACGGAGTTGAGTACTGCGACCGCTCTGTCTCGATGCACCAAGCGGCAAAACGCGCAGTCGACAAGATCGGAGCAGCAGCATGAGCATCCTCCTGAACGAAGACACAACCTTCATCGTCCAGGGCATCACCGGTCGCGAGGCCGTGAACCTGACGAAAGAGTGCTTGGAGTACGGCAAGGGTGCAAAGGTCGTCGGCGGAGTAACGCCGGGCCGCCTCGGACGTGAGGTCCACGGCGTGCCGGTGTTCGACACTGTCGAGCAGGCCGTCAAGCACCACGGCGGGCCGATTGACGGCTCTGTCGTGACCGTCCCGCCGGCCTTCACCAAGGACGCCGTCATGGAAGCGCTCGCAAATGGCATCAAGATCATCGTGATCGTCACCGAGCGCATCCCGCGCCAGGACGTCGCGCAGATGGTTGAATTCGCCAACGAGTGCGACGCTCGCATCATCGGCCCGAACTGCTTGGGAGCGATCGTTCCGGATGTCATCAAGATGGGCGGAATCGGTGGTCCCGCGAAGGACGCCGCCAAGGCCTACACGCCCGGGTCGATCGGCGTGATGTCGCGCTCCGGCGGGATGACCACTGAGATCTCGTCGACGCTGACCGCAGCTGGCCTCGGCCAGTCGACCGCAGTGTCGATCGGCGGCGATGCAATCATCGGCTCGACCTACACCGAGCTGATGCCGTTGTTCGAGGCCGACGAGCAGACTGAGGCGATCGTCATCTACACGGAGCCCGGTGGCCGCATGGAGGCCGAGCTGGCCGAGTGGGTCACCGAAAACCGGTCCCGGCTTCCCATTGTCGCGTTCATGGCCGGCAAATTCATGGACGAGATGCCCGGCATGAGCTTCGGCCACGCCGGAACGATCGTCGAGGGCAAAGCCGACACCGCGACGGAGAAGATCGCGCGTCTGAAGGAAGCCGGCATCGAGGTCGCCGAGGAGATCGCCGAGATCCCTGACCTGGTGAAGGCGCAAATTTCTAAGAAGCAGGAGGTGACGGCATGACCGTCGCAGAGAACCTGTTCATCGACGTCAAGGTCGATGACTCGATCAAGAACGACCCAGAGATCACGACCAAGCTCGTCGACGCCTGTCCGGTTGACATTTTCGCCGCCGGCGATGGCGGATCGCTGGAGATTGTCACGAAGAACCTCGACGAATGCGTGCTGTGCAACCTCTGCGTAGACGCGGCACCGTCGGGCACCGTCGAAGTCGTCAAGCTCTACGAGTAACCGCCGACCGAAGTTGATTCGCAAGCGGTTTTTTTGTCCAGGACTCCCCCTCAGGGAGAGTCCTGGACAAAAACTCGCGATTCCCATGGCTTGCGCGGCGCATTAGTCTCCGGCCGTGGCTTCATTCAACAGCTTTCCGGCGATCGTCGATCGCCTTGCCGCCGACCCGCCGGGAAACGCGCTGATTGAGCTTTCTCGCGCCGGCGATCGGCGCGTTTTTGCTTTTGCAGAAGTCGTCCAGAGTTCCGCCGCCTACGCAGGTGCCTTCGCAGCCCGCGGCGTCGAGCCTGGCGACGTAGTGCTCACGATGATCGGCAACCGCCCAGAGTGGGTGTTCTCGATGCTTGCTTGCTGGCGGATGGGCGCGGTCGTGCTCCCGTGCAACGAGATGCTGCGTGCGAAGGACCTGAAGCTGCGGTTTGAGAAGGCCGCGCCGAAACTCGTGGTTTGCGATGAACGCAACAGGACAGAGCTGGAGGCCAGCGGTTGGTCCGGCGAGACGATCCTCGTGCCCGACGATTCCCTCGCAACACACTCCCCCACCCCAGCCGTCGACGTCGGACCGAACGACCCGGCGTTGATGATTTTCACTTCCGGCACGACCGGCGAGGCCAAGCCGGTAGTCCACACCCACGGTTGTTTGCCAGGCCAACGCCTACAGGCCGACAACTGGTTCGGCGCCCGCCCCGGCGAGATCGCCTGGTGCACCGCCGCGAGCGGCTGGTCCAAGTCCGCGCGCAACGTCTTCCTCACGCCGTGGCTCTGCGGCGCGGCGGCTGTACTGCACGACCAGCGCTTCGATCCGGAAGAACGCATGGCAACGATCGCGGCCGAGAATGTCGGCACGCTCTGCATGGCGCCGACCGAGTATCGCGTGATCGCTCGCCGCACTGAACTATCGCCCATTGACTCGCTCCGCCAATGCGTCAGTGCAGGCGAAGCTCTGAACGCCGAGATCTTCAAGAACTGGCATGACGGTCTGGGAGTCGACATCCGCGACGGCTACGGCCAGACCGAAACCGGCGCGATCACGGCTGTTCGCCCGGGCGACCCGATCAAACCGGGTTCAATGGGTCGACCGATGCCCGGAATCGAGACGCGGATCGTCGATGGCGAGTTGTGGGTGGACCCAGCGACCGTGCCAACTTTCTTCACCGGCTACGGGCGTCCGGGCGAGCTGGCCGCGCCAGACCTGCAGCTCGACGAATCCGGCAAAGCATGGTGGCGCACCGGCGACCTCGTCTCGCAGGACGAGGACGACTACATCTGGTTCGACTCGCGCGGCGACGACATCATCCTCTCGGCCGGATACCGGATCGGCCCGTTCGAGGTCGAGAGCGCGCTGATCACTCATCCGGCCGTCGCCGAGGCGGCGGCAGTCGCGGCACCCGACGAAGAGCGCGGCGCGGTGGTTCGCGCGATCCTCGTGCTCAAGGACGGTGTGGCCCCGTCGGATGCGCTCGCCACCGAACTACAAGCACACGTCAAGGATGTCACCGCTCCTTACAAGTACCCGCGCATCGTCGAGTTCGTCGACGCGCTGCCGAAAACGGCCAGCGGAAAGATCAAGCGGGCTGAGCTGCGCGGCGACTGAGCCCGACCCATGCGCCGTAACCGAAGATTGCGGTCGTGCCGAGGTGCAACAGCACGTCGCCGAGACGGTTCGGGAAGTAGAACAATCCTCCAGCCGGATACTCCGTGAACAGCGCCCATCCTGCCGTGGCAAACAGCCCGAACGCGGCCGCCAGCATCACCCACGGGAGCAGCTCTTCGTTGCGAAGGACCGCGAGCACCGGGACAACCACGAGAAAGCCGGACACCGCATGCCAACCGTTCATGTCAACCCCGAGCACCAGCTCTGATGTCGCATCGACCCCAGTCGAGAAGTCCGGGTTGACGATCAACCCTGCGACGCTCCAAAGCAGTACGGCGACGCATCCGGCGATCGCTGATTTCTGGCAGCCGTTCATCTCGGGCCCGGAACCTAACACGCCGTTGTGCGTCAAGTCGACGCGTCTCGGATAGGTTCCTGCCTGTGTCCAACCGCCTTGCAGAAGAGTCCTCGCCTTACCTCCTCCAGCACGCCGACAATCCCGTCGACTGGTACCCGTGGGGCGAAGAGGCGCTGGCGTTGGCAAAAGAACTCGACCGCCCGACCCTGCTGTCGATCGGCTACTCGTCCTGCCACTGGTGCCACGTGATGGCGCATGAGTCGTTCGAGGATCAAGCCACGGCCGAGTTGATGAACGCCAGGTTCATCAACATCAAGGTCGATCGCGAAGAACGACCGGACATCGACGCGATCTATATGGAGGCAGCGCAGGCCATAAGCGGGCACGGCGGATGGCCGCTTACGGTCTTTCTCGACACCAATCAGGTCCCGTTCTTCGCCGGCACGTACTTTCCGCCCGAGCCGCGCTCAAGCATGCCGAGCTTCCAGCAGATACTGCTTTCGATCGACGAGGCCTGGCAGAAACAACGCGACGAGATCGAAGGCTCCCGCCAGCAGATGATCGACGCGCTCAGTCGCACCGCCCGCCTGCAGGCACCAGCCGATCCGATCGATCCCGAGACGATCCGGCAGGCACGAGCCACGCTGGCGAATGAATTCGATGGCACGCTAGGCGGGTTCACCGGCGCGCCGAAGTTTCCATCCACGTCGGTGATCGACTTTCTGCTCGGGCAAGAGGACGAGCAGGCCCGCGCCAACGCACTGTTCACGCTCGGCAAGATGGCAGACGGCGGTATTCACGACCAGATCGGCGGCGGCTTCGCCCGCTACTCGGTTGATGCGCGCTGGCACATCCCGCACTTCGAGAAAATGCTCTACGACAACGCGCTGCTCGCCCGCAACTATTTGCACGCTTGGCAGCTAACCGGTGACGAGCGTCATTCGACGGTCGTGCGCTCCACGCTCGACTGGATGCTCACCGAGATGCGTGGCGACGAAGGCGGGTTCGCAAGCGCCCTCGATGCCGACTCACTCGACCATGAAGGTCACCTCGAAGAAGGCGCGTTCTATGCATGGGACATCGACGAGCTGCGAGAGGTGATCGAGTCTGCCGCCCCTGGCCATGTAGGCGACTTCTTCACGTATTGGGGAGTGATCGATCACGGCGAATTCGAGGGCAAGAACGTGCTGTTCGTCAACGCGCCGGAGAAGCGCCCTCCCGACGAGATCTTCAACCAGGTGCGCCTGGCGCTCTATCGCCGCCGCGCCGATCGCGCTTGGCCTGCACGAGACGACAAACGGATCGCGTCGTGGAACGCGCTGGCGATCGCAGCGTTGGCCGAGGCCGGGGCG
>JBMYXO010000035.1:0-19182 GCA_049608465.1 Solirubrobacterales bacterium | reverse complement strand
AGAGCGTCGGTCTACGGAACCGAAGGTCAGAGGTTCGAATCCTCTCGGGCGCGCTCGCTGTCTGCCGTCGATGAGGTTGTCCTGCCAGGTGGCGGCTAGGGTCGCTCCAAACCTTTCGGCAACCCCGACATCAATCGCGGAGTGGACAACGTGATGAAGGCGATCGTTCAAACGAAGTACGGCTCACCCGATGTGCTGCGACTCGAAGATGTCGACATGCCGGTGGCGAAGGACGACGAGGTGCTGGTAGCGGTCCGGGCGGCTGCCGTCAACATCGGCGACTGGCACGTACTTCGGGGTGTGCCGTTTGTTGTGCGCGCGGCGATGGGCCTGCGCAAACCGCGCCGCGCGGTGCCGGGAATCGACATCGCCGGTACGGTCGAGGCGGTCGGAGCGAACGTCGAGCAGTTTCGACCGGGCGACGATGTCTTCGGCTGGTGCGATGGCGCCTTCGCCGAGTATGCGTGTACTGCGGAGGAAAACCTCCTTCCCAAGCCGGCCGACCTCACGTTTGAACAGGCTGCGGCCGTCGGAGACTCGGCGCTCACCGCTCTTGCTGCTGTTCGCGATCAAGGCAAGGTCCAACCCGGGCAAACCGTGTTGGTCAACGGCGCGTCGGGCGGTGTCGGAACGTTCGCGGTGCAGATCGCGAAGGCGTTCGGGGCTAGCGTGACCGGTGTCTGCAGCACCAAGAACGTTGAACTTGTCCGCTCACTCGGCGCCGAACACGTCATCGACTACAGGCACGAGGACATCACTCAGGCCGGGCAACGGTACGACGTGCTCATCGATCTGGTCGGAAACCATTCGTTGTCGGACTGCAGACGGGTGTTGAGCCCTCGGGGCACGTACGTGGTGGTCGGCGTCAAGGACATGGGACGCCTGCTGGGCATGAGTCGTCAGGCCAAGGCGCTCCTGCTCGCGCCGTTCGTGCGCCAGCGGATGCGCGTGTTCGTCGTAAAACACAACAGAGAGGACCTGACCGTCCTGAAGGAACTCGTCGAATCCGGAGCGATCGCGCCGGTAATCGACAGTCGCTTCGCCTTGGACGAAGTCCCCGACGCAATGCGCCATCAGGGCGAAGGACACCCGCAGGGAAAAATTGTCATCGCGGGCTGATGTGCGACGTGGAGCCGGGCGCGTTTGATCACTGCGCGGCATCTTCCTGACTGAGCAGTTCGCGCGCGGTCGCTGCGTCACTCTGCCGCACCAACACTTCGTGCGGCCCCCACGTTCCAACTCCGTCGCCAAATCCAGCTGTGCGGTCGGTCATACGTGACATGCAGACAATCCCCTCGTCGCGCAAAAGCGAGAGGATCATCTCGGCTTCGCCCTGCGACGAGGAGACATACACCACCACGGGTTCGTTCGCATCGCTCATCCCCGAACGGACACTAGTTGCCTTCGGTCAGATCGGCTCAGTGTGACTTGACGCCGACGATGCCCTGATGCGGATGCTCGATGCGTCATGGAGCAGGTTGTCACGCGACGAAACGTTTGTGAGGACGCGCAATACGATCATCGAGAATCTTGCAACAATCAAGGTTGATGGCCGACTTTCCACCTGCCGTGTGCGATGTGCTCGACGCGATCGAGGCGCGTGACTGGCGCGAGCTTGAACGGATGCTCGATCCAGCGGTTCACTGGACGACCGCGATCGAGGATCAGCTGCACGGCCCGAGCGAGGTGATCGAGGCCTTCAAACACGACCCGCCGCCGTCGGCGCCGTCGTGGCACGAGCTGAGCGGTGGAAAGATCGTGCGCTGGATCGAGTGCCCGGGCTGATTTCGGCCAGGCGTGTCGTGGACTACACCTTGGCGAGGTGCGCGACCTTTGGTCCCATCGCCTCGGCCATCGCGATCACGCCTGATAGCGGGCGCAGCATCACGGTGAAGTGGGCGATCTTGCCGTCGTCGTCGAGTCGCAGGATGTCGACGCCTTGGAGCTTCTTCTCACCGACGCGCGCGTCGAAGAAGAGCGTCGAGAACCCATCCCGTTCAAGCTCGTCGGTATAGACGAAGTCCTCGAAAGTGTCCATCACGGCGCGAAGCACCTCGGTAACCGCTTCCTTGCCCTTGAACGGCTTGAAGGCAACAGGGCTGTGAAACTCGACATCGTCAGCGAGAAGATCCACTGCCGCCACCAGATCGCGCTGTTCGACTGCTGTTCTGAATGCCCGCATGACGATCGAGCCTACCGGTCTCATTCAGTCCGTCGTCGGAACGCGCAGGTGATCGACCGCGTGGCGCATTCCATCGAGCCTCGCTCTAGCACCTGGAATATGCAGCTTGCCCTCGCCCGCGGGGCGAGGGCAGCGCGGTTTTGAGGCATGGCAATCGGCGGGCGCGTTCGGGCCGGCGGGCGGACCCATCGGTCGGGCCGGCCTAGGCGTAAAAGCCCTCAAGCACATCCGCATTGTGCTCCTCGATCACCTTGCGCTTCATCTTCATGCTCGGGGTGATTTCGCCGTCCTCGATCGTCAGGTCGCGCTCGAGGATGTGGAACTTCTTGATCTGCTCCCACGGATTGAGCTTGTTGTTGAGTTCCTTGATATGACCACTGATCAGCTCGTTCATTTCGTTTGAGGTCACGATCTCGGTGTATGACTTGCCGGCCATGCCGTGACTCTCGGCCCACAGCTCGACGGCGTCCGGGTCGAGGCTGATCAGCGCGGACACGAACTTGCGCTCGGCACCGTGGACCATGATTTGGCTGACGAGTGGGCAGATTCCCTTGAACAGGCCTTCCAGGTGCGTCGGCGCCACGTACTTGCCGCCGGAGGTCTTGAACAGGTCCTTCTTGCGGTCAGTGATCCGAACGAACCCCTCGGAGTCGACCTCGCCGATGTCACCGGTAGCCATCCAGCCGTCACCGACCAGAGCCTCGGCGGTCGCCTCCTCGAGGTTGTGGTAACCGCGCATCACCCCAGGGCTGCGCAGGAGAATCTCTCCGTCCTCGGCGATCTTCAACTCTGTGCCTGTGACGGGTCGACCGACCGACCCGAGCTTGAAGGCGAACGGCGTGTTCACGACCGACGCCGCCGAGGTCTCGGTCATGCCGTAGCCCTCAAGAATCAGCAGGCCCGCGGCGTGGAACCATTCGGCGATGTCCAGCGAAAGCGGCGCGGCGCCAGAAACAAAGAAGCGAATGTTGCCGCCGAAGCGCTCACGCACCTTCTCAAACACGAGTTTGTCGGCGAGTTTCAATTGAAATGCGAGCAGTGGCGGAACGGTCTTGCCCTCGCGCTCGAGTCGCGACGCCTTGATGCCGACGCCAAAGGCCCAGTGGAAGATCTTCTCCTTCGGTCCACCTTCTTCGGCGACCATCGACACAACTCGACCATGCGCTTTTTCGAAAATGCGCGGAGCCGCGCCCATGAAGGTCGGCTTGACGATCGCGAGGTTGTCGACGATGTTCGGTACGCGGCCATCGACGGCTGTCGCAAAACCGATCTCGAGCTGCGCGACGATCAGGAATTTGCCGAACGCGTGGGCCAACGGCAACCAGAGGAACTGCAGGTCGGCATCACCGATGAAACCTGCGCTGGCGACGCCGCGCGCGACGTAACACCATCCATCGTTGCTGAGGCGAACGCCCTTTGGCCGGCCAGTCGTGCCGGACGTGTAGATCAAGGTGGCAATCGAATCGGGTGTCAGTTCCGCAATGCGATCGTCAACGGTCGAAGGACTGGCCGCGAGGAGATCTGCGCCGAGCTTTTCGAGCTCGTCGAGACCGATCACCCAATCCCCGTCTGTCTCGCCGCTGAAGGCGATCACTTTGGTTACCTGGGGCAACTCGCTGCGTGTCTCGCGAAGCTTTGCGACCTGTTCATCGTCTTCGGCGAACACAACCACCGAGGCAGAGTCGGAGAGGATGTAGGAGACGTCGTCAGTCATCGTTGATGGGTAGACCGTTGTGGTCGTGGCGCCGGCCGAGTTGATCGCGAGGTCGGCGAGGATCCACTCGAAGCGCGTTCCGGAGATGATCGCCACGCACTGCTCCACGCCGACACCCAGTGAAATCAAACCGGCCGCCAGAGCATCAGCGCGACTGCCAACCTCCGCCCACGTGACCGACTGCCAGTTCTCGTTCTCGTCGGGAAAGCGGAACGCCTCGCGCTGCGCGGATTTCTCGACTCGCGTCCTGAACATCTCGGCAACCGTCTTCGATCGATTATCAAGGGCGAGCCGTTGGTGGTCGGTCAATTCTTCGACGGTCATTGAAGCTCCTGATGCGGGAGTGGGGGCGAAAATTGTGTCGTCGAAAACTAGTCGAAAATCGCAGCGATTCACCCATTTGGGGAACGGACGCCAACTGAGATTGACCACTGCGCCGGCGCTGAGTCCATTGCTTGCGGCAAATACACGTAGTCTCTGCCGAATGACGACTTTGATCACTGGCGCAGGGAGCGGGATCGGAAAGCGCCTCGCAGAACTGCTGATCGCTCGCGGCGACGACGTGATCGCCCTGGACGTCGGTTTCAGCGATGACGCACGCGATCAGCTCGCGTCGGCCGGCTCTGGCGGCGTGCATTTTGAAGAAGTGGACGTCCGCGATGTGGCGGATGTCAAAGCCGCGGTCGATGGCGGCGCGGCAGTGCTCGGCGCCCCGAGGTTGGTGGTGAACAGCGCCGGCGTTGTGACCGCCAAGCCGTTCATCGATACGAGCGAGGACGAATTTCGCCGCGTCGTCGACATCAATCTCTACGGAAGCAGGAACGTCGCTGCGGCAACGATTCCCCACTTGGAGGACGGCGGAAGGTTGGTGTTGGTCGCTTCGCTGGCTGGATTTGTTGCCAATTACGGCTACAGCGCCTACTGCTCGAGCAAGTTCGGCGTCGTCGGGCTGGCCGAAGTGCTGCGCCTTGAACTGAAACCGAAGGGCATCGAAGTTTCTGTTGTCGCTCCGCCCGAAGTCGTCACACCAATGGTGGAGGAAGAGCGTCGCAGCGGTTCAAAGATCACGGGCGAACTGAAACAGTTCGCCGGCAGCATGGAGCTGGAGCCAGCCGCGAAGATGATTCTCGCCGGAATCGACGGCGGCGGTTTCCTGATCGTTCCGAGCTTGCGCGGCAAGGCGACACGCTGGTTGAATCGCTTCACGCCGCTGACGATGACGCACAAGATCAGTGATCGCATGCTTGCGAAAGCAAGCAAGCACTAGCCGAGCAGCTCAGTCCGGCAGCAACGGGACGCTGATCCCCTCTTCGTGTTCGACGAGCACACCGCGCTTGATCGCGTCCTTTCCGAAGCGTTCGCGGACGGCATCGAGAGTTTCGTCCACACGCGGATTGGCTCGGCGTTTGGCGGTCTCGGAGAAGTCCAACTCGAGTTGCGCGCCCTCTTCGAGATTGGCCAGTGAGATGCCGATCAGCGTTATTCCGCGCTCGCGAATCTGGTCGAGTTCTGGCTCAAGCAGATCGCGCAGCGCAGTGAGGAACTCCTCGGTGTTGGCGGTCGGGCGCGACAGCGTGTGGGACCGACTGATGCGCGTGAAGTCGCCGAAGCGGATGCCAAGTACGACGGTCCGTGCCGTACGTCCCGTCTTGCGCAGGCGCGGCGCTGCCTTCTCGACCAGCCCAGTGAGGAACTGGTCCACCTCGTCACTGCTGTACGGGCGTTTCGGCACGGCGCGTTGCGCGCCAACCGATTTCCGTCGCGAACGTCGTTGCACTCCCCGCGGGTCGCGCGCGTTGGCGAGATCAGCGAATCGGGCGGCTGCCGACTTGCCGACGATCCCCGCCAACCGGTCTTCGCCATAGGCGGCGATGTCGCCGATCGTGTGGATACCGCGGGCGCGAAGCTTCTCCGAAGTCACCCTGCCGACGCCCCAAAGCTTCTCAATGTCGAGCGGGTGCAAAAAATCCAGCTCGCTGCCTGGTTCGACCACGTACAGACCGTCGGGCTTGCCGAATGCGCTTGCGACTTTGGCGATGAACTTCACGTTGGCGACACCGACCGTGATCGGCAGGCCGACCTGCTCGCGAGTCTCTCGACGGATACGTTCTGCCATTTCGCGCGGCGTGCCGGAGATGTGCTCCATACCCGTCGCATCGATGAATGCCTCGTCGACGGAAATCGCCTCGACGAGCGGCGAAATCTCCTCAAAGATCTTGAACACCTCTTTGCTTGCTGCCGAGTAGGCCTCCATCCGCGGGGGTACGACGACCGCCTCGGGACAGATCCGCTTTGCCTGCGTCACGCCCATCGGCGTTGTGACGCCGCGCGCCTTCGCTTCGTAGCTTGCGGCCAGCGCAACACCGGCGCCGACGATCACGGGCTTGCCGCGAAGCTCGGGGTCGTCTCGCTGCTCAACCGACGCGTAGAAGGCATCGAGATCGGCATGCAGGATTGTCGCCTGGGAACCCACAAACACATGTTCGCACCGCCGCTGGACGGCGCGTTGGCCGAGGGTGACCGGATTCGCCGATCGGCGAAAACTGGCTGAGTGGCCAGTTCAGCAGGTCAGCTCAACGGAATTAACCCGCAATTTGCGTGAAAAACTGAAGGGGTTTTGCGGAATTTGCGAATTTTTTCCGTAGCGTCCATGGCTTACCGCAAGGAGTGCGGTCGGGGCACTGAGGCCCAATCTCCGCCATTGAAAGGATCTCCATCATGCTCGAAATATCCGAAAACACACTGCTGTTCATGCTGCCAGTGTTCGGCGCAGTGGCCCTGGTGATCGGGACCATAGTTGCCTCCGCGATGTCAGTACGACCGGGCGATGAGCGCCCGCGACGCGACGACACCGACCGACACCACTGACTCAGCTTCAATAGCCGTTTTCAGCCACCAAGAGCCCCGTCGGTCAGTTGACACCGAGGGGCTCTCGGCGCGCCGCGTGTCGAAACAAGCGCTGGTTATTCGTCGTTTCAACAGTGACCAGACCTGATCTAATCCGAGCTCGTGTCGAGCGACGAACGCAATCTTCAGATCGAACAGATCTGGCGCAGCGAATCTGCGCAGCTGATGGCTGGGCTTGCTCGGTTCTGCGGCGGAGACGTGGGCCTGGCCGAGGAACTCGCCCAGGATGCCTTTGTGAAGGCGATCGAGACTTGGCCCGCTCAAGGCGTCCCCGACTCGCCGGGAGCCTGGCTGATGACCACGGCCCGCAACCTCGCAGTCGATCGCGTTCGTCGCAGCAAGTCCTTCGAGGGCAAACGCGATGAGATCGGCCGCGAAATGCGTTCTCGCGGAGCGTTCGACGCGCCCGACATCGCGGCACGGCTTGACGTTGAGATCGAGGACGACGTGCTGCGGCTGATTTTCACGACGTGCCATCCATCGCTGACCAAGGAGTCCCGCGTGGCGCTGACGCTGAGGATGCTCGGTGGATTGCGAACGGACGAGATCGCACGAGCGTTCCTCGTCTCTGAGTCGACGGTCGGCCAGCGAATCTCGCGTGCCAAGCGTACGCTCGCTGAGAACAAGGTGGCGTTCGAGATTCCGACCGGCGCCGAGCTGCCGGAACGCTTGGCTTCGGTGTTGGAGGTGATCTACCTGATCTTCAACGAAGGTTATGCAGCGACGTCCGGTGACGACTGGCTGCGTCGCGAGCTTTGCGAGGATGCGATCCGGCTCGGGCGAATGCTGGCGACACTTGCACCCGACGAGGCCGAGGTATTCGGATTGCTCGCGTTGATCGAACTGCAGGCATCGCGCCTGAACGCCCGCGTCGATGCCGACGGAAACGCGATTCTTCTACTCGAGCAAGATCGCTCGCGTTGGGATGCAACGGCCATCGCCAACGGTCTGGCAGCACTGGAACGCGCGGAAAGCCTGAACGAGGATTACGGTCCGTACACGTTGCAGGCCGAGATCGCAGCCTGTCACGCACGAGCCGGCGAAGCTGCCGCGACCGACTGGCGACGCATCGCAACGCTCTACGGCGCGCTTGGTCGGCGCATGCCGTCACCGGTGGTCGAGCTCAACCGCGCGGTCGCCGTCGGCATGGCGGCTGGGCCGCAGGCCGGCCTCGATCTGATCGATCAACTGGTGGACGACCCGGCACTTGCGAACTACCACCTTCTGCCGAGCGTCCGCGGGGACCTGCTCGACAGGCTTGGACGCTTCGCCGAGGCCCGTACAGAGTTCGAGCGCGCAGCCTCGATGACGCGCAACTCGCGCGAACGCGACGTGCTGCTCAAGCGTGCCGAAGGCACCGTCGCTAGCGACGAATCCGACTCTCGCCCTTCTTGATCACGTCGAAGTACTTGACCGGAGCGAAGCGCAGCATTGCCGCCAGACCAACCGCATCTGGCCCGACCATGATGCGCGGCTTGTTTTTGTCCACACCCGTCTGAATTATCTTCGCCGCCTTGCGGGGCGAGGTGATCGTGACCTTTTCAAAATCCTTCTCAAGCACCGTGCGGTCGGTGTTGCCGAGATCGTCTTTGTGGAAGCGGGCGTTCTTGACGATGTTGGTCTTGATGCCGCCGGGATGAACTGTGCAGACGCGAATGTCGGTGTCGCGCAGTTCGTGGCGCAGCGACTCGGTGTAGCCACGAACCGCGTGCTTTGAGGCGCAGTACATGCTCTGGGCCGGCCAACCGATCATGCCGAAGATGCTCGAAACGTTGACGATCGCCCCGTCGCCCTGCTCGAGCAGGATCGGCAGGAATGCGCGCGTGCCGTGGACGACGCCCCAGAAGTTGACGTTCATCACCCAGTCGTCGTCTTCGGTGGCCGCCTCTGCCGCCAATTGGCTGACGGTCACGCCGGCGTTGTTGACATACATGCCGAATGGCGTCGGTGCCCAATCCTTGACGTCGCTTACGAAGCTCATCGTCGCGATGCGATCACTTACGTCGACCTTGCGCGAGAACACGTCGCCGTCGAGTCCGTTCGCGGTCTCTTCCAGACCGACCTCGTCCCAGTCGCATATGGCAACTGGGCAACCCATGCCCGACATCCGCTCGGCGAGGGCGCGGCCGATTCCCGAGCCGGCGCCTGTGATCACGCAGGTGCGACCCGCGAGGAAGGGTTTGCTGGCCAAAATGAACTCCTTGTGGGGTGAGTGGACGGGTTGGGGCTGGATCTGGCAGGGGGTGAACGGTGTTCAACTTATCATCGTTTGATGTAAATAACGAGCGAGTTCAAATCGGTAAGCTGGACGCCTCGGCGAATCGCTGCACGCGTGCTGCCCGCAACTTCGCGCCAACGCAAATTCTTCCCGAAGGGATTCAACAGATGAAACGCTCGGTAGTCATCCTCGCAATCACCGTCGCTGTGTTCGCGATCTTCACGGCGCCGTCAAGCGCGGCCAAAAAGGGCTTCAAGACTGGCACCTACAAGGCCAAGAGCAGCGCCGGAAGCTTCAAATTCAAGATCTACAAGGGGTCTTGCTACGTAAAACTCACCTCGCGTAAACGCAGGGGATACTGCCTGTCAGGCAAGGGATTCATCCCACAGGTGAACATCGTCTGCCCCGATGTGCCAAATGGTCCGAACGACTACATGAGCAATCCGCTGATGCCCAACCAGGCTTGGCTGCCGAGAAACGGAAAGCTCAACTGGATCAACAAGGGTTTTCACAACGGTGACGAGGCCTACAAGTACGTGTTCAAGCTGAAATTGAGGCGGAATGGACGCGCCAGCGGCAGCTTTTCCGTGACCGAGGAAACCAGCTCGCTGAAGGTCAAGTCCACCTGCAAGAGCGCGACATACCGCTTCTCCGCCAAGCGGTAGTGCTTCAGACCAAGTTCTCCCTGCAGCGTCGCTAGTCGATCAGGCGGCGCTGCATCAGCACGCATGCAAGGCGCCAGAGCGCGGTCGAGAAGGCAACCAATCCACAGAACCGAAGAATGTCAACGGTCTGAAAACCGAAGGCAGCTCCACGCACCAACTCGACCAATTGGTAGAGCGGATTGAGTTGCGCGACGACCTGAAAACCATCGGGTAGTTGGTCGATCGGGAAAAACGTCCCTGCGACCAGGAACAACGGTGTGATCGCAAGCGTGGTGACGTAATTGAACTGGTCGATCTTCTCGGCCTTGGCCGCGACCGACACGCCAAAGCCTGCGAAGCCGATCGCCGTGACCATGCAGAAGATCGGCACGAGCAACATGCCCAACTTTGGATCGAGGCCGAAAAAGATGATCGTGACCAAAAGGGGAAACGTGCCGTAGAAGCCCGAACGCAGGCCGATCCAGAGGACTTCTGCGGTGACGAGTTCCTCCGTGTCCACGGGCGTGGCGAGGATTGCGTCGTAGGTGCGTTGAAAATGGTGCTTGACGAAGGTGCCAAACATCGCCGGCAGCGCGCTGCTGAAGATCACCGCCGTCGCGACCATACCGGTGCCGACGAACTCGACGTAAGGGATGCTGCCGACGTCGCCGACCAGTGTCGAACCGAGTCCAAGACCAAACGCGAGCAAATAGATCGTCGGTTCGAGCACGCTGCTGAACGTGGTGCCCTTCCAAAACGTTCGGAAGTTGGCGACCTCGCGACTCATCACCGCGGAGATTGCCCGCGGCTCAAAGCGACGCAGTTTCGCTGTCTCGATCGCCACTGCTTCTGAATCGGTGCTCATTCGGCGTGCTCTCCAGTCAGTTTTACGAATACGTCCTCGAGCGATGCCGCACGTTCGACGGCATGATCCGGGATCAGGTGGCGTGGCGCCTGCTCTGCGTCGAGCACCGCGATCGCCGGCCCGGCGGCACGCACCGAGACGCCCTCGAGCTCGAGCCTTTCACGATGCGAGTCGAGCTCGTGCGGAGGGCCGTAGATCTCGACCGTGCGTGTGCCCGCGTGCTCGCGAATCAGGTCGCTCGGTTTTCCGCGCGCGATCACCTTGCCGGCGTTCACTACCGCGACTTCATCGGCGAGGCGCTCGGCTTCTTCGATGTAGTGCGTCGACATCAGGATCGTCGCGCCCGCGCTGCGCAGCCCGTCGATCAAGGTCCAGAGCTGCGTGCGGATCTGGGGGTCGAGTCCCACGGTTGGCTCGTCGAGCAGGACGAGTTCGGGATCGTGCACGAGACCACGCGCGAGAAGCAACCGACGCCGCATGCCGCCGGAGAGCTCCATCACTTTTGCCTTGCGACGATCGGTGAGCCGCGCAATCTCGAGCGAACGGTTGACGGCGGCCTGGACGTCGGGCGCTCGATACAGGCGCGCGAAAACGGCGAGGTTGTCCTCGACCGTGACGTCGACGTCGAGGTTGTCGAGCTGCGGAACCACTCCCATGCGTGCACGAGCCTGCTTGGACTGGTTCGGGAGGTCGAGGCCGAGCACCTTGATGTCGCCGGAATCGGCGATCGTCTGGCCGGTCAACATGCGCATAGTCGTCGACTTACCGGCGCCGTTCGGGCCGAGCAGTCCGAGGCATATCCCCTTCGGCACGTCGAGAGTCAGGCCGTCGACGGCGGTAATCTCGCCGAAGCGCTTGACCACGTTGCTGAGCTCGATCGCAGGCATCGGTGGATTGAAGCAGGCGCGCCGTTCCGCGGCTAAGTAACTATTGAGTCACTTACGACTAAAATGAGCCCGATGGCCTTCAGTGCACCCCCCACACCCAAGGGCGCTCGCCAAGCCCAAGAAATTCTCGACGCCGCCTTGCGTTGCCTCGGTCGCGACGGCTTTTCGGCCACGTCACTCTCGCGCGTCGCCGATGAGGCCGGTGTCAGCAAACGGATGGTGCTCTACTACTTCGATTCCCGCGAGGCATTGTTCGATCAGTTGGCAGAATCGATCGGCGAGCGCCTGATCACTGCGTTGGACGACGCGATCGACGGACTCGAAGACCCGGCGGAAGCCGTCACCGCCGGTTTCAGCGAACTGTGGACCGCGATCACGGCCGATCGTGGGCTGCTCGTAGCGTTGTTCGGCGTTACGACCGAGGCCGTGACCGACGCTCGACTCGATCGCACTGTCTCCAACTTCAAGGATCGCTTTCGCGATTTGCTGCGCAAGCAACTGCATCTCGCTCGTGCGAACGGTCGCCGCATCACCGTCGACGACGACATTGCGGTGACCGCCGTACTTGCTGGCTTTCTCGGGCTGTCGCTTGAATGGCTCGAACGTGGCGACACTCCGGAACTCGAGAAGACGATCGGCGCGTTCCAGGCGATGCTCACGTCGCTAGCGCCTCCGGCCTGATCGACGTTCTCCCAGCCGCAAGCCTTGTGTGATCGAAGTCACGTCCGTTTTTTGTACCGATCGGTACGCTTGCGCCCATGAACGTCCCGATCGCTGAACTTTCCATCGCGACGGCTGCGGCCGTGGAGACCGCACCCGCAGCAGGAGCCGAAATCAAGCAGATCGTCATCGGCGGTCTCGCAACCAGCGTCTGGATGGCGATATTCGTCGTCCTCGGACTGCGCCACCGCGCTGGCTCCACCGACCTGTTGGATCGCGCGAGCGCGGCCGTTCGGCGGCGGACCGGCCTTCCGGGTTGGTCCGTCGTTCCCTATGCGGTCGCCGTGGTCGCACTTGCGATCGCCGGCGTCGGCTTCGTCTGGGACGTCGCGCTGCACCTGGACAGCGGCCGCGACGCCGGTCCATTTGCGAATCCCTCCCACTACCTGCTGATCGTCGGCGTCGTGCTTTTCGTCACCGCGGGTTGGCTCGCAGTGGTCATGCCAAAGGGTAATTCGGTGGGACCGTCCGCAGTGCGGCTGGGACACGAGTGGTTCGCTCCAGCCGGCGGCGTGGCAATGCTCGCGTGCGGCACGATGGCGATGACCGGATTTGTCGCCGACGACGTCTGGCACCGCCTTTTCGGGCAGGACGTAACGTTGTGGGGACCGACTCATCTGATGATGATCACCGGCGGCCTGCTGGTGCTCTTCTGCTCATTCGTGTTGATGCGCGAAGGCATGCGCAGCGTGCGACCGCCGCGCACTCGTGCCCAGCGCCGCGCGGACGCCCGTGACGGTGCGAACTCCAAGGGCGCGTTCGCCTGGGTGAGTACCGCACTGCTGCTGGGCGGCGCCTTGACCGGAATGACACTCGCCTATCAGCAGGAATTCAGCTATGGATTCCCACAGTTTCGCCTGCTCTTCCACCCTGTCTTGATCGCGTTTTCCGCCGCGTTGGTGCTGACGGCGGCTCGCACGCTCTATGGCCGGGGAGGCGCGTTGATCGCGATGGCAGGATCGATCGCACTCAGCGGACTGCTCAGTCTGATCGTGGCCCAGGGCTTTGGCGAGTTGACACTGCACTTTCCGCTCTACGCCGCAGAGGCAGTGGTGGTCGAACTGGCCGCTCTGCTCGCGTTGCGACGCGGCCGTTACAAATTTGCCGCCCTCGCCGGCGTACTCGTCGGCAGCGTGGGAATGCTCGCCGAATACGGCTGGTCCCAGGTCTGGATGCCGATCGCTTGGCCTGCTCAGATCCTGCCCGAAGCTGCAGCGCTGTCGATGGTCGTCGGAGTCTGCGGCGCGGTCGTCGGCACCTTCTTCGGCACGACATTGACGGCCGATCCGGGCAGCGCAGTACTCGGCCGCCGGGTTGGCGCGGCACCGATCGGTGCGCTCGGCATATTCGCCGTTGTGGCGATTGGCCTGCTTCCGACCACCGCCCCGGCGGGCGTGACGGCCAACGTCACGCTTACTGAGGTCACCGCCGCTCCGCAGCGAACCGTCAACGCGACGATCGCCTACAGCGACCCGCGGTTCGGCAGCGATGCTGACTGGATCCACGGCTTTGCTTGGCAGGGTGACGCGATCGCCCAGGTCGACGAACTCGAGAACGTTGCGCCGGGCGTTTGGCGCACGACCGAGCCACTGCCGGTCTACGGCACTTGGAAGGCCGCGTTCCGAGTGCACCGGGGGTCGACGATGGCAAGCGTTCCGCTCTATCTCCCGGCCGACAGCTCGCTCGGGGTACCCGCGACGCTGGCGCCCGCCGAATTCGAGCGCAGCGTGATCGCCGATCGCACGATGATGCAGCGGGAGCGCCGCACCGACGTGCCCGGATGGCTGTTCGCATTCGGCAGCGCGCTGGTCGCACTGATGACCTTCTCGCTCGTGCTGCTGCTCGGCTGGGCACTGTTACGAGTGTCGCGCGGAGCCGGGTTGGGCTCTGAGCAGCAGGGGTCAACCGGTATTGCGAAGCCCACCGGCGATGCCGTTGACGGTCAGCAGGCTGAGGCGACCAATGAGCTCGCCCTGGGCGTCTAGCTCGGGTTCCGCGTCACCGCTGCCGCGCAGTTGCCGCAGCAGTTCGATCTGAATGTAAGACAGCGGGTCCACGTAGGGGTTTCTGCGATCGATCGAGGCCTGCAGAATCGGTGCGGCGTCGAGCAGCCGTTCACCTCCGCGCAGGCGAATCAACTCGTCGCAAGTCCGCTCGAACTCACTCTCGATTGCGTGCCAGATTCGCTCGCGCGGTTCTTCTGCATCCCAGAGTTCGAAGTAGCGTCGAGCGATCGACATGTCTGCCTTTGCACACGCCATTTCGGCGTTGCTCACGAGCGCTTCGAAGAACGGCCACTCGTCGCGCATGCGCCGCAAGACCCCTTCGCCGAACTCGTCGCGTGCCTCGGCCAAAGCACTTCCCAGCCCGAACCAGGCCGGCAGGATCACTCGTGACTGGGTCCAGGAGAACACCCAGGGGATGGCGCGCAGGTCGGCGATGCCGCCGTCCGGACTGCGGCGAGCCGGTCGCGATCCGAGCTGCATCCGCGAGATCTGATCGACCGGCGTGACCGCCATGAAACATTCGACAAAGTCGGGATCTTCGTAAACGAGCCCGCGATACGCCGCGGCGGACATTTCCGCCATCCGCCCGATCACCTTGAAAAACTCCTCGTCGTCAACGGTCGCGCGATCGTGGGCACGTTGCGTCATCGACACCAGCGTCGCGCCGGCAGCGAGTTCAAGCTCACGATGCGCAACTTCCTCGACCGCGTACTTGGAGGCCATCACCTCCCCCTGCTCGGTCATTTTCAGACGGCCATCAACTGCTCCCGGAGGCAGCGAGAGGATCGCCCTGTTCGTAGGACCGCCGCCGCGTCCGACGACACCGCCGCGGCCGTGGAAGAACAACCACGAGACGTCAAACTCGCGAAACACCTCCACCATCGCGAGTTGGGAGCTGTATGCACCCCAACTGGAGGCGAGATAGCCGACGTCTTTGTTCGAATCGGAGTAGCCGACCATCACTTCCTGAATGTTGCCGACGGCCTCGAGCGCTGCTCGATACTCCGGCATTTGCAGCAGCGACCGCATCGTCTGGGGAGCCGATTGCAGGCTCGCACCGCTCTCGAACAACGGCACGATCCGAAGCTCGGCCTCGAACCCGCCAGCGCGGCTCATCGTTGATTCCTTCATCATCAGGAGCACCTCGAGCACGTCGTCCGGACCCTCCGCCCCAGAGATGATGTAGCTCTCGATCGCCCCCTTGTGCCTGCCTTCGATCGCGCTTTCGATCATCCGGAAGGTGGCAATCGTCTCCTGCGTTTCGGCGGTGAATTTTGAGATGTCCTGTGGAACCAGCGGACGGCGGTCGCCGATCTCGCGGCGGAGGATCGCGCAGCGCTGGTCGGTCGACAACCCGACGTAGTCGTCCTCGATGCCCAGAACAGCGAGTACCTCGCCGATCGCCGAACGATGCCTGCGCGCGTGTTGGCGGATGTCCACCGTGGCGAAATGGAAGCCGAAAACTTCAACCTGTCTGATCACGTCGTGAATGTCCCCACCGGCCGCGAGTTCGCCGCGGTCGACGAGCAGGCATTCGCGAATCAGCTTGAGGTCAGCCAGCAGTTCGTCGGCGTTGTCGTAGCCGGTCTCCTCATCGAGCCTCGTGGCCTCGATGCGCCGACGCAACAGGCTGAAGACTCGCCGATACGGCTCGCGTGGGTTGCGCTGCTCGAGGTCGTGGGCGAGCTCTGGGAAACGATCGAAGTTCGCGACAAGCAGCGGCAACAGTGCCTCGGCACGATGACCGAACTGATCCGCGAATGACGCCCGCTCGGCGAGCAGCGAGACCCTTCGCTCGAGGAAGTGAAGACACTGATCGCGCATCAGCTCAAGTGCATCGATCGTGACCTCTGGCGTGACGAACGGATTCCCGTCGCGGTCGCCGCCGATCCACGAACCCATGCGCAAGAACGAAGGCACCTCGACGCCACTGTCTGGATGGAGCTCGGCCACCGCGGACTCGACGTCGCGATAGACCACCGGTAGGACGTCGCCGAGGGTCGAATTGAAGTACGCGAGCCCGGTGCGCACTTCGTCGAGCACGGTCGGGAACACGGCGCGCAGTTCGTCCGAGCCCCAGAGTTCGTGGATTGTCGCCGCCAGCCGTCTCCGCACGACGGCGTCGTCTGCAGGCAGGCCAGGGCGTTCATCGAGGTCGCGCAGCAAGTGAAATACGCGTGACTGTTTGGCGATGATCGTGCGACGGCGCGCCTCCGTGGGGTGCGCGGTCATGACGAGATCGATCTCGACCGACGCGAGCAGGTCAGCGAGCGCCGTGGAATCACCGGCGTGCTCGGCCAACCGCGCGACGGCCTCGCGAAGCGATCCGCTACGCGGGCTGGGCCTGCTGGCGGCCTGCCGGGCGCGCAGCCTGCGCACGCGATCGTTGTCCTCGGCGAGATTGATCAGCTGGAACCAGCGAGTCAACGAGCGGACAAGAAGCTCCGTCATCCTTGGTGAGAGGCCGTGGACGAGGTCGCGCAGTTCGTCGGGCGCCGCCTCGTCACCATCGCGAGCGCGTTGTGCAAGCTCGACGGCACGCGCGTGCAGCTCAACGGCAGCCTCTCCCTCGCTCGCCGCGACGACCTCACTCAGCACTTCCGTTAGCAGCGCTTGGTCTTGTTCGAGGCTCCGCGCGCCCAGCATTGCGCCGTCATCATTCGACGGTGCGGCAATACTTGGGCGTGATTCAGCCATTGCGCAAGAGAGTGCCACATGAACGGCGCGTTCTTCTCGGCGCATTTTCGGCTGGCCGGGCGAGGCCTATCGCGAAGCGAGATCTTGCTGCATGCCCTGTCCATGCGGCGCGCTGCATGGACAGGGCATGCAGCGCGAAAGCCCTTGTCCATACGGTTCTTGGGGTTGTCGGATCTGGACGGCCGAATTGTGGTCCGTCACGCCTGGCGGCGGGCGACCTCGTCGCGTACGAGCGGCGCGACCTCCGTGCCAAACAACTCAATCGACTTCAACGCCTCCGCATGCGGCATCGGACCGATGCTGCTCTGGCCAAGGAATCGCGTGTTGCCGAACAGTTCGTGCTCGCGCAAGATCTTTGCGGCAATCTCTTCGGGGTGACCGATCCACGGCACGCCGTCGCCTTGAATGCGCTGGTCGAAACTTTCGCGGGTCATCGGTGGCCAGCCCCGCTCCCTGCCGATCTGCGTGAAGCCGGGCGACATGTATTCGAAGTAGTCGTTCACCGCGTTCGAAGATTTGCTCACGAACACGTGCGAGTTGAGCCCGAGCTGGAAATCTCGGTGGTCGCCCTTTTCCAAGGCCTGCCGATAGAGATCGACGAATGGCACAAAACGCTCTGGAGTGCCGCCGATGATCGCGATCGTCAGCGGCAGGCCAAGCAGGCCGGCACGGACGACCGACTGCGGCGTGCCGCCAACCGCGATCCAAACCGGCAACGGGTTCTGCACCGGCCGCGGATAGACGCCGCGGTCGTCAATCGCCGCTCGGTGCCTGCCCGTCCAGGTGACTTTTTCGTGCTCACGAACGTTCAGCAGCAGCTCAAGCGACTCGGCGAACAGTTCGTCGTAGTCCTCGAGATTCTGACCGAAAAGCGGAAACGTTTCGGTGAACGAACCACGACCGGCCATGATCTCCGCGCGACCACCGGAGATCAGGTCGAGCGTCGAGAACTCTTCGAACACTCGCACCGGATCAGTGCTGCTGAGCACGGTGACCGCACTGGTCAGGCGAACGTGCTGGGTGCGAGCGGCAATCGCAGCGAGCGTGACCGTCGGCGCCGACACCGCGAAGTCCGGTCGATGGTGCTCACCGACACCGAACACGTCGAGACCGACCTGGTCGGCGAGCTCGGCCTCCTCCAACAGATTCCGCAGCCGCTGCTCCGGAGTGAACGCCTGTCCACCGTTGTAGTCGGAACCGGTATCGGCGAACGTGACTACTCCGAGTTCGAAGTGTTTGTTCGGTTCGACGCTCATCGCGCCGATGCTACTACAAGCGGACGATAGTCCGTTTATGCCGATCGATTAGCTTCATCGAGATGCCCACAGAAGCAGTGATCTTTGACATGGATGGCGTGATCGTCGAGTCCGAGGCGCTCTGGGACGAAGCTCGTGAGCAGCTCGTCAAGCAGACCGGCGGACGCTGGGGTGCTGGCGCGCAGCGCGCAATGATGGGTATGGCATCCAACGAGTGGTCCGCCTACGTGCGCGACGAACTGGAGGTGCCGCTTCCCGCCGAAGAGATCAACAGTCGCGTCGTCGCCCGATTGATCGAGTTGTATCGCGAGAGCATTCCGCTGATTGACGGTGCGGTCGAGGCCGTGCTCCGCGCGGCAGAACGCTGGCCGCTGGCAATCGCCTCGTCCTCCAACCGCGAACTGATCGACCTCGTGATCGATCTGGCCGGCATTGCCGACGCGTTCGAAGTCACCGTTTCTTCTGAGGAAGTCGGTCGAGGCAAGCCGTCGCCGGATGTCTTCCTCGCTGCCGCCGAACAGCTGGGCGCGAATCCTGGACACTGCGTGGTGATAGAAGATTCCGGTAACGGAATTCGTGCCGCCGTCGCCGCCGAGATGCGGGTCATTGCGGTACCGAATCGCGAGTTCCCCCCTGCGCCGGACGCCATCGACCTGGCGCATGCAGTCGTCGATAGCGTCACGGACATCACCAATCAACTGATCGAGACTACGGGCACATGAAAGACCTTTTGTTCTACGAGCGTCCGGCCGACGGAACTGCGATCGGTCAATTGATTCTCCACCACGGGCGTGGATCGTACGAAGGCGACCTGTTGCCGATTGCCGACGCAATCGATCCCCAGCATCGACTGCACGTTGTTGCACCGCGCGCGCCGCTGGAACTCCCGGGATCGCCGGGTTTTCACTGGTATCTCGTTCCGCGCGTCGGGTTTCCCGACAATGCGACTTTTCACGCGTCGCGCGAATCGCTCGCCGCGTTTCACGACGCAGCGTTCGCGCGATCGGGCATTCCCGCGAGCAGAACGGTGCTCGGCGGCTTCTCGATGGGTGCCGTGATGAGTTACGCGCTCGCGCTATCGAGCGA